>JBEIJS010000034.1:0-18995 GCA_040380105.1 Caulobacteraceae bacterium | reverse complement strand
TCACCGACGATCAGACGGCCGACACGGACGTCGCCCTTGACCGCGCCGTCGATCTGAAGATCGCCGCCGCCCGAGATGCTGCCGTCGAACTGGAGGTCCGATGACAGGGTCGACAGGCCGCGCGGGCTGGCTGCCGAGGGAGAGGCGGTGCGCACCGGCGCGGCCGGCGAACCGCCCGGCGTCGGCAGATCGGGCAGCGGCGGGATCGCGGAACCGTTGTCAGCGTGGGGCTGGGGCGACGGGGCGGGGGATTTAGTCTTGTTGAACAAGTTGGTCTCCGGCTCTCATGAAGCGGGCGGGGTTTTGAGGTCGGCCGTTCATCCACACTTCGTAATGCAGATGCACGCCCGTGGAGCGTCCGGTGGTTCCCATGGCGCCGACAGGCTGACCGAGTTTGATCCGCTGCCCGGCTCGGACAGCAGTGGCATTCAGGTGGGCGTAGCGCGTCTTGAAACCGCGACCATGATCTATCTCAACGGTGTTGCCATACCCTGAACGAACTCCGACAAAAGACACGGTTCCCGGAGCCGGGGCGTAGATCGGCGTGTTGAGCGGCGCGGCGAAGTCCTGACCCTGATGCAGGGCCGGGCGGCCGTTGAACGGGTCGAAGCGAACACCGAAGCCCGAAGTCGTGCGGGCCTGGGTCGGGCGGTGGAAGGGCATGCCCTCGGCCGCGCTGGCCAGGGACCGCATGTCGGAGAGGTTGTCGGCGGCGTGGCGAATGCGCACGGCGAAGGCCTCATCCACGTCCAGCACAGCAGCCAGGGCCCGTGGGTCGCGGGCCTCGACCAGCGGTCCACCAAGCGCCGCGTCATGCGGCGTGTAGGCAGCCGGGTTCAGTCCGGCCAGGCGGAAAGCCAGACGCAGTCGTTCAGCGCGGGTCTGGGCCTCGGTTTCGGCACGGGCGATCAGTCGCTCCTGATCCATCCGCACGGCGATCATGCGCTGGACCGGCGACGAGCGTTCGGGATTGAGGGCCGGCGCAGGCCGCAGGGCCTGTTCGGCACCCTCGACGCCGCGGAACATGCCCATCACCTGGGTCAGAGCCGCATGGCGGCGTTCAACCATCTGGGCCATTTCGTCGAGCGAGCCGGTCGTGGCGGTCATGCGCACCACGGCGCTGTCCAGCCGGGCCTGCAGGTCGGCGTTCATCCGCTCAGAAGCGGCGCGGGCGCTGGCGACGGTGCGGTCCGCCCGGCTCTGCGCCACCATGTCGAAGATCATGCTGCCCGAGGCCAGGACGGTCCAGCCACCGAGCAGGACTGCGGCCACGGCACCCAGGGCCTGCTTGCCGGGCGTGAGGGCCCAGGCGCGGACGGAGTCGCCATCGCGCAGATAGAGATATCGGGTCGGAAACCAGGTTCCGATCAGAGATGGTCGGACAGTCGGCTCTTGTACGGTCATTACGCAACGCCCCCGGAACGCACGACGGAGGGTTATGCGCCATGCTGTAGTCCCGGGACAAGTCTGTTCACAACTTGTTAACCACCTTCGATTGCCCAGACGCGAAGAACGTTGGTATTCGCCTCTCATATTCGCTTGAGAGGCGAGTTCGCGAATCTAGGTCACGACAGTTACCCCGTTGCCGGTGCACGGATCGTTCCGTGATCAGAGCGATCTTGTGGCCGCCAAGACTTCCGCCGCGTGGTTCTTGACTGACACCTTGCGCCAGACCCGCCGAACGACGCCCGTGCCGTCGATCAGGAATGTGGCCCGCTCGATGCCCATATAGGCGCGACCGTAAAGCGTTTTCTCGACCCAGACCCCGAAGGCCTCCGTCACGTCCTCCGGTTCATCAGAGGCGAGGACGACCTTGAGATCGTGTTTGGCCTTGAAGCGGTCGAGCTTCTTTACCGGATCACGGGACACGCCGATGACGGTCGTGCCGATCTGGTCGAAGTCCGCAACCAGAGCCGAGAAGTCCTGGCTTTCGGTCGTGCAGCCCGGCGTATCGGCCTTGGGGTAGAAATAGAGCACGACCTTGCGGCCTTTCAGGGCGTCCAGCGAAACGCTGTCACCACCGGCGGTGGCCATGTCGAACGCGGGGGCTTTCGAACCTTCGATAATGTCCGGCATTTCAGATCTCTCGAGAATTAGATGGGTTTGACCAGGACGATCTTCTTCTTCCCGGCGGCCAGTTTCAGCACACCGTCGGCATTGACGTCGGACGCCTCGATCAGCCGGGCTCCGTCGGCGATGGCCGCGTCGTTCAGGCGCAGGCCGCCGCCCTGGGCGAGGCGGCGGGCCTCGCCATTGGAAGCGGTCAGTCCGGCCCGGGTCGTGACGGCCGCGATCATGGCACCGATGACCTCGGCGGTCGGCAGTTCGACGGTGGGCAGGTCGGCCGACAGGGTGCCGCGCTCGAAGGCACCTTCGGCGGCCGCGCGGGCCGTCGTAGCGGCGTCGGCACCGTGCAGCATGGTCGTGGCGGCGTCGGCCAGGGTCTTCTTGGCGTCGTTGATGCCGGCACCTTCCAGCGCCTCCAGCCGGGCCACCTCGTCGAGCGGCATGTCGGTGAACAGGCGCAGGAACCTGCCCACGTCGGCGTCGTCGACGTTGCGCCAGAACTGCCAGTAGTCATACGGGCTGAGCTGTTCGGCGTTCAGCCAGACCGCGCCCTGGGCCGTCTTGCCCATCTTGCCGCCCGAGGCGGTGGTCAGCAGGGGGGTGGTCAAGCCGAAGGCGGCTTTCTGGTCGACGCGGCGCACCAGGTCGACGCCCGAGACGATGTTGCCCCACTGGTCCGAGCCGCCCATCTGCAGGGTGCAGCCGCGGGCGCGGTTCAGCTCGAGGAAGTCCACCGACTGCATCAGCATGTAGTTGAACTCGAGGAAGGTCATCGGCTGTTCGCGTTCCAGGCGCAGCTTGACCGAGTCGAAGGCCAGCATCCGGTTGATGGTGAAATGCGTGCCGTATTCGCGCAGGAATTCGACATAGCCGTAGGTCGAGAGCCAGGCGTCGTTGTCGAGCATGACCGCATCGGTCGGGCCGTCGCCGAACGTCAGGAATTTCTCGAACACCGTCTTGATGGAGGCGATGTTCGACTGGATGGTTTCGTCGGTCAGCTGGGGTCGCGAGGCGTCCTTGCCCGTCGGATCGCCGACCTTGGTCGTGCCGCCGCCCATCAGGACGATGGGCTTGCCGCCGGCCTGCTGCAGCCGGCGCAGCATCATGATCTGGATCAGGCTGCCGACGTGCAGCGACGGTGCCGTGGCGTCGAAGCCGATGTAGCCGGTGACCACGCCGGCGGCCGCTGCCGTGTCGAGCTCGGCCGGGTGGGTTATCTGGTGGATGTAGCCGCGCGCCTGGAGGGTTTGCAGGAAGTCGGACTTGAAGGCGGGCTCGGTCATAGGTTCAGGCTTGGCTTGGGAGGGGAGTGGCGTGTAGCACGGGCCTATGGAAGCGCGAACAGCCCCGGTTCCGACGGCAATCTTGCAGCCGCATCCCGTCACGACCAACACGCCCGCGATGGGTGTTGAGGTTCATGTCGAGCGGGATGGCCTGCTGCTTTGGCTGCGCTTTGTGGTCGAGGGCGAAGTCGACCGGATCGCCTGGCCCCTTGAGGCGAGGCAGGGACGGGCCGACGATCTCTGGCGGCATACCTGTTTCGAAGTCTTCGTGGCCACCGAAGACGGTTATGTCGAATACAACCTCTCGCCATCGACCCGTTGGGCATCCTATCGCTTTGATGGTCCTCGCGCCGGGATGCGAACGGCAGAAGAGGTCGCGACCGTGGAAGGACTCGACGGGGCGTTCGACATGGTCGCACTCGAGGCGCGTATCGAACTGCCGCATGGTGCGCGTCGGCTTGGTCTTTCAGCCGTGATAGAGACCGTCGACGGCGAGATGAGTTACTGGGCACTGGCCCATCCGTCCGCCCGACCTGACTTCCATCACCCCGACTCCTTCATTCTGGACCTTCCATGAAATTCGGCATCGACCGCCTGCTGACCGAGCCCGCGCTCCGGGCGGATCTGAAGGGCCGCCGCGTCGCCCTGCTGGGCCACCCTGCCTCGGTGACGGCGGACCTGACGCATTCGCTCGACGCCCTGATGGCCTGTCCTGACCTGGAGGTCACGGCGGCGTTCGGGCCGCAGCACGGTATGCGGGGCGACCTGCAGGACAATATGATGGAGAGTCCGGACTTCACCGATCCGCGCCACGGCATTCCGGTCTTCAGCCTCTATGGCGAGGTGCGCCGCCCGTCCGGTCAGGCGATGGGCACGTTCGACGTCCTGCTGGTCGACATGCAGGACTTGGGGTGCCGCATCTACACCTTCGTGACGACGCTGCTTTACGTGCTGGAAGAGTCGGCGAAGCACGGAAAGGCAGTCTGGGTGCTGGACCGCCCCAACCCCGCCGGCCGGCCGGTCGAGGGCACGACCCTGCTGCCGGGCTGGGAGAGTTTCGTCGGGGCGGGGCCGATGCCGATGCGGCACGGCATGACCCTGGGCGAGATGGGCCGCTGGTTCATCGACCACTTCAAACTGGACGTCGAATACCGCGTCATCGAGATGGAGGGATGGGCACCGGATGCAGCACCGGGCTTCGGCTGGCCGATCGGCGAGCGCAGCTGGATCAATCCCAGCCCCAACGCCGCCAACCTGTCGATGGCGCGGGCCTATGCGGGCACGGTGATGCTGGAGGGGACGACCCTGTCCGAGGGGCGCGGCACGACGCGCCCGCTGGAGCTGTTCGGGGCACCGGACATCGACGCCCGGGCGGTGATCGCCGAGATGCAGGCGTTCGCGCCGCATTGGCTGGAAGGCTGCACCTTACGCGACTGCTGGTTCGAGCCGACCTTCCACAAGCATGTGCACCAGCTTTGCAATGGCGTGCAGATCCATGTCGACGACCCGGCCTATGACCATGCCGCGTTCCGGCCGTGGCGGCTGCAGGCGCTGGGGTTCAAGGCGATCCGGCGGTTGTATCCGGACTACGCCCTGTGGCGCGACTTTCCGTACGAATACGTCTTCGACAAGCTGGCTATCGACGTGATCAACGGCGGGCCCGGGTTGCGCGAATGGGTCGACGATCCGGTGGCGACGCCGGCCGATCTGGAGGCGCTGGCCGGGCCGGACGAAGCGGCGTGGGTGGAGCTGCGGAAGCCGTATCTGCTGTACTGATCATCTGCACCCGTCATCTTCGGGCCTGACCCGAGGATCAGAGGTGGTCGCGAGCTGTGCGCCGGGGACGGCCCTCCGGCCGCTGTTCGCAGGCCTGTCGACGGAGCACCGGACAGTCTGGCCCTCGGGTCAAGCCCGAGGGTGACGGGGGTGGGGCGCGTGCGTCAGGCCGGCTTTTCGGTCAGCCGCTTGTCCAGATAGGCGCCAACGCGGCTTTCGACGGCGCCGATGTGGTCCTGCCAGAAATGGGTCGCGCCCTCTTCCAGCTCATAGTCGATGATGATGCCCTTCTGGGTGCGCAGCTTGTTGACCACCCGCTCGACCTCGACGGGCGGGACCACGGTGTCATTGGTGCCGTGCAGGAACAGGCCCGAGGCCGGGCAGGGGGCCAGGAAGCTGAAGTCGTACATGTTCGACGGGGGCGAGACCGATATGAAGCCGTCCGTCTCGGGACGACGCATCAGCAGCTGCATGCCGATATAGGCGCCGAACTGATAGCCGGCGACCCAGGTCTGGGAGGCCCCGGGATTGTTGGACTGGAGCCAGTCGAGGGCCGTGGCCGCGTCGGCCAGCTCACCGATGCCCGAATCGAACTCACCCTGCGACTTGCCCACGCCGCGGCTGTTGTACCGCAGCGTCGCGAAGCCGCGCTTCTGGAACAGCTGGTACAGGGTCACCGTGACCGGGTTGTTCATATGCCCGGCCGCCTTGGGGTGCGGATGCAGGATCAGGGCGATCGGTGCGTTCGGGCGTTTGCCGGGCGAATAGCGGCCTTCGATACGGCCAGAGGCGCCGGGCAGGATGACTTCGGGCATGGGCGACGGATTTCCGTGTTCAACTGTCGTTTCGCAACTGCGTAATACTTGACTGCAGGGGTAGGACTTTCTAAGTCCCCCGTGCGCGTCGACGCCTTCGTGAAGGCGCGGGTTCTAGCACAGGACCCCTGAAAAGCGCGCGATTTTTGAAGGTGGACGATGCGCCTGTCGACCAAGGGACGATACGCCGTGATGGCGATGGCCGATCTGGCCCGGAACGGGCAGGGCGAGGGCGGTGCCCGGGCCGTCTCGCTGGCCGAAATTGCGACGCGTCAGGAGATTTCGCTGAGCTATCTGGAGCAGTTGTTCGCCCGTCTCCGGAAGAGCGGTCTTGTGCAGAGCGTGCGCGGACCCGGTGGCGGCTACCGCCTGGCCAAGGGGGCCCACGAAACGGTGGTGGCCGAGATTGTGCTGGCCGTCGACGAACCCATCCGCGCCACTCGCTGCGTCGGCCATTCCTCGCCGAAGGGCTGTATGATGGCCGGCGAGCGCTGCATCACCCACAATCTTTGGGAAGACCTCGGGGACGAGATCCACCGCTATCTGGCCGGGGTGTCGCTGGAGGATGTGGTGATGAACCGCACCGGGGCGCGGCGCCGGACAACTGGATCAGACGCCGCAACCGGCATCGGAGTGGCGGCGTGAGCGGCATTTATCTGGACTACAATGCCTCGGGCCTCGTCCGGCCCGAGGTTCAGGTGGCGATGGCCGAGGCCCTGGCCGACGGCGGCAATCCCAATGCGGTCCATGCGGCCGGGCGGCGGGCACGGGCGCGGGTCGAGACGGCGCGGGCCCGGGTGGCCGATCTGGTCGGGGCTGACCCGACCGCAGTCGTCTTCTCCAGCGGCGGCACGGAATCGAACGCCCAGGCCGTGGCCAGCGCCATTGCGGCGGGCTGCGAGCGGCTGATCGTCAGCGCCACCGAACATCCCTGTGTGGCCGAGGCGGCGAACGCCAGCGGTGTGCCGGTCGAGATCCTGCCGGTGGATGCCAGCGGCGTGGTCGATCTGGAGTGGCTGGCGGGAGCCTTGGGGCGTCCGGGCCGGGCGCTGGTGGCCATCCACCACGCGAACAATGAGAGCGGCGTAATCCAGCCGATCGCCGAGGCGGCGGCTCTGGTGCGGGCGGCCGGCGGCTGGCTGCACGTCGACGCCATCCAGACGGCGGGCAAGATCCCGGTCGACATGCGGGCGCTGGGTGCCGACACCCTGACCCTGTCGGCGCACAAGCTGGGCGGGCCGCAGGGCGTGGGCGCGCTGATCTCGAAGGACGGCGCGCCGATCATTCGCACCCTGCACGGGGCAGGGCAGGAGCGGGGGCTGCGTGCCGGCACGGAGAATGTACCCGGCATTACCGGCTTCGGCGTCTCGGCTGACTGCGCGGCGCGTGATCTGTCCGAGGCCATGGCCCATGCGGCCTGGCGCGACGCGGCCGCTGACGCCGTCACGACCGCCGGGGCGATCATCATCGGCGGGGCCGCCGAGCGCCTGCCCAACACCCTGTTCATGGCCGTCGAGGGCTGGGACAGCCCGCAGCAACTGATCACCCTCGATCTGCAGGGCGTCATGGTCTCGGCCGGCAGCGCCTGTTCCTCGGGCAAGACCAAGCCCTCCAAGACCATCATGGCCATGGGTCTGGACCATCTGGCCACCGGCGGCGTGCGCGTCTCGGGCGGCTGGGGCACGACCCGGGAGGACTGGGAGCGGTTCGCCGCCGCCTGGGTCGAGGCCTATGCGAAACACCGTGCCCGCACGGTTGAGCGCCAGAAAGCTGACGCCTGATGGCCGCTGTCCAGAAGACCATCGATGCGGTCGCCGCGCTGGAGAAGTACGAGCACGGTTTCACCTCGGACATCGAGACGGAATACGCCCCCAAGGGGCTGAGCGCCGACATCGTCCGCTTCATCTCCGAGAAGAAGGGCGAGCCGGCGTGGATGCTGGAATGGCGGCTGGCCGCCTATGAGCGCTGGCTGGCGATGGAGGAGCCGACCTGGGCGTCGGTGAAATACACGCCGGTCGACTATCAGGACCTCTTCTACTACGCCGCGCCGAAGGAGAAGGCCGGGCTGAAGTCGCTGGACGAGGTCGATCCGGAGATCCTCGCCATCTATGCCAAGCTGGGCATCCCGCTGAAGGAGCAGGAGGTGCTGGCGGGCGTCGAAGGCGCGGCGCGCTACGCCGTGGACGCGGTGTTCGACAGCGTCTCGGTGGTCACCACCTTCAAGGCCGAGCTGGCCAAGGTCGGGGTGATTTTCATGCCGATTTCCGAGGCCTTGCGCGAGCATCCTGAGCTGGTTCGGAAATATCTGGGGTCGGTGGTGCCGGTCTCGGACAACTATTTCGCGGCCCTGAACAGCGCGGTCTTTTCGGACGGGTCGTTCGTCTACATCCCGCCGGGCGTGAAATGCCCGATGGAGCTGTCGACCTATTTCCGCATCAATGCCTCGAACACTGGCCAGTTCGAACGCACCCTGATCATCGCGGACAAGGGCAGCTACTGCTCCTATCTGGAGGGCTGCACGGCCCCGATGCGCGACGAGAACCAGCTGCATGCGGCGGTGGTCGAGCTGGTGGCGCTGGACGATGCCGAGATCAAATATTCGACGGTCCAGAACTGGTACCCCGGCGACGCCGAGGGCAAGGGCGGCATCTACAATTTCGTCACCAAGCGCGCCGACTGCCGGGGCGACCGGTCGAAGGTCAGCTGGACCCAGGTCGAGACCGGCTCGGCCGTGACCTGGAAATATCCTTCCTGCATCCTGCGCGGCGAGGAAAGCTCGGGCGAATTCTATTCGATCGCCATCACCAACGGACATCAGCAGGCCGACACCGGCACCAAGATGATCCACCTGGGCAAGAATTCGAAGTCGCGGATCATCGCCAAGGCGGTGTCGGCCGGGAAGTCGGACTCGACCTATCGCGGGCTGGTGTCGGTGCATCCCAAGGCGACCGGGGTGCGCAATTTCACCCAGTGCGACAGCCTGCTCATCGGCAAGGACTGCGGCTCGCACACCGTGCCCTATATCGAGGCCCGCAACGGCTCGGCTCAGCTGGAGCATGAGGCGACGACGACGCGGTTGAGCGACGACCAGCTGTTCTACGCCCAGCAGCGCGGCCTGTCGCAGGAGGAGGCCGTGGCCCTGCTGGTCAACGGCTTCGTGCGCGACGTGATGCAGAAGCTGCCGATGGAGTTCGCCGTCGAGGCGCAGAAGCTGGTGGCGATCTCGCTGGAAGGGAGCGTGGGGTGAGCAGTTTCCACGAACGCTTCTTCCGGAAGAACCGGTTTGGCCACTTCTATCCCAGCGGTCCGAAGGCTCGGCGTTATGGGCTTGCCGGGCTGGTCGGTTTCCTCGTTCTCGGCGGCCTTGGACTGATCCTTCTGACTTCGGGCCAGTGGCTGGCTGGTCAGATCGTTCTCGGCGCTCTCGTCGTCTTCATCCTCATCTACAACGGCTTCGTTTCGACGCGGTCAGACCTGTGACTCCAATGCTCTCCATCTCCAATCTCCACGTCTCCGTCGGCGACAAGCCGATCCTCAAGGGCCTGACGCTCGACGTTCCGGCGGGCGAGGTACACGCTATCATGGGGCCGAACGGGGCCGGCAAGTCGACGCTGGGCTACGCCGTGGCCGGGCGGCCGGGCTATGAGGCGACCGAGGGCGGCGTGTCGTGGAAGGGCGAGGACCTGCTGGGTCTGGAGCCCGCCGAGCGCGCGGCCAGGGGCGTCTTCCTGTCGTTCCAGTATCCTATCGAGATTCCCGGCGTCCCGGCCCTGACCTTCGTGCGCACGGCCCTGAATGCGCAGAAGCGCGCCCGCGGCGAGGAGGAGGTCTCGGCCCCCGCCTTCCTGAAGCTGGTCAAGGCGGCATCGGCGGCGCTGAAGATGGACTTCGACATGCTCAAGCGGCCGCTGAACGTCGGCTTTTCGGGCGGCGAGAAGAAGCGGATGGAGATCCTGCAGATGGCCCTGCTGGAGCCGTCGCTGCTGATCCTCGACGAGACGGATTCCGGCCTCGACATCGACGCCCTGCGGATCGTGTCGGAGGGGGTCAATGCCCTGCGTTCGCCCGACCGGGCCATGCTGGTGATCACCCACTATCAGCGGCTGCTCGACTATATCAAACCCGACCGGGTGCATGTGCTGGCCGGAGGCCGGATCGTGGCGTCCGGCGGACCGGAACTGGCGCTGCAGCTGGAGGCGGAAGGGTATGACAAATACCTGCCGGCCGCGGCGTGAACGCGCCGGTTCGCGTTGATCTGAAGGACGTCTCCAGCTTCCCGTCGAGGCGCGTCGAAGCGTGGAAATACACCGACCTGCACCGCATCCTGCGCGAGACACCGCCGGTATCGCCGCAAGCCAATGTCGCGCCGGGTGGGCCGTTTGCGGCGCTGGGTGGGGATGAACTGGCGGTGGTCAACGGCCACTGCGAGGGCCGTTCCGGCCTGATCGCCGAGGGACCGGGCGACCATGTTGCGCGCCTGCGGTTTGTCTCGACGGCAGACGGCACGGGGCATCAGGCGAAGGTTTCTGTCGAGGTCAGGGCAGGGGCGTCGCTGCTGCTGCTGGAGAGCTATGAGGGCCGGGCGGCGGGCTATGTGTCCAATGTCGCGCTGGACATCAACCTCGGCGAGGGCGCGCGCCTGACGCGGGTGGTGATCGAGGACGATGCCGAAGACGCTGTGTCGATCGCGACGGCCGAGGTGTCTTTGGGCGAGGGCGCGCATCTTGCCCAGACCGTGCTGACCACCGGCGCGAAACTGCAACGGCATGAGACCCGCCTGGCCCATCCCGGCGGAGGTGCCGAGGTGCGGATCGACGGCCTGTATCTGCTGGACGGCGCACGGCATTCGGACTTGACCAGCGTGGTGTCGCACGGCGGCCTGAACGGCATCACCTCCCAACTCACCAAGGGCGTCGTCCGCGACACCGCCCGCGGCGTCTTCCAGGGCAAGATCATCGTCGAGCGTGGGGCCGACGGCACCGACGCCCGCATGGGCCACCATGCCCTGATCCTCGGCGAACGCGCCGAGATCGACGCCAAGCCGGAGCTGGAGATCTATGCCGACGACGTGCAGTGCGCGCACGGCAATACGGTCGGAAATCTGGACGAGAGCGCCCTGTTCTACATGCAGCAGCGCGGCATTTCCGCCGACGAGGCGCGGGCGCTGCTGACGCAGGCCTTCCTGATCGAGGTGGTCGACCGGATCGAGCACGAAGGCGCGAGAGAGGTGGTGCGGGAATGGCTGACGGCTCGCCTGTGACCCTCTTTGACCCCTATGCGGTGCGCGCCCAGTTCCCGATCCTGTCGCGGACGGTGAACGGCAAGCCGCTGGTCTATCTCGACTCGGCCGCCTCGGCGCAGAAGCCGCGGGCGGTGATCAATGCCCTGACGGCGGCGATGGAGCACTCCTACGCCAACGTCCACCGAGGCCTGCACACCCTGGCCAATGAGACGACCGAGGCCTTCGAGGCCGCGCGCGAGACAATGGCGCGGTTCCTCAATGCCGAAAGCCCGGATCAGATCGTCTGGACCAAGGGTGGGACCGAGGCGATCAATCTGGTCGCGGCGGGGATCGGTCAATCGATCCAGCCGGGCGACGAGATCGTCGTGACCCAGATGGAGCACCACGCCAATATCGTGCCCTGGCATATGCTGCGCGAGCGGTTCGGCGCGGTTCTGAAATGGGCTCCGGTGCTGGATGACGGGTCGCTGGACATGGCGGCGCTGGCCGCGCTGATCGGGCCGCGAGCCCGGGTGGTCGCCGTCACCCATATGTCCAATGTGCTGGGCACGGTGAACGATGTCCGCGCCATCGCGGATAAGGCCCATGCGGCCGGGGCGCTGGTGCTGGTCGACGGATGCCAGGGTGCGGTGCACTGCAGCCCCGATGTCCAGGCGCTGGATGCCGACTTCTATGTCTTTACCGGCCACAAGCTGTTCGGCCCCACCGGCATCGGCGGACTGTACGGCAAGCGCGCGGCGCTTGAGGCCCTGCCGCCTTACCAGGGCGGCGGCGAGATGATCGCGACTGTGACCGAGGATATGGTGACCTACGCCGGTCTGCCGCATCGGTTCGAGGCGGGAACGCCGCCGATCCTGGAAGTCCTCGGCCTTGGGGCAGCGATCACCTGGATGCAGCAGTTCGACGCCGACGCGGTACGGGCTCACGAACGGGCGCTGATGGACCGGGTGCGCGAGCGGCTGGACGGCCGGAACTGGCTGACCGAGATCGGCACGGCGGCGGGCAAGGGGGCGATCTTCACCTTCACCGTCGAGGGGGCGCATGCCCATGACATTGCGCAGGTGATGGACCGCTACGGCGTCGCCGTGCGGGCAGGCCTGCATTGCGCCGAGCCGCTGTCACGCCGGTTCGGCATCACATCGAGCGCCCGCGCCAGCTTCGCCCTGTACAACACCCTCGAGGACGCCGACGCCTTCGCCGACGCCCTGATCAAGGCACGTGAGTTCTTCGCATGAGCGACCCGATGACCCCCAAGACCGACAGCGCGGCCTTTGCCGAAGCCTGGGACGCGCCCCAGAAGAGCGCCCTGGCCCAGGCCGAGATCGACCGGATGACGGACGACATTATCGAGGCCCTGAAATCGGTGTTCGACCCGGAAATCCCGGTCGACATCTATGAGCTGGGCCTGATCTACAAGGTCGACCTGTCTGACGACCGCGACGTGGTGGTCGAGATGACCCTGACCGCCCCGGGATGCCCTGTGGCCGGCGAAATGCCGATCTGGGTCGAGGAGGCGGTGAAGAAGGTCGAGGGCGTGAAGTCGGCGCGCGCGGAGCTGACCTTCGATCCGCCATGGGACCCCTCGAAGATGAGCGACGAGGCCAAGCTGGCCCTGAACATGTTCTGATGGACCTCCCGATGACCGAGCTTCAGACCACGCCCCGCGCCCGTCGCCCTCGACCCGCTGTCGTCACCCTCACAGAGGCGGCGGCGGAACGGGTGCGTGCCCTGACCCAGGCCGGTGGGCACAAGGCGCTGCGCGTCGGGCTGAAGAATGCGGGCTGTGCGGGACAGGAATACACGTTTGCCTACGCCGACGAGATCGGGCCGCTGGATGAGGTGGTGACCGACAAGGGCGCGACCGTGGTTGTCGATCCCAAGTCGATCCTGTTCCTGATCGGATCGGAGCTCGATTACGAGACGACGAAGCTGGCCTCGAAATTCGTGTTCCGGAATCCGAACCAGACCGACGCCTGCGGCTGCGGCGAGAGCGTCACCATCATTCCCGCCAAGGCGCTGGACGCCGACTGATGATCCGGCTTGAGGGAGTGACGAAGCGCTTCCGGAGCGCGGCGGGCGAGCGCCTGGCGCTGGACGCCGTCGACCTGACGGTCGGCGCCGGACAGGTGTTCGGCGTGGTCGGGCGGTCGGGGGCCGGGAAATCAACGTTGATCCGAACGATCAATCTGCTGGAACGGCCGGACGCCGGGCGGGTGACTGTCGACGGGCGTGACATGACCGGTCTCTCGCCGGCCGAGTTGCGCGCCGCGCGGCGGCGGATCGGCATGATTTTTCAACATTTCAATCTGTTGAACGCAAAAACTGTCGCAGAGAATGTAGCCTTCCCACTGCGGCTGGAGGGCCGGGCAGAGACGCAGATCGACCGGCGTGTGGCGGACCTGCTGGAGCAGCTGAGCCTCTCGGACCATGCGAAAAAGCATCCCGCACAGCTGTCCGGCGGGCAGAAGCAGCGAGTGGGCATCGCCCGGGCCCTCGCCTGCGAACCTGGCGTCCTGCTGTGCGATGAGGCGACCAGCGCCCTGGATCCCGAGACGACGGACGAAATCCTGTCGCTGCTCGACCAGCTGAACCGCGATCTGAGACTGACCATCGTCCTGATCACCCACCAGATGGAGGTGGTGCGCCGCGTCTGCGACCGGGTGGCGGTGCTCAAGGACGGCCGGGTGGTGGAGGAGGGGGCGACCGCTGACGTCTTCCTGCATCCTCAGCACGCCGCGACCCGCGCCATGCTGGCCGAGGGTGAGGAGGGGTTCGAGGCCGCCGACGTGCCGCCGGGTGGACGGCTGGCCAGACTGACCTTCCGGGGCGGCTCGACCTATGAGCCCGAACTGAGCCGTGTCGCGCGCTCGGTGGGCGTGGACTATTCGATCCTGTCAGGCCGTATCAGCCGCATCCGGGGCGAACCCTATGGCCAGCTGGTGGTGGCCTTCACGGGCGGCGACGCCGAGGCCGCGGTCGCGCAGCTGACGGCCCGCGGTGTGATGGTGGAGGCGGTATGATGGAGGCCTTCTTCGTCAATATCGACTGGCCGGAGATCGCGCGGGCGTCGCGCGACACCCTGCTGATGCTGGGCGGATCGATGGCGCTGACGGTGCTCTTCGGCATTCCGCTGGGCGTTTTGTTGTACCTGTCCGGCAAGGGAAGGCTGGCAGCCAATCCGGTGGTGAACGCGCTGCTGTCGCTGGTCGTCAACATCCTGCGGTCAGTGCCCTTCATCATCCTGTTGATCGTCATGCTGCCCATCACAGTGCTGCTGGTCGGAACCTCGCTGGGCGTGGCCGGAGCCATTCCCCCGCTGGTCGTCGGGGCCGCGCCCTTCTACGCCCGGCTGGTCGAGACGGCGCTGCGCGAGGTCGACAAGGGTGTGGTCGAGGCGACCCAGGCCATGGGCGGCTCGACCTTCCAGATCGTCACCCGGGCCTTGCTGCCCGAGGCCATGCCCGGCATCCTCGCCGGCGCGACGGTCGCCGCCATCGCCCTGGTCAGCTACACCGCCATGGCCGGGGTGGTCGGGGCGGGCGGGCTGGGCGACCTGGCCATCCGCTTCGGCTATCAGCGGTTCCAGACCGATGTCATGGTCGTGACCGTCGTGCTCCTGCTGCTGCTGGTGCAGGTTCTCCAGATGCTCGGTGACCGTCTGGTCGCCGCCGTTTCCCATCGCTGATCGCTTCCCCGAAAGGCTCGCCCATGATCCGCCGTTCGCTCCTGACCCTCGCCGCCGCTTCGCTGGTGCTCGCCGCCTGCGGGCAGGGTGCCGCGAAGAAGGCCGATGCCGACGCGCCGCTGATCGTCGGCGCGACGGCGGTCCCGCACGCCGAAATCCTGGAACACATCAAGCCGCTGCTGGCGGCCGAGGGCATCCAGATCGAGATCAAGGTGTTCAACGACTACGTCCAGCCCAACACCCAGCTGGCCGAGGGGCGTCTGGACGCCAACTATTTCCAGACAAAGCCCTATCTCGATGAGTTCAACGCCTCGCGCGGTTCGGACCTCGTCACCGTGGCGGGTGTCCATGTCGAGCCGCTGGGAGCCTATTCGCGGCGCTTCCGGACGCTCGCCGAACTGCCGGACCGTGCCGAGGTGGCCGTCCCCAACGACGCCTCGTCGATCGGCCGGTCGCTGATCCTGCTGCAGAAGGCCGGACTGATCCGGCTCAAGGACCCGGTCAATCCGCTGCAGACCCTGCGCGATATCGTGGCGAATCCGAAGAACCTGCGCTTCCGCGAGCTGGAGTCAGCGACCTTGCCGCGGGTGCTGGATCAGGTCGATATGGCGGTGATCAACACCAACTATGCCCTGGACGCCGGCTTGAAGCCGCGCACTGACGCCCTGACGCTGGAGGGCGCTGACAGCCCCTATGTGAACTATCTTGTGGCCCGGCCGGACAACCGGACGGATCCCCGCATCGTTGCGCTGGCGGCCATGCTGCGCAGCCAGGCGGTCAAGGACTTCATCGCGCAGAAATACGATGGTGCGGTGATCCCGGCGGCCTAGGCCGCTTTCGCCAGCTTGGCGGCTCTTGCCGCCTCATCGGGTGCGAGCACCTGCACCGCCTCTGTGATCGGCTGACCGGTCGCCTCCGCCACAAGTTCGGCGGTCTTGCCTTCTACCGCGGCTTCAAGCCGGGCGAGGAATTCCTCCTTGCCCAGCCCTGTCGGAATGGGATCGAGGAACTCCAGCGTTGCAGTGCCGGGGTTCTTGCGGAACTCCTCCTGTGGCCAGAACAGCCCGAGGTTGGTTGCCAGGGGCACGACCGGCATGTCGAAGTCGCGGTACATATGCCAGACGCCGGAGCGATATCGGAACTTCTCCCCAACCTTGGCCAGATTGCCCTCGGGATAGATCAGGATTTTCCGGCCGGCGGCATGCGCGTCGGCCGAGCGATGCTTCAGCGCCTCGCGCGCTTCCCGGCCCCCGCAGTTGTTGACGACGATAGCGCCCAGTTTGCGCAGGACCGTGCCGAGCAGCGGAAACTTCTCCAGATGGTCCCCGGTGACGAAGGCGAGGTCGTCGAACTGGTCGTAGGTCGCAAAGCCGTCGCCCCAGCTCTGGTGTTTCGAGGCGACGATGAAGGCACCGGGCGGCAGACGCTCGCGACCCCGGACCTGAAGCTGGATCCCGGCCAGCAGGCGCATGGCCTGCACCATCCGCTTCACATAACGGCGGATGATCCAGCTGGTCGCCTTGCGTCCGGGAGCAAGGGCGGCAAAGGCCGCAGCGGAAGCGTAGAGGATCGACAGAAGCCAGTAGGCGACGTTGAAGGCGAGGCTGCGCATCGGTCCACTATGACGCGAAACAGCAGAAGCGGAAGGCGTCAGGCGGCCTGATCCATAGCATCGGCGCTCGTGACACGATTCCGGCCGGCATGTTTGGAAGCGTAGAGGGCGGTGTCCGCGCGCTCCAGAAGTGAGGAGGCTGTCTCGCCCGGGCGTCGATGCGCGAAGCCGGCGGACAGGGTCACGGCACCCAGCTCGTCATCTGTCGACCGACGCCGGAGCGACCGGGATGCGATTTCCTTGCAGATGGCTTCGAGCACTTGATGGACCTCGCCGGGGTTCTCTCCGGGGAAGATTATGGCAAATTCCTCGCCGCCAAACCGGGCCGCAACCCGGGGGGCCTTGGCCATCCGACCCATTACACTGGCGACATAGCGCAGCACCTGATCGCCGGTCTGGTGCCCCCAGGTGTCGTTGAATCGCTTGAAGTGATCGATATCGAGTACGGCCAGTGTCAGGGCCCCATGCTCGGCTTCGGCCTGGCTACAGGCGGCATCCAGTTGTTCGTCGAACGCCTTGCGATTGGCCAGATTAGTCAGGGCGTCGGTCATCGCGTCGCGGCGGAACTGTTCAAGGTGATCACGCAAACGGGCGATCTCGCGGGTAGAGGCCTCGAGGCGGTTTTCAAGCGTTTCGCTCTCGCGTCGGACCTCGCGCGTCGCCGACGACAGACCTGAGACGATGGCCTTAAGGCCGGCATCACCGCTTGCGATCTCGATGCTCGTCGCGGCCTTGTCCAGGGTCTGTCCGAAGGTGGCCTGCGATTTGTGGGCCTTTGAGATGGCGTCGGAGACGCTGGACAGTTCCCGATCCAGCACCTGGCCGGCATCGCGTATCTCCTCGCTCAATCGCCCGCGAGGCAGGTACTCAGCTGCAATAATCTCGGCTGTAGCCTCCGTGAAGGGTTCCGAGGCAGCCAGAATGCGATTGATCTCCCGGCCGAGGGGACTTTCCGGGGTGCCGAGATAATGGACCCAGATCTCGAAATTCAGTGGCGTAGGCCAGACGCCCGCCGACTCCATCGCTTCGATGACCCGGCGGGCCAAACCGTAGGCTTCCGGTCCCCGAAGCGTGGTTTCCAGCTTATCCGCCATACCGAGTCCTCGCCTGACCGCCCGACGCGACCCAAAAACGAGCCTAGCCGCGGTTCCGTAACGACCGGTTAAATCTGGTTCGATGACCGTTGAATTGGGAGTGTTTTCAACTCTTGATGGAAGCCGGTCGGCGCAGGAAGGCAGGGATGTCGCCCTCGCCGAATGGCCGTCCGTTCGAGTGTTTGGGCTCAGCGCCCGCGCGGTCGCCTCGACGGTCTGACTGCCGCAGGTGAGTCTCCTGCACCGGTCGATCCGGGGAGGGAGGAGCCGCCCGTGTCGGGGCCACTGCAGCGACGGGTGCGGCGGCCTGGATTTCGACGCTCCCGGTTGCTTCGTCGGCGGTTGACCGGGAGCCACGACGACTGCGGGTTCGGCGCGGTTTGGCCGGTTCCGATGCAGGCGCGTCCGCCGTGGACGCTTCCATTGCCGCTGGCTTCATGGTCGGCTCGCTGGTCGGAACCGAACCGAGGCCTTCCGGCGGCCCGGCGGGGTCCTGAAGCGTTGCCCGGGAACTTCTGCCTCGCCCGCCGGCCGGTGCACGCTCGGGCCGATCCGCATCCCGACGCGGCTGTGTCTTCCCGGGGGAGAAGTCTGCGCCGTCGAGGACCAGTTCTTCCGGGTCCATCTTGATCAGCTTAAGGACCTTGTCCAGCGACCGGTCGTCCGCCGGAGTCACGATCATGAAGGTCTGGCCCAGCTTGCCCGCACGACCCGTCCGGCCGATCCGGTGCACATAGTCGTCGGCGTGGTGGGACACATCATAGTTGAAGACGTGGCTGACGTCCGGGATATCGAGGCCCCGCGCGGCGACGTCGGAGGCCACCAGAAGCTTCAGTTCGCCCGAGCGAAAGGCTGCCAGGGTCTTCATGCGCAGCGACTGATCGAGGTCGCCATGGATCGGCGCGGCATCGAAACCATGCTGTTTCAGCGACTTGGCGACAACGTCGACCTCAGTCTTGCGATTGCAGAAGACGATGCCGTTGCGCACATCGGCGCGGCCGATCAGGGCCCGCAGTGCGGCCCGCTTTGCCTTGGGGTCGCTGGTCGGGATGCGGACCAGATACTGGGTGATGGTGTCGGCGGTCTGGGCCGGGCGCGAGGCTTCCAGCCGGGTCGGGTCCTTCAGGAACTGGGTCGTCAGCCGGGTGATTTCGGGCGGCATCGTCGCTGAGAAGAACAGGGTCTGGCGACGTGGCGGCGTCAGTTTGAAGATGCGCTCGATATCGGGAATGAAGCCCATGTCGAGCATGCGGTCGGCTTCGTCGATCACCATGATCTCGACGCCGTTGAGCATGACCTTGCCGCGTTCGAACAGATCCAGAAGCCTGCCAGGAGTCGCGATCAGGACGTCGACGCCCTTGTTCAGCAGGGCCACCTGGTCGCCCATCGACACACCACCGATCAGCAGAGCCCAGCTGAGC
>JBEIJS010000033.1:0-19305 GCA_040380105.1 Caulobacteraceae bacterium | reverse complement strand
CATGCCGAAGAAGGCCGGGCCGTCCGCCGGTTCGGCGAAACTGTAGTCCAGGCCACAGGCGGGGCAGGCATCGCGGATGGTCAGGAACCCCGTCAGCAGCGGGCCCTCGCCGCAGCGCGGACAGCGGCAACGCAGGCCGGTTGCGAGGGTGTTCAGACGGGGATAGGAAGGTTCGGTCACAAGGGGATCCTGACAGGTCGTGCGCACCGCATGTCGGCCTGCCGGACCCTCGCCGCAACCCTTCCCGGGGTCGCAGGGCCCGTGGCGCAGGACCCCGGGCCTGGGCCTGTATCCGGTTCGGATCGGTCATGATCCGTTAACCGCCCTGAAAGGCCCCTCGCGCGAGTATGCGCGCGTATGTCCGGGGCCGCCGCCAGAAAACGCATGCTCAAGACCTCCGTGGCTGCCGCCGCGGCGGGTGCGGTGCTGTTCGCGCCCCTGACACCGCTGGCCCAGGAGGCCGCCGCGCCGCTGGATCCGATCGCGATCCGCATCGGTTCCAACACCGAGTTCACCCGGATCGAATTCGCGGGTGTCATCGGTGCCCGGTCGCAGGTCCGGCGGGACGGCCGCAACGTCATCGTCCGCATCGGCTCGACCGCTGCGCCTGACGTATCGCGGCTCAAGGTCGATCCGCCGCGAGGTGTGGACAAGGTTGAGACCCGGGCCGTCCGGGGCGGCACCGAACTGGTCCTGACCCTGGCCGAGGGGGCGGACGCCCGCACCGGCTCGGCGGACGGGGCGGTCTGGCTGAACCTGTATGCGACGCCCCCCGCTGCCGCTCCGGCAGATACCCAGACCGCAGCGGCCGGAACCGTGCCGGTCACGGCCGTGGCGACCCCTGCCCAGGTCAGCCTGTCGTTTGCCTGGCCCTCGCCGGTCGGAGCCGCCGTCTTCCGGCGCGGAGAGGCCGTCTGGGTGGTGTTCGACAAGAATGCCCGCCTCGACATGCCGGGTGCCGGACAGCTCGGCCCCGTCACCGATGCCCGCTGGACCGCCGGGCCCGACCATATTGCCCTCCGCATTGCCGCCCCCGAAGGCCTTGCCGTTTCCGCGGTTGCGCAGGGTTCGACCTGGACCGTGACCATCGGCGGCCAGCCCCCCGCCGTTGAAGGCGTCTCTGTCGATCGGGACGATGACGGGGAGCCGGTCCTTGTCGCCCGCATGGCCGGTGCCACCCGTGCCGTCTGGCTAACCGACCCGCTTGTCGGCGACCGCTTCGCCGCCGTCACGGCCCTGGCGCCCGGCAAGGGCTTTGCGGACCGCCGCCGGACCATAGACCTGTCCCTGCTGCCGACAGCCCACGGCCTGGCCGTCGAGACTCCGGCCAGCGATCTCGCCATCCAGGCCGATGGCGATCTGGTCACCCTCAGTCGGCCGGGCGGCCTGACCCTGTCACCGCCGTCCGCTGCCCTCGAGGCGGCGGCTGCCGGGGGCGACGCGCCGCGTCGGGCGAAATATTCCGCCCTGATCCTGGCCGAATGGGCCGAGGTCGGTGAAGAAGGTTTCATCGCGCGCCACCGCCGTCTCCAGGATGCGGCTGTCCAGGAATCCATGGCCGCCGGCGACGATCCCCGGGCACCCGCCGAGGCGCGATTCGCCCTTGCCCGGTTCCTGGTGGGTTCCGGCCTCGGCTATGAGGCAATCGGTGTCCTGAACAGCATCGTCTCCCAGGCCCCCAGCATGGTGGGTGAACCGGAGTTGCGCGGCCTGCGCGGTGCTGCACGCGCCCTGATCGGCCGGATGGAAGAAGCCCAGGGCGATTTCGCCTCCGCTGCCGTCGCCGCCGATCCGGCCTCGGCGGTCTGGCGCGGCTATATCGCCTCGACCCAGGGCGACTGGGAGTCGGCCCGGCAGGCCTTCGACGCCGGGGCTACCGCGGTGGACGGGTTTCCCGCCGAATGGCGCGCCCGTTTTGGTGCCGCCCACGCCATGGCGGCCCTGGAGTTGGGTGACCTCGACGGTGCCCGGGCACTGCTGGCCTACAGCTTCAGCCAGAACGCCCCCGCGGCAGACCAGCTCACGGCCCGTCTGATTCAGGCCCGGCTGTTCGAATTGGTCGGCCAGCCGGAGCGGGCCCTGGCCGTGTACACCGCCATCAGCCGTGCACCCCTGGACGCTGTCTCGGTCCCCGCCAAACTGGGGATCGTCCGCCTGTCCCTGGCCAAGGGAACCATGAAGGCCGATGCTGCGGCCCGCGAGCTGGAGGGGCTCCGCTGGCGCTGGCGCGGCGATGCCACGGAACTGGCCGTCATTCGACAACTGGGTCAGCTCTACCTGTCGCAGGGCCTGTACCGCGAAGCCTTGACCGCCCTGAAAGGGGCCGGCCCCAATCTGAACCGGCTTGAGGGGGCCGCCGAAATCCAGGCGGATCTCGGTGCCGCCTTCCGCATGCTGTTCCTCGAGGGCGGGGCCGACGGCCTTCAACCTGTCCAGGCTCTCGGCCTGTTCTACGATTTTCGGGAACTGACGCCCATCGGTGCCGACGGCGACGAAATGGTGCGCCGGCTGTCCCGCCGTCTGGTCGACGTCGACTTGCTGGATCAGGCGTCCGAGCTGCTCAAATACCAGGTCGAGAACCGGCTCGAGGGCGCGGCCAAGGCCCAGGTGGCGACGGACCTCGCCGCGATCTATCTGATGGATCGCCAGCCCGAACCGGCCCTGCAGGCGATCTGGGCCTCACGCACGACCATCCTGCCGGCCCCCCTGAACGCAGAGCGCCGCGCACTGGAGGCCCGCGCCCTGATGGATCTGGGCCGGTTCGATCATGCGCTTGAGGTGCTGGGCGACGACGCATCACCCGAGGCCCGTGAAGTCCGCGCCGAAGTGTTCTGGAAACAGCGGAACTGGGCACCGGCCGCTGCGATCTATGAGGGGTTGCTGGGCGACCGCTTCCGGAATCCCGCCGCCCTCAGCGCCGGCGAGGAGGCCCGGTTGATCCGCGCGGGGGTCGGCTATTCCCTGAGCGATGACCCCGCCGCCCTGACCCGACTGTCGCGCAACTATCAGCCGTTCGTGGCCGGTGCGCGGGCGAAGACCGCCCTGACCATCGCCCTCGCCAACGACGCGGGCGACAGTGCCTTGCCGGGCGATTTCACCAGCCTCGCCGCCTCGGCGGACACCTTCGCCGGCTGGGTCGCGGCCATGAAGGCGGAACTCAGAACCAAAACGGGCGGGAACCGACCCGCGGCACCCGCCCGTCCTGCGTAGGGATTCCCCGGCGAACCGGGGAGGGGTCCTACTTGTTCACGGCATCCTTGAGCGGCTTCGAAACGCGGAAGCGCACAGCCTTCGATGCGGCGATCTTGATGGTCGCACCGGTGGCCGGGTTGCGGCCTTCACGGGCGGCACGGGCGGCCGTGTCAAACACGCCGAGGTTCGAGATGCGGACATCGCCGCCGCCGGTCAGCGACTTGTGGATGTTCTTGACGAGCGCGTCGAGCACGCGGCCGGCATCGGCCTGGCTGACACCGGCGTCCTTGGCGACGGCGGCAATGAGTTCTGCTTGGGTGGTCATATGGGTCGTTTCCCGATGAAAGCTCGTCCCGATTCAGGGACGATGACGGATGGATTGACGCCGCTTTTATCGCCCTTGGCAAGCGACTTCGGCGCTGTAACCCCCACGGGGTGGGATTCTATCCGCTTCCTGACGCTCTCTGGAAGCTCTCGACCAGGCTTCCGGCGACCAGTCGCCAGCCGTCCACAAGCACGAAAAAGATCAGTTTGAACGGCAGGGAAATGACCACCGGTGGCAGCATCATCATGCCCATGGACATGAGCACGCTGGAGACCACCAGATCGATCACAAGAAACGGAACAAAAAGAAGAAATCCGATTTCGAAAGCCCGCTTCAACTCGCTGATCATGAAGGCCGGAGTGACCACGCGAAGAGGGAGATCCGCGGCGGTTGTGGGCGCCTCCAGATTGGACAGCCTGACGAACAGCGCCAGGTCGTCCCGGTCCACCTGTGCCAGCATGAAAGTCTTCACAGGTTCTGACGCCGCATCGAAGGCCTGGGGCAGCTCCATCTGCTGATCCAGCAGCGGGCGGATGCCCGAATCATAGGCGTCCTGCCAGGTCGGAGCCATGACGATGGCGCTCAGGAACAGGGCCAGGGACACCAGAACGGCGTTCGGCGGCGACTGCTGCATGCCCAGCGCCGTTCGCAGCAGGGACAGCACAACGATGATCCGGACGAAGCTGGTCGTCATGATCACGATCGACGGGGCCAGCGAAAGGACGGTCATCAGGCCGACCAGCTGCACCACCCGTTCGGTCAGGCCGGCACCGGTGCCGAGGTCGACATTGATGGCGGCTCCGGACCCGCCCGCTGCCGCCAGGTCCTGGGCCAGGGCCGCCAGCGGCCACAGCAGACAGAAGCCGGTGGTGATCAGCGACAGGATCGCGGCGCGCTTCAGCTCTGCGCGGGTGGGGAGGGCGAATATCTTCTCCCTTCCCGCCGCCGTCGACCCGCGCCGACGATCCTGCCCCGGCGGGGCAGGCAAAAGGCCTGTACCCTTCACTGGTCTGACTCCGGCCCGCGCGGTTCGATCAGCTCGCGACCTTCGCCGAGGATCAGCAGCCGCTCCTCATTGTCGATCCTGACCAGAACCAGCCTGCGGGCCGGATCCAGCACCAGGGTCTCGACCACGCTCATCCGCCGCTGGCCGCGTTCGGCGCTGATCCGCGCCAGAAGCTGCGGCAGATAACGCCGCGAGGCCCAGGCGGCGAAGCCGATAATGCCGAGGGTGAAGGCGAGGGCAAAAATCCCCCTGGCGAGGTCGAGGAAAAAATTCATGCCCCAGATTTCGGCGATCATGGTTAACGCCCCATTGAGATAACCCCGTGTTAACCATGCAGGCGGCAGTTTCTGCCCATCCCGGAGAGGCGATCCGCGTCTCTCGCGCCGGGATTGGGAGTCGCCCGTGGGCTTCACCGACCTGCCACTGCTCAGCCAGATCAAGGGCCGCCTGACCTGGCTGGACGAGCGTCAGCGCGTGATCGCCCAGAACGTCGCCAATTCCGACACCCCCGGCTATGTCAGTCGTGACCTGCACCAGCCGACGGATTTCGCCCGTGCCCTCGCCACCGGCGGCGGGCTCCGGATGGTCCGAACCAGCGCCATGCATATCGCCCCGACCGGCCCGACGGCGCGGTTCGAGAGTCGGGCCGCACCTGATTCGGAAACCACGCTCGACGGGAACTCCGTCGTCGTCGAGGAGCAGATGCTCAAGATGGCCGAGAGCCGAATGGCCTATGATGCGGCGATCGGCTTCTACCAAAAATCCATGCAGATGCTGCGTATGGCCGCCCGTCCCCCCGGCCGCTGATCGAGGAATAGCCGATGCCCGACCCGATCCCACCCCGCAATTCGGCCATGGCCGTGGCCGCCAGCGCCCTGCAGGCCCAGCAGTCACGCATGCGGATCATCGCCGAGAACATCGCCAATGCGCAGTCGACCGCCCAGGTCGCCGGCGGCCAGCCCTATCGTCGCCAGGTCCCCGTCTTCCAGGCGCGCGAGATCAACGGTGTCACCGGCGTCTCCCTGGCCGAGGTCCGGCCGGACATGGGCGACTTCAAGACCGAATACGACCCGACCCATCCGGCGGCCAATGCCGAGGGCTATGTGCTGCGGCCCAATGTCGACACCCTGGTCGAGGCCATGGACATGCGCGAGGCCCAGCGGGCCTATGAGGCCAACCTCAATATCATCGAGACCGCGCGGTCGATGGACGCCCGCACCCTCGACCTGCTCAAGAAATAGGGACTGACCGATGAACCCCTTGGCCGCAGCGCGCGCCTATTCGGCGATCCAGGGCGCGGATATGCCCACCGCCCCCACCGGCGCGGCCCAACCGTCCGGCTTCGCCGAAATGCTGACCAGCGTCATGGGCGACATGACCCAGTCCTCGCGCGCCGCCGAGACCCAGATGACGGCGGTGGTTCAGGGGCAGGGCAGTCTGATCGACGTGGTCACTGCCATCTCCTCGGCGGAGGCTTCGCTTGAGACCGTAATGGCGGTCCGGGACCAGGTCATCCAGGCCTACCAGGAAATCATGCGGATGCCGATCTGACGGCACTCAACCGTTGGGCGCCCGCCCGCGCAGCCATTGCGACAGCACCCATTTCTCGCCGGAAACCGGCGGCAGACCCGCATGGCGCGTGCGCCGGTCGATGGAGCCGTCAGGCAGGGTATTGGCCCAGAGCAGGGCGTCGCCCTTACGCCCGCGGTGCCTCAGATCGCCGGCCTCGAACGCCGTCTCTCCACCCTCGAAATCGTCATTGAGAAACACCAGACAGGTGGCGATCCTCTGCCCCCGCCCGGCGAGGTCGGCGGCGTAGCCCGGCAGGGCGGGATCCAGCCAGTCGACGTGCCAGTCGAACGACTGACCCACGGCATAGTGCAGGACCTGGGTCCATTCCAGGCCGGGGACCGGCAGGCCTGCCGCCCGCGCGATCCGTTCGCGCACGACCGCCAGCACCACATCCATTCGTTCGAGGGTGAACTGCGCCGCCGCATTGGTCCGCGCTCCCTCTCGCCGTCCGCCGCCGGTCTGCGGATCATAGACCAGGGCCGGCTCCGTCATGGCCGCGGCCCTGTTCCTCAACCAGTCGCAGACGCCATCCGGCAGAAACCCCTCAATGGCGAAGATGGCCGGTCCCGCGCTCAGGCTTCGCGGCGCGGGCGCGGTCAGCCAGGCGGCCAGATCGATTCCGGCAGAACCCGACAGCAGGGCCAGCTGCTCCCCGGCCGTGGGGTGCCCCAGCCTCGCCGCCTGCTCCAGTCGGCCCAGGGCGCCGGGCCAGTCCTTCGGCAACCCCAGCCCGATGGCCGCCAGGACCGCCAGCCGGTGCGCGGCAGCGGCGTCGCCGGCGTCAGCCGCCGCAGCGAGGGCGAGGGGATCGTTTGGGTCCGGCATGCTCACCGCACTCTTCTAGCCCAATTCCGGCCGGGCGCGACCCGCGTCCGCCTTTGACCGCCTCAGCCTTTCAGCGGCACAGCCGGCCCGGCTACGGCCATCAGCCGCGACCTTAACTGCGACCGGTTCGTCCGCCAGGCCCGGATCCGGTCCTGGATCGGCGTATCGACCAGCGCATGGAACAGGAAGGCGAAGACAAAGGCGGCGAGGACGCCCAGGCCCCACAACCCCCACTGGACAGCGACGGGCAGGGCGAATTTTGCGATCATCACATTGACCACCCCGAACCAGGCGATCCGCACCACCTCATTGGTGATGAACATCGAGAATGAGACCTGCGCCGCCTTCTCCACCCATTTCGAGGGTCGCGGCGTGGGCACGGCACCGGCCGCGAGGATGATGATCGCGATACAGGCCAGTGAGATCAGGGCGTGTTTGTCGAAAGACTGTACGGTGGCCAGCATCAGGGCCGCGCCGATCCCGGCCCAGCCCGCCAGTTTCGGCGCAATCCAGACCTTCTCGGCGAACCAGGCCAGGGCCATGCCGAGGAAGAACAGCGGCAGGGCGCGGAAGAAACCGAAGCCCATCGGCATCTGATAGACGGGATAGCCCAGCAGGCTCCAGGTCAGCTGGTTGGCGACCAGATACCCGCCCACGCCCAGGGCCAGCACGCTCCACGGCCCCAGCCGGGCCAGACCCTTCAGGATCCACGGGAAGGCCAGATAGCAGCCGATCAGGGCCGAGACTGACCAGCTGGGCGCGTTCCAGCCGTAGCCGCCCGGAATCCCGAACGCCTGCACCAGCCCCAGCTGCGCCGGCAGCTGGTCCCAGGCGAACCATTCCGGTGCCCGCGGCCCGAGGCCGATAGCCGTCCCCGCGACGACGAGGGCGATCAGGCTCAATCCCATGATGATGTGCGCCGGCCAGACCCGCAGGAACCGCTTGGCGAAGAAGTCGCCGGCGGACATCCGGCCCCCGGCGACCGAGCCGCCATAGACCCGCATCAGCACATAGCCGCTGTCGATGAGGAAGAAGTTGGTGAGCAGGAATCCGCCGCGCTCGAACACCGGGTGCAGGCCCTCGGCCAGGGCGACCGGACCCGAATCCTGAAAATGGTGCAGGATGATCAGGCCGGCCACAATGAAGCGCAGGGCGTCCAGCCAGCCACCGCGCGCGATCGGCAGTGTCTCGTTTCGGTTCGAAATCGCCGGCCGGGCCATGCAAAACACCTCTTCGGAGGCAGGTTCCGCAAGGACCGGGCCGCGTCAGCCTGCGCCACTCAAGCCCGGTTGCACACGTAGATCGTGCAGGTCGAGGCACTGCCGGTCAGGGGATTGTCGAAGGCGACGACCTCGGCCCGGACCTCGACGAACACGGCTTCCAGCAGGGCGATGAAGGCCGCGTCGGGTCCCTCGTCCGACCACATGGCGAACACCCCGCCGGCGGCGATGCCCTCCCTCAGCCTTCGCAGTCCGGGCTCGGCGTAGAAGCGTGCGTGCTCGGGGTGGAGCAGGGCGCGGGGTGAATGGTCGATGTCGAGCAGTACGACGTCATAGCGATCCTCCGGGGCTCGCGGCGTGTCGAACCAGCCGAAGAAGTCGCCGAGCCTGAGATGGCAGCGCGGCTCCTGTCCGAGACTCTCACCCAGCGGCACCAGCCCGGCCTCGTGCCATTCGATTACCGGGGCGAGGGCGTCGACCACATCGACTGACGTGACCCGGCTGTCGGCCAGCGCCGCGCGGGCCGTGTAGCCCAGGCCCAGACCGCCCACCAGGACCCGCAACGGCCCTCCCTGTGCCGCCGCCAGGCCCCGGACGGCCAGTTCGGTCTCGCCCACCGTGAACAGGCTGGACATCAGATGCTCTTCGCCGAGTATGACCTCGATCACATCGGCGTCGATCGCGGCCACCCAGCGCCGCCGCAGGATCAGCGGCCCCATGGCGGTCGCGCGATAGTCCAGTTCCTCGATCAGCCGGCCCATGCCGCGCACGCCCCCCGGCCGGCGGTTACCCGGGCCGTCACCCCGGCACCAGCCGCAGGAACTCTTCCCGGGTCCGCGCGTCGTCCCGGACCACGCCGCGCAGGGCACTGGTGGTCAGGCTCGTGCCCGGTGCGTCGACCCCGCGCAGGGTCATGCAGCTGTGCTCGGCCTGGATCACGACGCCGACGCCCTGCGGCCGCAGCACCTCCTCGATGGCGTTGGCGATCTCGGAGGTCATCTTCTCCTGGATCTGCAGGCGGCGGGCAAAGCCCCGGACCACCCGCGCCAGTTTGGAGATGCCGACCACCCGGTCGGTGGGCAGATAGCCGACATGGGCCACGCCCACGACCGGCAGCATGTGATGTTCACAGAAGCTGACGAAGCGGATGTTCTTGAGCACGACCAGCTGATCATAGCCGCCGACCTCCTCGAAGGTCCGCTCAAGATAGGCCCGCGGGTCGACTTCATAGCCCGCGAATAGCTCGCGATAGCTGCGCGCCCCCCGCGCGGGTGTGTCCAGCAGCCCTTCCCGGTCGGGGGTGTCCCCCGCCCATTCGATCAGGGTGCGCACGGCGGCTTCGGCATCCGCCTGGGTAACAGCGGCTCGGGGGGCGGACGGTCTTGTCATGGGACCAGACATAAGGGGTCGAGGGTCGGGGGTCGAGGGTCGGACCGGGGGAACTGGAACCCGGGGGCGAACCCCTTTCGCACGCCTGTGGGTGCCCGGTCCGGCCGCCCGGCACCGGCTCACCCGTGATCCGCCTTTTTGCTAACGCGCCATTAACCACGCTCCCGGCATTTTCTGCCCGGTATCCCCGGAGTATGATTTCAATGAGCGGCGCGGAAGTGATGGATGTAGGGCGCGACGCCCTCTGGCTGACGATCCAGCTGTGCGCGCCCGTCCTGCTGGTCGGCCTGGTCGTCGGTGTGGTGATCGGCCTGTTCCAGGCCCTGACCCAGATCCAGGAACAGACCCTGATCTATGCGCCCAAGATCATCGCCATCTTCGTCAGCCTGCTGCTGTTCCTGCCGCTGATGGGAGCGCTTCTGGGCGGCTTCATGCGGACGATCGCGGCACGCATCGCCGGCATGTGATCGTCATGGGACACCTGTAGGTGGAACCTTGGGCGACATCGGAGCAGGTCTGGCAGGGTGCACTGATCTTTTCCCGGATCGGTGCCGTACTGCTGATGCTGCCGGGCATCGGTGAAAGCTATGTGTCGCCGCGCATCCGCCTCTCCCTGGCCCTCGCCGTCACCCTGGTCCTGTGGCCGGTGATCGTCGGCGGCCTTCCGGCCTTGCCCGCGACCGTGAGCGGCATGGCGGGATGGGTCATCCGCGAGGTGATCGTCGGTCTCATGATCGGCGCGCTTCTGCGGTCTTTCCTGACCGCCCTGGCCACGGCGGGCGAGATTGTCGCCCTGCAGACCACCCTCGCCTTCGCCCAGACCGCCAGCCCGATGCAGGCCCAGCCGGGCTCGACCATCGGGGCCTTCCTGATGTTGCTCGGCACGGCCATGATTTTCGCGACCAACACCCACCATCTGTTCATTGCCGGGCTGGTCGGATCCTATGACCTGATCCCGCTGGCCGGGCCCCTGCTCACGGGGGACTTCGCCACCCTCGCGATCCGCACCCTGGGCGACGCCTTCATGCTGGGGGTTCAGTTGTCCGCCCCCCTGCTGGTCTTCGCCCTGATCTTCAACCTCGCCTCGGGTCTCGTCGGCCGGGTGATGCCGTCTTTCCAGGTCTTCTTCGCCGCCGCCCCGCTCAGCATCCTGCTGGGCCTGTCGGTCTTCGCCCTCAGCCTCGGCGTCGTTGGAACGGTCTTCATCGACCGCTACCGCGCCCTGGCCAATGTCTTCGTCGGAGGCACCGGTGGCTGATACGCCGGATCCCGAGTCGAAGACAGAAGAGGCCTCCCCACGAAAACTTGAGGAGGCCCGCAAGAAGGGGGATGTCGCCAAGTCTCCCGACGTCGCCGCGGCCCTCTCCCTGGCCGGTGCGGCCGCTGTCGTATTGATGTCCGGCGGCTGGTTCGCCAGCTCCATGGCGCAACAGCTTCGGCCCTTCATCGCGGCTCCGCACACCATGCTGGGAGGTCTCGAGGCCGGGGCGGGTGTCGAGATCGGTATCATGGCCGTCTGGACCATGGTGCCCTTTCTCGGAGCGGTCATGCTGGCCACGATCATCGGCGGCGTCGGCGGCAATGTCGCCCAGTCCGGCCTTCTGTTCACGGCCGACAAGCTGAAACCTGACTGGACGAAGGTGAACCCGCTCAAGGGCTTCCACCGGATCTTCGGGCCTGACGGCCTGGTCCAGTTCCTCAAGACCTTTCTCAAGCTGCTGGCGGTCGGCCTGATCTGCTGGCTGGTGTTGAAGCCGCACGTGCGTGAGCTGGAGAATATGGCGGCCATGCCGCCGGCCCTGATCCTGCCGGCGGCGCGTGACCTGGCTGTGGCCCTGATGATGGCGACGATCATCTTCCTGGCCTTTACCGCGGGCGCGGACTTCCTGTGGCAGCGGTACCGCTTCGCCGAGCGGATGAAGATGACCAAGGAAGAGACCAAGGAAGACTACAAACAGTCCGAAGGCGACCCGCACATCAAGGCCAAGCTGCGCCAGATCCGGCACCAGCGCAGTCGACAGCGGATGATGCAGAACGTGCCGGGAGCCACGGTCATCATCACCAACCCGACCCACTATTCCGTCGCCCTGCGCTACGAGCCCGGCGAGGGTGATCCCGCGCCCATCTGCGTGGCCAAGGGCGTTGACGCCCTCGCCCTGCGGATTCGCGAGGTGGCGCGAGAGCACAATGTCCCGATCGTCGAGAACGTGCCCCTGGCGCGCGCCCTCTACGCCGCCGTCGACATCGATGAAACCATCCCGCGCGAGCATTTCGAAGCGGCTGCAAAAATCATCGGCTTCGTCATGCAGAAGCGCAAAAAACGGTGATTGACCAAAGGTCTTAACCCCGCATTTACCACGCGCCCGGCATTTTCTGCCTGGCGGGCGTCTGTAGAGACCCGTGAGTATTCGGGGCGGGACGCGTGGGCGGCTTCACGGCGGCGTTGCAGAGATTCGGAATCGGTCGGCTGACCGTGGTGCTGGGCGTTGCCGCCGGCGTCGCGGCCGTGCTGGTCGCCGTCATGCTGCGCATCGGCCAGGCCCCGGACGCCCTGCTGTATTCCAACCTCGACCTGCAGGAGGCCTCCGAGGTCACCACTGCCCTCGACGCCGCCGGCATCAAATACTCCTCGAAGGGCGACGGCTCGACCATCTTCGTCAGCCGCGATGAGGTGGGCGAGGCGCGCATGCTGGTCGCCGGCAAGGGTCTGGTGACCTCCGGCTCGGTCGGCTACGAAATTTTCGACAACCAGTCAGTGCTCGGCCAGACCGAGTTTCAGCAGAACCTCAACGAAAAGCGCGCCCTCGAAGGCGAACTGGCCCGCACCATCCTGACCATGCGAGGGATCAACTCCGCCCGCGTCATGATCGCCCTGCCGCGCCGCGAGCTGTTCCAGTCCAACGCGGCCGAACCGACCGCTTCGGTGGTTGTGGGTGTCACCGGCGGCCAGCTGACCGGTGCGCAGGTCCAGGCCATCCGCAATGTGGTTGCCTCTTCGGTGCCCAATCTGAAGCCTGAAAAGATCACCCTGACCGATACGTCCAACCGGACCCTGGCGGCCGGCTCGGACTCCGAGGGTTTCAGCGCCGCCTCGGCCCAGGACGCACAGGAGACGACCGAGTCCCGCTTGCAGGCGCGGATCATGGACATTGTCGAGGGCGTCGTCGGCGTCGGCGGCGCGCGGGTCCAGGTCACGGCAGATATCGACCACAGCCGCTCCACGACCCAGGAGCAGCGCTACGATCCGGACGGCCAGGTGGTGCGCTCCACCGCGACCAACGGCACCGAGTCCACCGAGACGGAGCCCGCGGCCGAAGGCGGTGCCACCGCGACGAACAACATCCCGGGCGGTGCGCCACCGGAGGCCGCAATGGCCGGGTCACGCGACACGGCCAACACCGAGACCACCAACTACGAGATCTCCAACACGACCACGACCACGGTGAAGGAGGCCGGCGAGATCAAGCGGCTGGCCGTCTCGGTCGCGGTGGACGGCCGTTGGACGCCCGCTGCCAATGGCGGTGCCCCGACCTATGCCCCCCGCACGCCGGCGGAAATCGCCCAGATCAAGACCCTGGTCGCCGCCGCCGTGGGTATTGATGAGGCCCGGGGTGACAAGATCGAGGTGCTCAATGCCCGGTTCAACCGCGACCTGGCCGTGGTCGGTGGCGAGGAGGCCACGTCGTCCCTGTTCAACTTCACCAAGGACGACATCATGCGCGGCGTGGAGCTGCTGGTGCTCCTGATCACCGGCCTGCTCCTGATCTTCTTCGTCCTGCGCCCCCTGCTGAAAACCGCGGGCGGGGTCGCAGGTGCAGGGGCCGGTCAGCTGCAGCTCGCCGGCGCGGGCGGCGGCGTGACCTCGCTGCAGACCGCCCTCATGGGGGGCGCTGACGGTACCATGGCCCAACTGGGCGGGCCGTCCGAGATGGACCAGCGGCTCGACATCGCCCGGATCGAGGGTCAGGTGAAGGCCTCTTCGGTCAAGAAGGTCGCGGAGTTCGTCGAGAAACATCCTGATGAGTCGGCCGCAATCCTGCGCAGCTGGATCCATGAAGGCTGATGGCGCGCTCGATTGGCAAAAAGGCGGTTGATGACGCCAAGAAGCTGACGGGGCCGGAGAAGGCTGCCGTCGTCCTTCTGGCCCTCGGGGAGGATCATACCCGTCTGTGGCAGGCCCTGGACGAGGAGGAGATCAAGGAGGTCTCCCAGGCCATGTCGACGCTGGGCACGGTCAGCAGCCAGGTCGTCGAGGATCTGCTGATCGAGTTTGTCTCGGGCATGAGCGGCTCCGGCGCGGTCATGGGCAGTTTCGATCAGACCCAGCGCCTGCTGGCCGCCTTCATGCCGAAGGACCGCGTCGAAGGCATGATGGAGGAGATCCGGGGCCCCGCTGGTCGCACCATGTGGGACAAGCTCGGCAATGTGAACGAGGCCGTCCTCGCCAACTATCTGAAGAATGAATACCCGCAGACCGTCGCCGTGGTGCTCTCGAAGATCAAGCCGGACCATGCTGCCCGGGTCCTGACCAGCCTGCCCGAGGATTTCGCGCTCGAATGCGTCCAGCGCATGCTGCGCATGGAGCCGGTCCAGCGCGAGATCCTCGACAAGATCGAGCAGACCCTGCGCAATGAATTCATGTCGAACCTGGCGCGCACGTCGAAGCGCGACAGCCACGAGATGATGGCCGACATCTTCAACAGCTTTGACCGTCAGACCGAGGCCCGCTTCATCGGCGCGCTGGAAGAGCGCAACCGCGAGTCTGCCGAACGCATCCGCGCCCTGATGTTCGTGTTCGAGGACCTCGCCAAGCTCGATCCTGGCGGTGTTCAGACCCTGTTGCGCGGGGTCGAGAAGGATTCCCTCGGCCTGGCCATGAAGGGGGCCTCCGAATCCCTGCGCGAACTGTTCTTCTCCAACATGTCCGAGCGCGCAGCCAAGATCTTGCGCGAGGACATGGAGTCGATGGGTCCGGTTCGCCTCAAGGACGTCGATCAGGCTCAGATGGCCATGGTCCAGGTCGCCAAGGATCTCGCCGCGAAGGGCGATATCATGCTGGTGGGCCAGGGCGGCGACGACGAGTTGATCTATTGACATGACCCCTCAGCCCCTCAGCACCCCCTTTGCCTTTGACACCGAGTTCGACGCCTCGGGCGAGGTCATTCGCGCCGCGGTCTTCCGTCCGATCAAGCGTGCCTATGGCCCTGCCGAGGTGGACGCCCTCGTCGCCCAGGCCCGCCTGGAGGCCCGCAATGCGGCCCTCGCCGAGGTGGAAAGCATCCAGGCCATGGCCCTGTCGACCATCGGCCAGGCGCTGGCCGCTGCCGCCCCGGCCCTCGCCCAGGTGGCCCAGCTGCATCGTCAGCAGGCCGCCGAGCTGGCCCTCACTGCGGCCCGCGTCGTGTCCGCTTCCGCTCTCGACCGCCACCCCGAGGCGCCTCTGCAGGCTGCGCTCGAGGCGCTGGGCCAGGAGATCGACGCCTCGCCGCGGCTGGTGATCCGTACCGGCGACCTCACCGAAGCGACCCATGCGCGGATCCAGCAGCTGTGCGCCGACGCCGGCTTCTCGGGCATTGTCGCCTTCCGCACCGAGCCCGCCATGGCCCCGGCCGCCTTCCAGCTCGAATGGGCCGACGGCCGCGCCGCCTTCGACCCGGAAGATGCCTTCACCCGCATGAGTGAAGCCCTGAACTCCGCCCTGGCCGCCGAGGCCGGACATGCCGAAAATCTATCCCCCGAAACCTCGACCGAAGGGAGGCCGTAATGGAATCTGACACCATGGCCCTGGAGGAGTTTCCGGACTCCGATGCACTCGCGGTCATCGATGACCCGACGGACAAGACAGCCCAGGATCTCGCGCCTGTCTTCGATGTGCCGGTCAATATCTCGGCGGTGCTGGGCAAGTCCCATATGTCTGTGGCCCAGCTTCTCAAGCTGAACCGCGGCAGTGTGCTGGAGCTCGATCGCAAGGTCGGCGAGGCCATCGACATCTTCGTCAACAACCGGCTGGTCGCCCGCGGCGAGGTCGTCGTCGTCGAGGACCGGCTCGGCGTGACCATGACGGAAATCATCAAGACCGAGGACTCCGCCGCCTGATCGGTGGCCGGTTCGTGCGTAAAGAATAGAGGAGAAGACCGATGCGGCTTCTGGTAGTGGGCAGGCTCAGCGGACAGCTGGCGACGGCGGTGAAGATGGCCATGGCGCACGGCGCCAAGGTCAGCCATGTCGAGCGCGGCGATCAGGCGACGGAACAGCTCCGTCGCGGGCAGGGGGCCGACCTGTTGATGGTCGACTACCGCATCGACATCGCTGCCCTCATTGCGGCCAATGAGGCCGAGCGGATCCATGTCACCGTGGTGGCCTGCGGCGTCGACGCCGACGCCACGGATGCGGCCAATGCCATTCGTGCCGGGGCCAAGGAGTTCATCCCCCTGCCGCCCGAGGCCGATCTCATCGCCGCGGTCCTGTCCGCCGTCGCCGATGACGATCGCCCGCTGATCTCCGCAGACCCGTCGATGAAGGCGGTCATCATGCTGGCCGATCAGGTCGCCCGCTCCGAGGCCTCGATCCTGATCACCGGCGAAAGCGGCGTCGGCAAGGAGGTGATGGCCCGTTACCTGCACAATGGTTCGAAGCGCGCCGAACGCCCGTTCATCAGCGTCAACTGCGCCGCCATTCCCGACAATCTACTGGAATCCGAGCTGTTCGGCCACGAGAAGGGGGCCTTCACCGGGGCCATGGCCCGACGCATCGGCAAGTTCGAGGAGGCCGACGGCGGCACCCTGCTGCTCGACGAAATCTCCGAGATGGACGTCCGTCTGCAGGCCAAGCTGCTGCGCGCCATCCAGGAGCGGGTCATCGACCGCGTGGGCGGGACCAAGCCGGTGCCGGTCAACATCCGCATCATCGCCACCTCGAACCGCGATCTCGCCAAGTCGGTGGCCGAGGGAACCTTCCGCGAGGACCTGCTCTACCGCCTCAACGTCGTGAACCTGCGCCTTCCGGCCCTGCGCGAGCGGCCCGGCGACATCTCCGTCCTGGCCGATCATTTCGTCAGGAAATACGCGGCCGCCAACGGCGTGCCGGTGCGGCCGATCTCGCTCGATGCCCGCCGTGCCCTCGTCTCGCACCGCTGGAACGGCAACGTCCGCGAGCTGGAAAACGCCATGCACCGCGCCGTGCTTCTGGCGGTCGGCCCCGAGATCGACGTCGAGGCCATCCGCCTGCCCGACGGCCAGCCGCTCAGCGCCGGCTCCCACGGTGCCGCGGGCTATGACAACCCCGCCGCCCGAGCCGCCCAGACCGCCGACGCCGTCACCCGCGCCCACGTCGGTCAGACGGTGGCGCAGATGGAGAAGGCGCTGATCCTCGACACCCTGTCGCACTGCCTGGGCAACCGCACCCATGCGGCCAACATCCTCGGCATCTCGATCCGCACCCTGCGCAACAAGCTGAACGAATACGCCGACGAGGGCACCCAGATCATCGCCCCCCAGTCCGGCATCGCCGCCCCCGGCTACGCGGCCGCCTGAGAGTGACCACGGGTGCGGATCGCAGAAGTGTCCTGACCGGCCTCGGTGCGCCGGGGCTGGCCGGTTGCGTGGAGGTGTCGCAAATCGGCGGCAAACGCGACTCCGCCGCCCGGCGCGAGGCTGTCATCGCTGACGCCACACGCCTGACCCGCCCGGCACTCGGCCAAGCATGACCGACATCCCTGCCTCGACCATGATGAAGGACGGCATGGCCCGTCCGACCGGTCGCGACATGCTGGGCTGGATCGCGCGCGGCGAGGTGGGCATGGCCATCGGCGTCATCGGCGTCATCCTGCTGCTGATCCTGCCGATCCCGGTCTTCCTGATGGATGTGCTGCTGGCGGTTTCGCTCGTCTCCAGCGTGCTGATCCTGATGACCGCGGTGATGATGAAGAAGCCGCTGGACTTCGCCATCTTCCCGACCGTCCTGCTGGTCTCCACCCTGTTCCGGCTGGGCCTCAACCTGGCCTCGACCCGCCTCGTCCTGAGCCACGGCCACGAGGGTCCGGGCGGCGCCGGTCAGGTCATCGAGGCCTTCGGTGCCCTGATGATGGGCGGCAGCTTCATCATCGGCATCATCATCTTCGCCATCATCCTGGTGGTGAATTTCGTCGTCATCACCAAGGGCTCGACCCGGATCGCCGAGGTCTCGGCCCGCTTCACCCTGGACTCCATGCCGGGCAAGCAGATGGCCATCGACGCCGACCTGTCGTCCGGCCTGATCGACGAGGACACCGCCAAACGCCGCCGCAAGGAACTGGAGCAGGAATCGACCTTCTTCGGGGCCATGGACGGTGCCTCGAAATTCGTCCGCGGCGACGCCGTCGCCGGCCTGATCATCGTCTTCATCAATGCCATCGGCGGCATTCTGATCGGCACGCTCCAGCACGGCATGAGCATCGGCGACGCGGCCAATTCCTATGTCGCCCTGACCGTCGGTGACGGCCTGGTGACCCAGGTTCCGGCCATCATCATCTCGATCGCCGCCGGCTTCCTGGTCTCAAAGGCCGGCGTCGAGGGCACGGCCGACAAGGCCCTCGTGGCCCAGCTGGCCACCAACCCCGTCAGCCTCGGCGTGGTTTCCGCCGCCTCCGGCCTGATCGGCCTGATCCCCGGCATGCCCCTGCTGCCGTTCGCAGCCCTGGCCCTCGGCGCAGGCTTCATGGCCTGGCGACTGGGCCGCAACAGGCTCAAGCCCCAGCCGACCGAGGGCGAGCTGGCCGACGCCGGCGGCCCGAAGGATGATGTCGAGGAGCCCATCGGCACCGCCCTGGCCATCGATGAGGTCAAGATCGAGCTGGGCTATTCCCTGTTGTCCCTGATCAACGATCTCGAGGGTCGCCGCCTGACAGACCAGGTCCGCGCCCTGCGCCGCTCCCTGGCCCAGGAGTATGGCTTCGTCATGCCGTCGGTGCGCATCCTCGACAACATGCGGCTCGGCACCCAGGCCTATGCCATCCGCATCAAGGAGATGGAGGCGGGCACCGGAGAGGTCCGTCTCGGCTCCCTGATGGCCATGGACCCGGCCGGCCGACAGGTCGAGCTGCCGGGCGAACACACCAAGGAGCCGGCCTTCGGCCTGCCCGCCACCTGGATCGACGAAAGCCTGCGCGAGGAGGCCACCTTCCGCGGCTACACCATCGTCGACCCGTCCACGGTGCTGACCACCCATCTGACCGAAATCCTCAAGGAAAACATGGCGGACCTGCTGACCTATGCCGAGGTGCAGAAGCTGCTCAGGGAACTGGGGACCGAAGAGAAGAAGCTGGTCGAGGAACTGATCCCGTCCGTCGTGACCGTCACCACCCTGCAGCGCGTGCTGCAGAGCCTGCTGCGCGAGAAGGTCTCGATCCGCGATCTGGGTGCTATTCTCGAGGGCCTGGCCGAGGCCGCGCCGCATACCAGTTCGGTCACCACCCTGGTCGAACACGTCCGCGGTCGTCTGGCCCGCCAGCTGTGCTGGCAGCACAAGGGCGACGACGGGGCCCTGCCCATCGTCACCCTGTCGCCGGACTGGGAGGCCGCCTTCGCCGAGGCCCTGATCGGCCAGGGCGAGGACCGCCAGCTGGCCATGGCTCCCTCACGGCTTCAGGACTTCATCCGCGCCGTCCGCGACGTGTTCGAACGGGCCGCCATGGCCGGCGAGACCGCCGTCCTGCTGACTGGCCCGCAGATCCGCCCCTATGTCCGCTCGATCATCGAACGCTTCCGCGGCCAGACCGTGGTCATGAGCCAGAACGAGGT
>JBEIJS010000032.1:0-19425 GCA_040380105.1 Caulobacteraceae bacterium | reverse complement strand
TCTGACGGCCGCTATCACGAAGGTCCTCGCCGAGGCTGGCGGCGCGACGTTCATGGCGTACGACCAGATCGACAAGGCCCCCGAGGAGAAGGCGCGCGGGATCACGATCAACACGGCGCATGTCGAGTACGAGACGAAGAACCGGCACTATGCGCACGTGGATTGCCCCGGGCACGCGGACTACGTGAAGAACATGATCACGGGCGCGGCGCAGATGGACGGCGCGATCCTGGTGGTTTCGGCCGCTGACGGCCCGATGCCGCAGACGCGCGAGCACATCCTGCTGGCCCGTCAGGTCGGCGTGCCGGCGCTGGTGGTCTATCTGAACAAGGTCGACCTGGTGGATGACGCCGAGCTGCTGGAACTGGTCGAGATGGAGGTGCGCGAGCTCCTGTCCAGCTACCAGTTCCCGGGCGACGACATTCCGATCACGGCGGGTTCGGCCAAGGCCGCGACCGACGGCGTGAACCCGGAGATCGGCGAGCAGTCGGTTCTGAAGCTGATGCAGACGGTGGATGACTACATTCCGCAGCCGGCGCGTCCGCTGGACCTGCCGTTCCTGATGCCGGTGGAAGACGTGTTCTCGATCTCGGGTCGCGGCACCGTGGTGACGGGCCGGGTCGAGAAGGGGATCGTCAAGGTCGGCGAGGAAGTCGAGATCGTCGGCATCCGTCCGGTGCAGAAGACGACCTGCACGGGCGTGGAAATGTTCCGCAAGCTGCTGGACCAGGGCCAGGCGGGCGACAACGTGGGCGTGCTGCTGCGCGGCACCAAGCGTGAGGACGTCGAGCGCGGTCAGGTTCTGTGCAAGCCGGGTTCGATCACCCCGCACACCAAATTCCTGGCCGAGGCCTATATCCTGACCAAGGAAGAGGGTGGCCGTCACACGCCGTTCTTCACCAACTACCGCCCGCAGTTCTACTTCCGTACGACGGACGTGACCGGCATCGTGCACCTGAAGGAAGGTGTCGAGATGATCATGCCCGGCGACAATGCCGAGCTGAACGTCGAGCTGATCACCCCGATCGCCATGGACCAGGGCCTGCGCTTCGCCATCCGCGAAGGCGGCCGCACGGTTGGCGCCGGCGTGGTCTCCAAGATCACCGAGTAAGCAAACCGGTGCGCTGACGCTCGCTTCCTGAGCGCGGCCTCAAGCCGCGAGCCTCCGCGAGGCGAGCATAGGCCAAAAAACAGAGCGGCCCCAGGGAAACCCGGGGCCGTTTTGCTTTGCGGGAGCCCCGGGGCGCTGGACAGACTCCGTTCACCATGAACGCTCACCGGCCTGAAACGGGCACGAGGTTAAGGGTTTCCGGCAAAGGCGATCCGTGACGGCTCGTCGAAGGACGGCCGAATGACTTCGCTCAGGGTTGATATCGCCGCGATAGAGACGCTGGGCGACGCAGATTGGGCGATCTGGCGTGCCATGCTGGAGGCCGCTCCTGCGCTGGCCAGTCCCTATTTCCGACCGGAGTTCGCCCGGGTCGCCGGCCGTGCCTGCCCCGGAGCGGCGGTGGCGGTGTTCTCGCGCGGCGGTGAGACGGTCGGCTTCTTCCCGCATCAGCGGCGCGGCGGGGCGATGCAGCCGCTGGCGGCACCGATGAACGACTATCACGGCATCATTGCCTTTCCGGGCGAGGCCCCTTCGCTGGAGGAGGCCGCAGAGGTGCTGGGTGCTGCCCGGCTGAACCTCACCGCCTGGGTCGGGCCGACCGGGCTGGGCGAGGATCGGCGCACGGTCCAGGTCGAGCTGGACCAGAGCGGCTATGACGGCTGGTACGCCGAGCGCCGCGCGAGCTTCGGAAAATTCTTCAAGGACAAGGAACGCGCCCGACGCAGCATGGAGGCCGAGCTCGGGCCGCTGCGTGTTGAGCATGGGCTGCGCGACCCCGCCCTGCTCGACGGGCTGATCGACCTGAAGCGCGATCAATACCGGCGCACGGGTCGCCATGACATCTTCGCCTGTGGCTGGACCGCCGATCTGCTGCATGCCCTGCTGAAGGAAGAGGGCGAAGGCATTGGTGGCTCCCTGGCCGCCCTGTGGGCCGGCGACCGGCTGACGGCGGTGGAGTATTCGCTGCATGCCGGCGACCAGTATCATTTCTGGTTTCCCGGCTATGAGCCCAGCCTCGCGCGCTGCTCCCCGGGTATTCTGCTGAGCCTCGACACCATGCGTCTGGCGTCAGCGGACGGCTATCGGACCTTCGACTTCGGGTTCGAGGGTGAGCACTACAAGAAGTATTTCTGCAACGGCTTCAAGGTGGTGCGCGAGGCGGTGGTGCTGAAGCCCGGCCTCGGCGCGACCATGAGCCAGGCGGCGGTCGGGGCGTTGAACCTGGCCGGGTCCGGGCGCGGAGAACAGCTGCGCACCAGCGTCCGGCGTCGCTGGGCCGCCATCGAGGCCTGCGAGACCACGCCCGGTGCAAGAATGAAGGGTGCCATGCAGGCGGCGGGTGCAGCCCTTGCAAAGGCCCGCCAATCCGCCATCCGCCTTCCGGCCTGAGACCCATGAAAAGTCAGACCCAGACCCGCACCCGCTACGCCGGCCCGATCGCCGAAGCCGGGGTCCACCCGCACAGTCTGGTCGAACAGGGCTTCGCGACCGACGAAGCGCTGGCTGCCATGCTGGATCGCTATCCGGCCGAGCTGTTCGACATCAACCTGTATGACTATGACGACGAGGGTCAGGCCTCGCTGCGCACCGGCGTGCGCGGCAAGCTGGACGGTGCCGGGCTGCTGGCCGCGATCCAGCAGGGGCGGTTGTGGGTCAATCTGCGCTCGGTCGAGACCGGCTGGCCGGAACTGTGGGCCGCGGCCATGGCCGAGTTCGCCAGGGTTCAGGCGGCCTATCCGGGGCTGCGGGCGGTGAAGAACGCGGGTCAGCTGATCCTGTCCTCGCCCAAGGCGCGGGTGCCTTATCATTTCGACGCTGCGGGGGTGGTCCTGTTCCACATGCGCGGCCGCAAGCGGATCTTCGTCTATCCCGGCGACGAGGCCCATCTGGCCGAGGTCGATATGGAAAAGGTGGTGTCGCGCCAGACCGCCGAGGATCTGCCCTATGACCGCGCCTTCGAGGCCGATGCCCAGGTCATCGATCTGGAGCCGGGCCAGGCCCTGACCTGGCCGATCTATGCCCCGCACCGGGTCGAGAACCTCGACCGGTTCTGCGTCTCCCTGTCCGTGGAGTTCCAGACCTGGCCGTCGCGCTTCCGCAACGGGGCCCTGTTCGCCAACGCCGTGCTGCGCAGCCGGGGCGGGCATCCGCGCATGACCGACCGCATGACCACGCCGGAGCTCGCGGCCCGCTGGGCCGCCTCGCTGGCCCTGAAGCGGGCGGGAACCCTCAAGAGCCGGCTGGAAAGCTTCGAGCGGGACTTCGAACCGGAGATCGGCGCCAGGGACGGGGCAGGGTCCCTGCGCGCCTGAACGCGCACCGGCCCGTTTCTTACAACGAGGTCATGACCTCGAATTAAAGTGACTTGGCGACAGGGCGGTCGCACCTTCCGGGCACAGTCCGGACAGGGAACCGCCGTCATGAAACCCGTCATCGCCGCTGCCGCCATCACCGCCGTTGCCGTGCTGGCCGCCCCCGCCTTCGCCAGTCCGGGTCCCGAGGTCGAAATCAGCCATGCGGTTGCGCGTGTGGCCGTGATCGTCGAGGACCGCACGGATGTCGCCGTCGAGGTCGAGCAGGGCACGTCCGGCCTTCCGGTCATCCAGGTGTCCCGCGTCGGCAATGCGGTGCGTATCGACGGAGGCCTGCGCCGCCGCGGCTTCCTCAACCGCAGCGACGGCATCCGGAACTGCCGGTCAGGCCCTGAAGACGGTCAGCCCGGTGCCGGTGCCTCGGTTGAGGTTCGCGATGTCGGCCGGGTCAATCTGTCGGATGCGCCCCTGATCGTCATCCGTACCCCCCGGAGCGTAAGCATCGACGCCTCGGGTGCCGTTTTCGGGTCCGTCGGGCGAGGGGCGGCCTCGGTCGACCTGGGCAACAGCGGTTGCGGGAACTGGAATGTCGCCAACACCGAGGGCCCGGTATCGCTCGGTATCTCGGGCACGGGCAATATCCGCGCCGGGACCTCGACGGCGCTCGAGGTCAGCCTTTCCGGTGCCGGGTCGGTAACCGCCGGCGCCACGCGGGCGCTGGACGTCTCCGTGTCGGGCGTCGGGGATGTCCTTATAGCCCGTGTCGATGGCCCGGCAGAGATCAGCGTCTCCGGCGCCGGGGATGTGGCGGTTCGGGCCGGCGCGGTCCCCAATCTGAGCGTCAGCGTCTCGGGCGTCGGCGATGTCGATTTCGACGGGGTTGCGACGGACGTGGACGCATCCGTCTCAGGCGCCGGCGACGTCAACATCGCCCGCGCGCCCGGTTCGGTCGAACGTTCGGTCTCCGGCGTCGGAGACATTCGCATCGGCCGCTGATCCCCCCCCCTCAGCCGCCGCATGTGGGAAGGCCCGGGAGCGTGGAACCCTCCGGGCCTTCTTCACGTCTGCCCAAGGTCGAAAGACCGACCTGACCCCGTTTCGCCGCTTGACGAAGCGGGACTCAATCGTCATAAGCGCCCACTCTTGTTGGACCGGCTGTGCATCCCGCGTGTTTTTGGGATGCAGACGCGGTTCGCAGGAACGACCTGAGACCCTGTTCTTTGCAGTGACCCAGGACTTCAACGGCCTTCGCGGTTCGCTGCGTGGGCCGATCGTTTTTGCGGACGTGCGTACTCTGAAGGCGTTTTCGCCTGAAGGCCTCCGGTCTTTGAAATGGTTCACAGGGACGCAGGTTCGCCTGCTTGGGAAATACGACCGATATGGATCAAAGCATCCGCATCAGGCTCAAGGCCTTCGATCACCGCGTCCTCGACTTTTCGACGCGCGAGATCGTCAACACCGCCAAGCGCACGGGCGCGACCGTTCGTGGTCCGATCCCGCTGCCGACCCTGATCGAAAAGTTCACCGTGAACCGCTCGCCGCACGTCGACAAGAAGTCGCGCGAGCAGTTTGAAATCCGCACGCACAAGCGTGTCCTCGATATCGTCGACCCCACCCCGCAGACTGTGGACGCGCTCATGAAGCTCGACCTGTCCGCCGGCGTGGATGTCGAGATCAAGATTTAATAAGAAAGAGGCGGGATCCGATGCGCACGGGCGTGATCGCCAAGAAACTGGGTATGACGCGTGTCTTCGCTGAAGACGGCGCGCATGTTCCAGTCACGATCTTGCAGCTGGATGGCTGTCAGGTCGTGGGTCAGCGGACTCAGGAGCGGGACGGCTACGTCGCCCTGCAGCTGGGCGCTGGCTCCAAAAAGGCCAAGAACACCAACAAGGCTCAGCGCGAATCTTTCGCCAAGCTTGAAGTGGAACCCAAGGCCTATGTCACCGAGTTCCGCATCGATGCGGACGCCATGATGGATGTGGGCTCCGAGTTCTCGGCTGACCATTTCGTCGCCGGCCAGAAGGTCGATGTCCAGGCCGAGACCATCGGCAAGGGCTTCGCCGGCGCCATGAAGCGCTGGAACTTCGGCGGTCTGCGGGCGACCCACGGCGTGTCGGTCTCGCACCGTTCGCACGGTTCGACCGGTCAGCGTCAGGATCCTGGCAAGACGTTCAAGGGCAAGAAGATGGCCGGCCACTACGGCACGGAAATCGTCACCACCCAGAACCTCACCGTGTTCCGCGTCGACGTCGAGCGTGGCCTGCTGCTGATCAAGGGCGCTGTCCCCGGTCACGAGGGCACCTGGGTCAAGGTTCGCGACGCTATCAAGAAGGCCCGTCCGGCCGACGCCCCGTTCCCCGGCGGCGTGAAGTCCAAGGGCGGTTCGGCTGCTGCGGCTCAACCGGCTGAAACGCCGGCTGAAGAGGCCCCGGCCGTCGAAACCACCGAAGGCGGTGAAGCGTAATGAAACTCCCGGTCATCAAACTCGACGGCAAGGCCGCCGGTGACGTCCAGCTGTCGGAAGCCGTCTTCGGCATCACCGACATCCGCGGCGACATCCTGGCCCGTTACGTCAACTGGCAGCTGGCCAAGCGCCGTGCCGGCACCCACAAGGTCCAGACCCGGAACGAGAACTCGCGTACCGGCAAGAAGATGTACAAGCAGAAGGGAACCGGCGGCGCCCGTCACGGTTCGCGTCGCGCCCCGCAGTTCGTCGGTGGTTCGCGCGCCTTCGGCCCGGTCGTTCGCGACCACGGCTTCTCCCTGCCCAAGAAGGTTCGCGCCCTCGCCCTGCGTCACGCCCTGTCGGCCAAGGTCGTCGCCGGTGATCTGGTCGTCGTTGACAGCCTCACGCTGAAGGACGCCAAGACCGCCGGTCTGCGCGAAACCCTCGGCAAGCTGGGCTGGACCCGCACGCTGATCATCGCCGGTCCGGAAGTCGACACCAATTTCGGCCTGGCCGCCCGCAACATCCCGATGGTCAACGTCCTGCCGAACGCCGGCCTGAACGTTTACGACATCCTGCGCGCGGACAAGCTGGTGCTGACCAAGGCGGCTGTTGAAGCCATCGAAGCCACCTATGCCGACTACAAGCCCTCGCGCAGCGAAGTGGCCCGGTCGCAAGCCGTGAAGGGAGCCGCGTAATGGCCGGCGCTCAACCCACCGCCAAACACTACGACACCATCCTGGCTCCGATCATCACGGAGAAGGCCACGATCCTGTCGGAGCAGAACAAGGTCGTCTTCCGCGTTGCGGGGACCTCGACCAAGGACGAGATCGCCGCGGCGGTCGAGAGCCTGTTCAAGGTCAACGTCCTGAAGGTCAACACCCTGGTTCAGAAGGGCAAGACCAAGCGCTTCCGCGGCATCATGGGCCGTCGGGTCGACATCAAAAAAGCGATCGTGACGCTGGCTGAAGGCCAGTCGATCGACGTCACCACGGGGCTCTGATCAGATGGCCTTGAAAACCTACAATCCGACATCGCCGGGCCGTCGCGCCCTGGTGCTGATCGACCGTTCGGAGCTGCATAAGGGCCGCCCCGAGAAGTCGCTGACCGAAGGCCTGACCAAGTCGGGCGGCCGGGGTGCCGGCGGTCGTATCGCTGTCCGTTTCCGCGGCGGTGGTGCCAAGACCCTGTACCGCAAGATCGACTTCAAGCGCCGGAAGTTCGCCTCGGCGACCGTCGAGCGCCTGGAATACGATCCGAACCGCACCGCCTTCATCGCCCTCATCGTCTATGAGGACGGCGAAAAGGCCTACATCATCGCGCCGCAACGCCTGAAGGCGGGTGACTCGGTGGTCGCCGGCGAGAAGGTCGACGTGAAGCCGGGCAATGCGATGCCGCTGCGCTCGGTGCCGGTCGGCACGATCATCCACAACGTCGAAATGAAGCCGGGCAAGGGCGCCCAGCTGGCCCGTTCGGCCGGTGCCTACGCCCAGCTGGTCGGCCGCGACGCCGGCTACGCCCAGATCCGTCTGGGCTCGGGCGAGCTTCGCATGGTCCTGGACGGCTGCATGGCCACGGTGGGCGCGGTTTCGAACCCCGACCACATGAACCAGAACCTCGGCAAGGCCGGTCGCGTCCGTCACATGGGCTGGCGTCCGCACGTTCGCGGTGTTGCCATGAACCCGATCGACCACCCGCACGGCGGTGGTGAAGGCCGGACCTCTGGCGGTCGCACCCCGGTTACGCCGTGGGGCAAGGACACCAAGGGCACCCGCACCCGCAAGAACAAGGCGACGGACAAGTTCATTATCCGCACCCGCCACGTCAAGAAGGCTCGCTAAAGATGGCTCGCTCCTCCTGGAAAGGCCCGTTTGTCGACGGGTATCTGCTCAAGAAGGCCGACGCCGTTTCGACGTCGGGCCGCAAGGATGTGATCAAGACCTGGTCGCGCCGCTCCACCATCCTGCCGCAGTTTGTCGGCCTGACCTTCGGTGTCCACAACGGCCTCAAGCATGTGCCGGTGTCCGTCTCCGAGGAAATGGTCGGCATGAAGTTCGGTGAGTTCGCCCCGACCCGGAACTTCCCGGGCCACGCGGCGGACAAGAAGGCCAAAAGGAAGTAACTGATGGCCCAGACAAAAAACCCCCGTCGGGTCGCCCCGACCGAAGCGCGCGCCAAGCTGGTGAACGTCCGGATCAGCCCTCAGAAGTTGAACCTGGTCGCCCAGTCGATCCGCGGCCTGCCGGTGCAGAAGGCGCTGAACGAGCTGGAATTCAGCCGCAAGCGCATCGCCACCGACGTCCGCAAGGTGCTGTATTCGGCCGTTTCGAACGCCGAGAACAACCACAACCTCGACATCGACAACCTGGTCGTCGCCGAGGCCTTCGTGGGCAAGAACCTGGTGATGAAGCGTTTCGCGAGCCGTGCTCGTGGTCGCTCGTCGCGCATCCTGAAACCTTTCGCGGAGATCACCATCGTGGTCCGCGAAGCCGGTGAGGCCGCCTGATGGGTCAGAAAGTCAATCCGATCGGTCTGCGCCTCGGCGTCAACCGTACCTGGGACAGCCGCTGGTTCGCCCGCGGCCCCGAATACGCCCGGCTCCTCCATCAGGACCTCAAGCTGCGTACGTGGCTCAAGGAACGCCTGAACGCGGCCGGTGTGTCGCGCATCATCATCGAGCGCCCGCACAAGAAATGCCGCGTGACGATCTACGCCGCCCGTCCGGGTGTCGTGATCGGCAAGAAGGGCGCTGACATCGAGAAGCTCCGCAAGGACATCTCGGCGCGCACCGAGGGTGAGGTCCACCTGAACATCGTCGAAGTGCGCAAGCCCGAGACGGACGCCCAGCTGATCGCCGAGAACATCGCGCAGCAGCTGGAACGCCGGATCGCCTTCCGCCGCGCCATGAAGCGTTCGATGCAGTCGGCCATGCGTCTCGGCGCCAAGGGCGTTCGCATCAACGTGTCGGGCCGCCTCGGCGGCGCGGAAATCGCGCGGATGGAATGGTATCGCGAAGGCCGTGTGCCGCTGCACACCCTGCGCGCCGACATCGACTACGGCTTCATCCAGGCCAAGACGACCTACGGCATCATTGGTGTCAAAGTCTGGGTCTTCAAGGGTGAGGTGCTCGAGCACGATCCGATGGCCCAGGACAAGCGCTGGGCTGCCGAGGCTGCTGGTCCGTCGTCCAACGAAGGCCGTGAACGCGGCGGTCCCCGTGGTGATCGCGGTCCGCGCCGCGACCGGGCACGTGAGAGCTAAGTCATGCTGCAACCGAAGAAAACCAAATACCGCAAGGCCTTCAAGGGCCGCATTCACGGCGCTGCCAAGGGCGGCTTCTCGCTGAACTTCGGGTCCTATGGCCTGAAGACGGTGGAGCCGGAGCGCATCACGGCGCGTCAGATCGAGGCGGCCCGCCGCGCGATCACCCGCCAGATGAAGCGTCAGGGCCGGGTCTGGATCCGCGTGTTCCCCGACCTGCCCGTCACGGGCAAGCCTGCCGAGGTCCGCATGGGCAAGGGCAAGGGCGCCGTGGATCACTGGGCGGCGCGCTGCCACCCGGGCCGGATCCTGTTTGAAATCGACGGCGTGCCGGACGACATCGCCCGTGAGGCCCTGCGTCTCGGTGCCGCCAAGCTGCCGGTCCGTACGAAGGTGGTCACCCGCATCGACGCCGGTATCTCGCACGTGGAGCACGCAGGCGCATGACCAAGATCGCCGACCTCCGGGCCCAGACGCCCGACCAGCTGTCTTACGAGCTGCTCAAGCTCAAGAAGGAACAGTTCAACCTGCGCTTCCAGGCCGCGACCGGCCAGATGGAAAAGACCCATCGCGTGTCGGAAGTGCGCAAGGACATCGCCCGCATTTCCACGCTCCTGCGTGCAAATCGCGCAGCGGTTTAAGGAAACGAAGATGCCGAAACGAGTTCTCGAAGGCGTGGTCGTCTCCGACAAGGGCGACAAGACTGTCGTCGTCGTCGTCCAACGCACGCTGCTGCACCCGGTCCTGAAAAAGATCGTGCGCCTGTCCAAGAAGTATCACGCTCATGACGAAGCCAACGCCCTCAAGGTGGGCGATCAGGCCCGCATCATTGAGTGCGCCCCCAAGTCCAAGCTGAAGCGCTGGGAAGTCCTGTCGGACTCCTCGGCCTCGGCTTCGTAATCAGAAAGATCTGATCCTATGATCCAGATGCAAACTAACCTGGAGGTAGCCGATAATTCGGGTGCTCGCCGGGTCATGTGCATCAAGGTGTTGGGCGGCTCCAAGCGCCGCTACGCCTCGGTGGGCGACACCATTGTCGCTTCGGTGAAGGAAGCGATTCCTCGCGGCCGCGTGAAGAAGGGCGACGTCGTGCGCGCCATCGTCGTGCGTACCGCCAAGGACATCATGCGCAAGGACGGCTCGGTCATCCGCTTCGACAAGTCGGCTGCCGTCATCGTCAACAAGCAGAACGAGCCGGTCGGCACCCGGATCTTCGGCCCGGTTCCCCGCGAACTGCGCGCCAAGAACCACATGAAGATCATCTCTCTGGCTCCGGAGGTCCTGTAGTCATGGCCGCCAAGATCAAGACCGGCGACAACGTCGTGGTGCTCACGGGCAAGGACAAGGGCCGCACCGGCAAGGTGACCAAGGTCCTGCCGACCACGAACCGCGTCATGGTGCAGGGGATCAATATGGTCCAGCGCCACACCCGCCCGACCCAGGCCGACCCCCAGGGCGGCATCAAGAACAAGGAAGCGTCGCTTCACCTGTCGAACGTCGCGATCGCCGACGCCAACGGCAAGCCGGCCCGTGTCGGCTTCCGCATGGAAGGTGACAAGAAGGTTCGCTTCGCCAAGACGACGGGAGACGTCATCTGATGGCCGAGACCAAATACACCCCGCGCCTCAAGGGCGAGTACAACGACCGCATCAAGGGCGTGCTGACCGAGAAGTTCGGCTACACCAACCCGATGCAGATGCCCCGGCTGGACAAGATCGTCCTCAACATGGGCATCGGTGAAGCTGTGGCCGACTCCAAGAAGGCCACTGCGGCCCTCAAGGACCTGGCCGCCATCGCCGGTCAGAAGCCCGTTGCCACCAAGGCCCGTAACTCCATCGCCGGCTTCAAGCTGCGCGAAGGCATGGTCATCGGCGGCAAGGTCACGCTGCGCGGCGACCAGATGTACGAGTTCCTCGACCGCCTGATCACGATCGCGCTGCCGCGCGTGAAGGATTTCCGCGGCCTGAAGCCGACCTCGTTCGACGGTCGCGGCAACTACGCCATGGGCCTCAAGGAACACATCGTGTTCCCCGAGATCAACTACGACCAGATCGACCAGATGTGGGGCATGGACATCATCGTCTGCACCACGGCCAGGACTGATGACGAAGCCCGCGCGCTTCTCACCGAGTTCAAGTTCCCGTTCGTGACGAACTGAGCGGGAAGGGAAAGAAACCATGGCTAAGAAAAGCGCCGTAAACCGCAACGAGATGGTCAAGGCCCTTGTCGCGAAATACGCCGACAAGCGGGCTGCCCTCAAGGCGACCGCCAACAATGAATCCCTGCCTCTCGAGGAGCGTTTCGAAGCGCGTCTCAAGCTGGCCAAGCTGCCGCGCAACTCGGCCGCCAACCGGATTCGCAACCGCTGCGAAGTGACGGGCCGTCCGCGGGCCTTCTATCGCAAGCTCAAGATGAGCCGTATCGCGCTTCGTGAACTCGGCAACCTGGGTCAGATCCCGGGTCTGACCAAGTCGAGCTGGTAAGGGGAGCGACAGACATGATGATCAACGATCCCCTGAGCGACATGATCGCTCGCATCCGGAACGCGCACATGCGCAAACGTTCCAAGGTGCTCACCCCGGCCTCCCGCCTGCGCCAGCGCGTCCTCGACGTGCTGCAGGACGAAGGCTACATCCGCGGCTACGCCCTGGTTCAGAACCCCGGCGAATTCCCGCAGTTCGAGATCGAGCTCAAATATTTCGACGGCCAGCCGGTCATCGCCGAGATCGCCCGCGTGTCCAAGCCGGGCCGTCGCGTCTACTCCGCGATCTCCGACCTGAAGCCGATCAAGAACGGCCTCGGCATCTCGATCCTCTCCACGTCCAAGGGCGTCATGTCGGACACTGCGGCTCGCGAAGCCAAGGTGGGCGGCGAAGTCCTCTGCAGGGTCTACTAAGATGTCCCGTATCGGAAAACGCACCATTGAAGTGCCGAAGGGCGTGAGCGTCACGCTCGACGGCCAGACGGTCTCCGTGAAGGGTCCCAAGGGCGAGCGCTCCTGGACTGTCGCCGACGAGATCGAGGTCACCCAGGCCGAAGACGGTCTGCACCTGGCGATCCGTGAGGACAACCAGCGTTCGCGGGCCATGTGGGGCCTGTCGCGTACCCTGGTCGACAACATGGTCGTCGGCGTCACCACCGGGTTTGAAAAGAGCCTGGATCTGGTCGGCGTGGGCTATCGTGCGGCGATGAAGGGCGATGCCCTGTCGCTGCAACTCGGCTTCTCCCACGAGGTCGACATCCAGCCGCCTGCCGGCGTCACCTTCGCGGTGCCCAAGCAGACGGAAATCAAGATCTCCGGTGCCGACAAACAGGCCGTGGGTCAGATCGCCGCCGTCATCCGCAAGCTGCGTCCGCCGGAGCCCTACAAGGGCAAGGGCGTCCGCTACACGGGCGAAAAGGTCCGGCGCAAGGAAGGCAAGAAGAAGTAGGTCATGGCTCTCTCTCTTCGACAACAAGCCCTGCGCCGCACAGAGCGCACTCGCCGTCGCCTGAAGGCTGTGGCCAACGGACGCCTGCGTCTGTCGGTGCACCGTTCGGACAAGAACATCTCGGCCCAGATCATCGACGACCTGAACGGCGTCACGATCGCTTCGGCCTCCTCGCTGGAAGGCGAGAAGGGCAAGAAGATCAAGGGCTCGAACGTCGCCGCCGCTGCCCTGATCGGCAAGCTGGTCGCCGAACGCGCCATGGAGAAGGGCGTCAAGGACGTCGTCTTCGATCGCGGCGGCTATATCTATCACGGACGGGTGAAGGCGCTGGCAGATGCCGCGCGTGAAGCCGGCCTGAATTTCTAAGGGACGCGACAGATGGCGCAAACACCCCAACGTGGCGGCGGCGGCAACGATCGCAATCGTCGTGACAACCGCAACGCTCCTGTCGAAGGTCCGGAATCGGACATCGTCGAAAAGCTGGTGCACATCAATCGCGTCGCGGCCACGGTCAAGGGCGGACGCCGGTTCTCGTTCGCAGCCCTGATGGTCGTCGGCGACGGCAAGGGCCGCGTCGGTTTCGGTCACGGCAAGGCGCGCGAAGTGCCGGAAGCCATCCGCAAGGCGACCGAGGAAGCCAAGAAGACCATGATCCGCGTTCCGCTTCGCGAGAACCGCACCCTGCACCACGACGGCAACGGCCGTTGGGGCGCCGGCAAGATCATGATGCGCGCCGCCCCTCCCGGCACCGGCGTCATCGCCGGCGGTCCGATGCGTGCCGTGCTCGAAACCCTCGGCGTCCAGGATGTCGTGGGCAAGTCGACCGGTTCCTCGAACCCCTACAACATGATCCGCGCCACGTTCGAGGCCCTCAAGGTCCAGTCGTCGCCCCGTCAGGTCGCGTCCAAGCGCGGCAAGAAGGTCGCCGATCTGATGGGTCGTCGCAATGACGGTGCCTCGGCTGTGGAAGCCGCGCCTGAAGCCCAGGAAGCCTGACCATGGCCAAGACCGAATCCAAAGCCACCGTCACCGTTCGTCAGACCGGCAGCCCGATCCGTCGCAAGTCGGACCAGCGCGCCACCCTGATGGGCCTGGGTCTCAACCGTATGGGTCGTGAGTCCACCCTGGAAGACACCCCCTCGGTCCGCGGCATGATCGCCAAGGTCGCGCACCTGACCGAGATCGTCGAGAAGTAAGAGTTCAGTGGCGAGTGGTTAGTGGCGAGTGGCGAGTGCTTTAAGCTCGTTCTCGCCACTCGTCACTCGCCACTCGTCACTTGAAGAGCAGCCGAGTCCGCTGACACAGCGGGCGCTAGCACCCGAAAGGATCAGGCACATGAAACTGAACGAAATTCGCGACAACGAAGGCGCCCACAAGAAGCGCATGCGCGTCGGCCGCGGCCCGGGCTCGGGCAAGGGCAAGACCGCCGGTCGCGGCGTCAAGGGTCAGAAGTCCCGTTCGGGCGTCGCCATCGGCGGCTTCGAGGGCGGCCAGATGCCGCTGTACATGCGGATGCCCAAGCGCGGCTTCAACAACGCCAACGCCCTGAAGCTGGCCGAAGTGAACCTGTGGCGTCTGCAGGACGCCGTCGACGCCGGCAAGATCGACATCAAGGGCGAGATCAAGGGCGACGCCCTTGTGGCTGCCGGCGTGATCCGTCGCGTCAAGGACGGTGTCCGCATCCTCGGCACCGGCGAGATCAAGGCCAAGCTCAACCTCGTCGTCTGGTCGGCCTCGGCCGGCGCCGTCAAGGCGATCGAGGCCGCCGGCGGCACGATCGTCCAGGAGCGTATCGCCGCTGAAGCCAAGGCCGCTGCCCGCATCGAGAAGCGCAATGCTGCCAAGGGCAAGGCCCCGCCGGCCAAGGCCCCGCGCGGCGACGCCAACAAGATCTCGGCCCGCACCACACGGACGGCCGCGAAGAAATAAGCTTGAAGGGCACCCTCGCTAAGCGGGTGCCCTTCGCCTATCTGGACGCAGGCGCTGGATTCACGTCCGATGTGCCGCGTTCTGACAAGTCGGGGTGACGAGACATGGCTTCGGCCGCCGAACAACTCGCAGCAAACATGAACATGGGCTCGTTCGCCAAGGCGACCGAGCTTCACAAACGTCTGCTGTTCACGATCATGGCGCTTCTGATCTATCGGATCGGCACCTATGTGCCGGTTCCCGGTATCAATTCCGAAGCCTTCCTGGCCTTCTTCCAGAACCCGGACAGCCAGCGCGGCGTGCTGGACATGGTCAACATGTTCTCCGGCGGTGCCGTTGAGCGGTTCGCGGTCTTCGCTCTTAACGTGATGCCCTATATTTCGGCGTCGATCATCGTCCAGCTGATGGGTGCCGTGTATCCGCCCTGGGAGAAGCTGAAGAAGGAAGGCGGCGAGAGCGGCCGCAAGCAGCTGAACCAGTACACCCGCTATCTGACCGTGGTGCTGGCCTTGTTCCAGTCCACCGGGATCGCGTTTGGCCTGAATGCCCAGCCCAATCTGATCGACCAGCCCGGCCTGTTCTTCATCATCTCCACCGTCACCGTTCTGACCGGGGGCACCATGTTCCTGATGTGGCTCGGCGAGCAGGTGACGGCGCGCGGCGTCGGCAACGGCATCTCCCTGATCATCTTCGCCGGGATCGTGGCGGTCCTGCCGGGCACTGTGGCCCGCATGTTCGGCCTCGCCCAGCAGGGTCAGATTTCGGCCTTCACCCTGCTGTTCTTCGCGGCCATGTCGATCGCCGTGGTGGTCTTCATCGTCTTCATGGAACGCGCCCAGCGCCGGCTGCTGATCCAGTATCCCAAGCGCCAGGAAGGCAACCGGATGGCCGGCGGTGAACGCTCGTTCCTGCCGCTGAAGGTCAATACCGCCGGCGTCATTCCGCCGATCTTCGCCTCGTCGCTGCTGTTGCTGCCGACCACGGTCGCCCAGATGACCGCCAATGCGGACCTGCCCGCCTGGATGGGCTGGCTGCCGCTGGTCACCGCCCAGATGCAACATGGCCAGCCCGTGTTCATGGTGCTGTACGGCGCGCTGATCATCTTCTTCTGCTTCTTCTACACCTCGATCACCTTCAACCCGGAGGACACGGCCGAGAACCTGCGCAAATACGGCGGCTTCCTGCCGGGCATTCGTCCGGGCAAGCGGACGGCCGAGTATCTGGACTATGTCCTCACGCGCCTGACCGTGATCGGGGCGGCCTACATCACGGCGGTCTGCCTGTTGCCCGAGCTGATGATGGCCAACTCCGGCATGGGCGCTGCGGTCATCGGGGGCACCTCGATCCTGATCGTGGTGTCGGTGACCATGGACACCGTCGCCCAGATCCAGTCCCAGCTGCTGGCCCACCAGTACGAAGGCTTGATCAAGAAGGCCAAATTGCGTGGTCGGGGCCGCACACCCGGCAAGGGCGTCACCGCCCCCTCACGGCGATAGAGCCGGTCGGGAGGGCCGCAATGAACCTGATCCTGTTCGGACCGCCTGCGGCGGGCAAGGGTACCCAGGCCAAGAGGCTGGTCGAGACCCGCGGCATGGTGCAGCTGTCGACCGGTGACATGCTGCGCGAGGCCATTGCTTCGGGTTCCGAGCTGGGCCGCGAGTGTCAGGCAATCATGTCGCGCGGCGATCTGGTGTCTGACGCCATCGTCATCGCCCTGATCGAGGCCCGGCTGAAGGAAGCCGGGGACGCCGGCGGGGCGATCTTCGACGGCTTCCCCCGGACTGTGGCCCAGGCCGTGGCTCTCGATGCCATGCTGGCCAAGCTCGACAAGCAGATCGACCATGTCATCCGGCTGAAGGTCGATGATACCGCCCTGCTGGACCGCGTCGCCGTCCGTTTCGCCGACCAGGGCCGCCCGGACGACAATCCGGACAGTTTCAAGGTCCGGCTGGACGCCTACAACCGCAACACCGCGCCGCTGCTGCCCTATTATGCGGACAAGGGTTTGCTGAGCGAGATCGATGGCATGGGCCCCATCGCGACGGTCGCCGCGGCCATCGACGCTGTGCTGGACGGCTCCGCCGCCTGAGCCTGAACGGACCGGTTCCCTGTCCCGCGCGGCTGCCCGCGCGTGATAGGATCGTCCGGTGAAGTCTGAAGCCCCACTGCTGAACAGGGACCGGCTGCGCAAGCTGGGTGTCGTCCTCGGCGTCAGCGCCGCGCATCTGGTCGTCTTCAGTGTCATGGGGCGCACCGGTGAGCCGGCCCGGCCGCCGGTGCCGGCGTCCCCGATCCAGGTCTTCCTGTTCCGCCCGCCGTCCCCGCCGCCGCCGTCCGTCAAGGCCGCGCGCCTTCCGGGCGGCGCTGCCCCGGCAGCACCCTCGCGGATCCATCTTGCACCCCGGCCTGCAGACAGGCTGCCGGAACTGCCCGCGCCGCCGGTCCAGGCACCCGAGCCGGCCCTGGTCGTCGGACAGGCACCGGTCGCAGGCCCGATCCCGGGGATGGGGCAGGGGGGTGCAGGGATCGGAACCGGCCAGGGCGACGGCAACGGCCCGGGATCCGGCGGTATCGGCCCCATGATCCTGCGCCCTGCCACCTCGGCCGAGATAGAGTCTGTCGCCCCGCCGCCGGTTCGGGGCAGGCGCCGTCCGGCGGGGCGGGTCGTGGTCAACTGTGTCATTCGCACCGACCAGCGTCTCGACGACTGCCGGATCGTCGAGGAAAGTCCTCGCGGCTTCGGGTTCGGCGAGCAGGCGCTGAGAGCCACCGCCTTCTTCCGCTTTCGCCCGCCCATGACCGCTGCCGGTCGGCCGATCGAAGGTCAGCGGGTCACCACCTTCGTCAGCATGGGCGGGCGCGACGGGCGCTGAGTCCGGGGGGCGCCGGGGGGTAACCCGTTGACGAGCCATGAATCCCCTGTATAAGGCCCGCTTCCGCGAAGGACGTCGGCGCTCCTGGTCTGTTGACCGGAGCGTTTGTTGCGTCCGTCAACGCGTATCTGGAGAGCTTCGTGGCCCGTATCGCTGGTGTCAACATCCCGACCAACAAGCGCGTAGAGATCGCGCTGCAGTACATCCATGGCATCGGCGCCCACGCCGCCAAGGAAATCACCGCCAAGGTGGGCATTGAGTCTGCCCGCCGGGTGAACCAGCTGACCGACGCTGAAGTGCTGCAGATCCGCGAGACGATCGACCGCGACCACACTGTCGAGGGCGACCTCCGCCGCGAGACGTCCATGAACATCAAGCGTCTGATGGACCTGGCCTGCTATCGCGGCCTGCGTCACCGCAAGGGCCTGCCGGTCCGCGGCCAGCGCACCCATACCAACGCCCGCACCCGCAAGGGTCCCGCCAAGCCGATCGCCGGCAAGAAGAAGTAAGACAGACACATGGCCAAGGAACCGGGTCGCGTAAAGAAGCGCGAGCGCAAGAACATCACCTCGGGCGTCGCCCACGTGAATGCGTCCTTCAACAACACCATGATCACGATCACCGATGCCCAGGGCAACGCGATCTCGTGGTCGTCGGCCGGACACATGGGCTTCAAGGGTTCGCGCAAATCGACCCCCTACGCCGCCCAGATGGCTGCCGAGGACGCGGGCAAGAAGGCCCAGGAACACGGCGTCAAGACGCTGGAAGTCAACGTCTCGGGTCCCGGCTCCGGGCGTGAGTCGGCCCTGCGCGCCCTGCAGGCCGTCGGCCTGACCATCACCACCATCCGCGACGTCACACCGATGCCGCACAACGGCTGCCGTCCGCCCAAGCGCCGCCGCGTCTAAGCCTGTTTCGACCGACTATCTAACTCCGCCCGTGTCCTGCCGCCCCTGACGAGGAGCGAGGGACCGGCGCTCCGTTTTCGAGGGACACACATGATCGAACGTAACTGGCAAGAGCTGATCCGTCCCGAGAAGCCGCAGATCGAGGCGAGCTCCGACCCGCAGCGCAAGTCGCGCCTGGTTGCCGAGCCCCTGGAACGCGGTTTCGGCGTGACGCTCGGCAATGCCCTGCGCCGCGTTCTCCTGTCGTCGCTGCAAGGCGCGGCCGTGACCGCGATCCAGATTGACGGCGTCGTTCACGAATTCTCGTCGCTGGAAGGCGTGCGGGAAGACGTCGTCGACATCGTGCTGAACATCAAGCAACTGGCGCTGCGCATGCACGCTGAAGGCCCCAAGCGCATGACCCTGCGCGCCACGGGCCCCGGTGCCGTGACCGCCGGCCAGATCGACGTCCCGTCGGACATCGAGGTGCTGAACCCCGACCACGTGATCTGCACGCTGGACGAGGGTGCCTCGGTGCGCATGGAACTGACCGTGCAGAACGGCAAGGGCTATGTCGCCTCCGAGCTGAACCGTCCGGAAGACGCCCCGATCGGCCTGATCGCCGTCGACGCCCTGTATTCGCCGGTCAAGCGCGTCGCCTATCGCGTCGAGCCGACCCGTCAGGGCCAGTCGCTGGACTATGACAAGCTGATCCTCGAGGTCGAAACGAACGGCGCGGTCTCGCCGGTGGACGCCGTGGCCTATGCCTCGCGCATCCTCCAGGACCAGCTGCAGATCTTCATCACCTTCGACGAGCCCAAGAAGGCCGTGGAAGCCGTCGACGGCAAGCCGGACCTGCCCTTCAACCCGGCCCTGCTGAAGAAGGTGGACGAGCTGGAACTGTCGGTGCGTTCGGCCAACTGCCTGAAGAACGACAACATCGTTTACATCGGCGACCTGATCCAGAAGTCGGAAGCGGAAATGCTCCGTACCCCGAACTTCGGCCGCAAGTCACTGAACGAGATCAAGGAAGTTCTCGCGACGATGGGCCTCTCGCTCGGCATGGATGTGCCGAACTGGCCGCCCGAGAATATCGAAGATCTTGCCAAGAAGTTTGACGACCAGATCTAGTTTCAACCCTCCGCCCTTGGTTCGGTCAGGTTTTCTGGCCG
>JBEIJS010000031.1:0-19777 GCA_040380105.1 Caulobacteraceae bacterium | reverse complement strand
GCCGCCGTCCCGGCGAAGAACATGGCATAGGCGACCATCAGCTCGTGCCCCTGCTGCAGGCCGTCGACGACGACCCCCGAGAAGCCCTTCAGGAACTTGCCGAGGAGGGCGTAGAAGGAGCTGAGCAGGGCGTACTGGGTGGCCGTATATCCAATCCCGGTGAGGCTGGACATGTAGGCGACGAGCGCCGCCCCGGCCAAGCCTTCGCTGAAATTCTCGACGAACAGGACGCCGGCGAACATCGGCGTCGACAGGCCGACCATGGCCATCAAGGTGTAGCCGAGGTTCGACATCGGGCCGATCAGGGCGCCCAGCAACAGGGTCCGGCCAAAGCCGAAGCGGAGCGCGCAGATTCCGCCGGCGGCAATGCCGATGATCGAGCCCGCGAGACCAAAGCTCAGCCGCATGGCCCCGATCGCCTCCTTGGTCAGACCCAGGTCGAGGTAGAACGGCCCGACCATCGGCCCCATGACGAAGTCCGGCAGGCGATAGAGGCTGATCGCCGCCAGCATCAGCAGGGCGGCGGTCTTGTGCGTCTTCAGGAACTGGATGAACGGACCGACGACCGCGTCGTACATGCCGCGCAGGGTCCACGGCGCGGCACCGCCGGTGGCTTTTGCGATATCCGAGCGGTCCAGCGGCTCCTTGGCGAACAGTGTCGCGATGATGGCGATCGACATGGCCGCGCCCCAGATGAAGTAGGCGCCGTTCCAGCCGAACCAGGTCGCGAAGAACAGGATCAGGGCATTACCCGCCAGCATCGCGAACCGGTAGCCCAGCTGATAGGCCGAAGTCAGCAGCCCGAGGTCCTCGTCGTTCTCGGCGGTCTCGATCCGCCAAGCATCCACGACAATGTCCTGAGTCGCCGAGGCGAAGGCCGTGACGAGCGCGGCCGCACCGAGGGCGGTCAGCCCGCCTTCCGGACCGATGATCGCCATGGCGATCAGCGCGGCACCGACCAGGAGTTGCGACAACAACATCCAGCCCCGCCGCCGGCCGAAGCGGCCGAGGATCGGAACGTCGAACCGGTCAACGACCGGAGCCCAGACGAATTTGAAGGAGTAGGCCAAGCCTACCCAGGAGATGAAGCCGATGGCCGACAGGGTCACATCGCCCTCGCCCAGCCAAAGGCTGAGCGTCGCGCCCGTCAGCAGGAAGGGCAGGCCCGAGCCGAAGCCCAGCAACAGGGTGATCAGGACGCGACCCCGGCCCAGAGCCTTGATTACGTCCTTCGTGCTCGCCTTGCGCGGCTTGGCCTCCGTATTGGCGTCCGTCATCTGTGGCGTCCCTCGATGCGACGCCCCCGCGTCCCTATCCGGCGGCGACCTTGGCTTGGTCCGTGCGGTTCGTCCAGCGGGCGAGCGCGGCGCGCAGGGAATCGAGCTCCAGCGGCTTGACCAGATGGTCGTTCATCCCCGCCCCGAGGCAGGCCTTGCGGTCCTCCGCGAAGGCATTGGCGGTCAGTGCCACGATCGGTGTCCTGTCGCCGGTGGCGCGGATGGCCCGGGCCGCGCTGGGGCCGTCCATGCCCGGCATCCGCATATCCATGAAGACCAAGTCGTAGCGGGCGCGCTTCATCGCATCCACTGCCTCATGGCCGCTGGCGGCGGTCTCGACGGCGCAGCCCTCACGGCGCAACAGGGTCGCGGCCAGCAGGGCGCCGACCGGATTGTCCTCGACCAGCAGCACCCGCGTGCCGGAGAACCGGGCCGGGGTGACACGGTCGTCCTCGGAAGGCTGCGCGGGGTGGTGGGCGGGACCCTGGCCCGAGGCCGCCAGCACACGCTCGGCCAGGGAGGCGCGGCGCAGGGGCTTGATCAGATAGCCATGGAAGCCGGCCCCGCGGTAGCGGGCGATCAGGTCGCGCTCGCCCGGCTTGAGCAGGACGATGGCCTTGCCGGTCGAAGGCCGCACGGCCAGGCCGTGAGCGGTCTCGCGGGCGGCATGGTCGATCAGGACGATGCCGGCATCCGGCTCAACCCTTCCGCCCGAGGCTTCAATCTGGTCCATGGCCGCGGCGCGGACAAAGGGATCGGGGCTGACCACGGCGACAGCATGTCCGGACAGGGGGGCGCCGCGGACCGCCTCGGGCGCCGCCTCGAAGTCAGCTTCGAACAGAAACCGGGCGCCGGTCCCGTCGGGCCGATCCGACACCGTCACAGACCCCTGCATGGCGGCGGCCAGTCGGGACACCACCGCCAGCCCCAGGCCGGCACCGCCGAAGCGGCTGGCGTCAGAGGCGTCGACATGGCCGAACTCCTCAAAGATCCGCGCCCGCGCCTCGGCCGGAACGCCGGGTCCGGTATCGTCGATGATGAAGGCAAGCCGGGGCGATTTGTCCGGGCCGCCGGTCCGCTCGATGGCGATCCGCACGCCGCCGGTCTCGGTGAATTTGACGGCATTGCCCGCCAGGTTGAAAAGAACCTGCCGCAACCGGCCTTCGTCGCCGAGAATGTCGACCGCGTCCGGGGCGACGGACCAGGCGATCTCCAGCCCCTTCTCATGGGCGCGCGGGCTCAGCAGCTCGGCGACACCCCGCACCAGCGCCTCCAGATCGACAGGGGCGTGGTCAAACTCCAGCTTGCCGGCTTCCAGCCGGGCATAGTCGAGCAGGTCGTTCACAAGGCCGAGCAAATGCTCCGCCGAGGATCGCGCCGCCTCCGCATAGGCCCGCTGGGCCCCATCGAGTCGGGTCCGCGACAGCAGGCCCAGCATGCCGATCACGCCATTGAGGGGCGTGCGCATCTCGTGGCTCATCAGTCGCAGGAACTGCTGTTCCGGAACCCGCGCCTTCGTTCCCGCCTTCGTCCGCCGTGCCATGCCGATCTCCCTGACCGGCATACTGCCGCCCGATCCCTTAAGACCGGCTCAATCGGGCCGGTTAAGGCGCGGAAGGGGCGGGCGGCTCAGGAAAACAGCAGGGCGGCCAGGGCCTTCCGGCCTCAGCGGACCGCGGCGAAGGTCGTGGCCGCATCCCGATAGCGCGCATGCTCCCGCACCGTCATGCAGCGCGGCGCGCTCCAGGCGGGGTCCGAGGCGCGGACCGACAGGGCCTCGCGGGCGGTGACGAAGATCGGTGCAGCCCCATGCTCACGGGCGAAGGCGCGGCGCGTCGCGGCATCCGTACCGCAGATCATCACCGGACGGGGACTCGACCGCACCGACGCCTGGGCGTTGTCGGCGGCGCTGGCCAGTCCGGCCGGCACAATGGCGGCTGAGGCGAGGGCCGCAAGGCCGATGAGGGTTTTGAAAGCGCGCATCCAACTTCTCCCGAACGCCTGAAACAGTCAGGACCCGGAGGAATAATGCGCGTTTTCGGGTGATTGTAAAGGTTATGCGACAGCGAGGCTTCCATTTTTTTACAATTGCCACGCAATCGGACGGTTATTCCGTCGTCACGGGTGCACAGACACCGGATGCAAACCCGATCTCGACGTTCAGTGTGGCGTCGGAATTCTCGGTCACACCCAGGCTGCAGACCGACAGACGGTGATCGGTTTCAAGCCCTGTCAGCCAGGCGAACAGGGGTCCGGAACTGACGCTGGACAGCTGGACGCCCAGCTGGCCCGATTCGCTCATGACCGTGACGACCTCCAGCCCTGCAACAGCGGCTGTCCGCTGGATCAGGGGCTCGAGGCCCTCGGCGGGCGGGGGTGCAGACGATCGCACCGGCCCGAGCGAGGCGACCGCCGCGCGGACCTCCGCAAGGGTGAGCGCCGCCGTGGTGGCGCGCGTCGCTGCGGCCTCTCTCCATGCCAGGACGGGCCGCACCACACCCAGCCATACAGCCGTCGCCGCCAGCAGCGCGGTCATCACCATCAACATCCGCCGCTCGCGCAGGGTGCGACCACTCCACCAGGCCCCGGCCTGCCCCAGCCACCGGTTCATCGTGCGCTCCTGATCGTGATATCGCTGACGATACGGCCCCCGTCGTCGATAGCGGCCGTTTCCGTCACATCCAGACCGTTGGCCCGCATCGCCCGCGCGATCGCCTGCGTGTCCCGATAGTCGGGATGGGACACACTGGCCTTCATCCCCGCAGCCGGATCGACGATCAGCAGATCCAGCTCCGCACCCTCCACCCCTTCCAGCGCGGCGAAGAGGGCGGCCGTCGCCCCGACCACCCCGCCCGATGGGGGTGCCGACATGACCCGCTGGCGAAGCGCTTCCAGCGGATCCGGGCGGGCCGCAAGGTCCGGCGCAACCCGGGCAATCTCGGCCAGAGCGCGGTTCGTATCGGTCCGGGCCGACGCCTCGTCTCTCGCGGCGGCAGCGGCGACCAGCACCAGGGGCGAAACGACCAGCAATCCGGCCATGGCCAATGCCAGGGCCCAGCCCCGACGCGCGGTGCCGCGGTTTCGATCCTGCGAGGTCAGAAGATTGACCGGTGGAGACAGGGCCGCTCCGATGAGGGCGCGCTCGACGTCCGCCGCATCGAGACTGGCGTCAACCCGCCGCGACCCGGCCAGCAACCCGACCAGATCAGGCTGGACGCTTGCCGCGAACCCCCGCCCTCGCAGGGCCGTCGCGGTTCCGAACACGACGGCATTCAAGACCTCGTCCCGGTCGGGTTCGGGGAGGGTGAGAACATCCGGCACCATGGCGTCCGCCTTGACTCCCAGGGCCTCCAGATAGTCGCCCCAGGCCTCGATCAACGGCTGGCCGACGACGGCGACCAGGCGGGGCTGACCCGCCGGCGGGACCGGTCCCAGGGCCACCGCCAGACGGTCGGCCGGGACCGCCAGCTCTTCCTTCAACATCCAGAGGGCGGCCGCCCGCTGCTGGGCCTGCCCGCCGGCGGGAAGATCAAGCCAGCGGATCGTCACCTCGGGACCCGGAACAATGGCCACGGTATGCATGGGCTCCGGCCGCTCGACAGGATGCAGGTCCAGCAGGCCGCGCTCGCGCACCACGCCGCCTGCAATCACCAGACAGGGTGCCGGTTCGCTGCCAAGGGCGGGAATCAGGATCAGGCGGGTCGGTTTCATTCTTCAGGAGTCCAGCGTTGGATCACAGTGCGCACACGCCCGTCGGACCGGACTTCCAGCAGGGCGGTGCGGACGGCCCGGGAGCCGCCCAGTTCGACATCGACCCTCAGGTCGAAGAAGCGGGTCAGGACAGTGACCTGGTCGCGGGCTTCCGGATCAACCTGGACCGTAGCCAGGGACGGCTGGGCCCAGAAGGCGGCGGCATCCGCCCATCCTTCGCGCGGCCGCGAGGCGATGACCGCCCGTGCCTGCTGCGCCCCGACAGCGCCATTCGTCAACATGGTCAGCAGGGGTGCCTGCTCCAGCGTCAGGGTATTCACATTCAGGGGCGAGAGCCGCGAGGTCGGCAGGGCGCAGAGAAAGGGCCTCAGCCGACGGTAGGTCTCGGCATCCACGCCCTTGACGGCCCGCAGTTCACTGACCTCCGCCAGCATGGCCCCACCCGTCCGGTAGGCGGTGGCCAGACCCGCATAGGCCCCATCCTCGGCCCCGAGCGGAGACGGCGTCGTGTCGGCGTCCAGCCAGTCGGTCAGGGAATCGGCCACCACCCGCATCCGGCTGTCAGCCACCCCGACCGCCCGACCCAGCGCCCGGAACTGCGCCGCCCCCAGCGGGCGCCCGATCAGATCCTCCCCGAATCCGAGGGCGACACTGTTGAGATTGAAACAGGCCTGGCCGTCGGTGACCGTGGCGGTCAAGGTTCCTCCGTCGATCGGAAAGCTCACCGGCCGCCCGTTCCAGGCCGGCTGCAGCGGCGTGCGGGCGGGTCCCCGGGCCAGGAGGCCTGCGATCTGGCCCATCGCCAGACTTTCCGCCCCTGCGGCATACCACTGGGCCTGACTCTGGAACTCGACATTGGCTGTCCGCCGAACGGAGAAGCGGAAATCATCGAGGATCGCCACCGCGACCACGGACATGACCGCAACCAGCAGCAGCACGGTCAGCAGGGCCATGCCTTCCCGCTCGGTCCCGCGACGCCTCATTGGCCGCTCCCGACGATGAAGACCTGATCGACCCGCCCATAGCCCTTGATCGTCATGCCGATCCGCACGGCATCGGGCAGGGGCCGGTCGAGCGTGGAGATAAAGGCCGGGGTCGCCTGTCCATCGCGCACAAACTCGACGGTGACATCGCGGACGCCACGATAGAGCACCTGGGGCGGTCCCGGGCGGGCGCCATCCAGATGCGTGAACACACGTCGCTCCAGCCGTTCCTCGACCAGCCGGTACTCGACCCGTTGCAGCGAAGGCCGCGCCTGTTCGCCGGGATTGCTCCAGCCGGCTCGGTTCAGGACAAGCAACGGATCACCCGGCGCAGCGGCACCGATGATGGGCTGGGGCATCGGACGCCCCGTGGGACCCCGCGAGCGACGGGCCGTGGCCTGGCCCAGATCGGCGCGCAACAGGCCGCGCATCCGCTGCAGGTCGCCGACCCGGTCGCTGGCGGCCTTGACGGCAAACCGGTTGTTGATGGCCCCGCTCAGGACAGCCGCGCCTGCGGCCGCCAGTACGGCGAAGATCATCAGCGAGATCATGACCTCGACCAGGGTAAAGCCTGTGCGCGGCCTCACGGTCGCGTCCCTGACCGGAAGACGGTGCGTTCGGCGGCCTGGCCCTCGGAGTCCCGGACGGCGATATGGATGCGCAGCAGGCCGGGCGTCGGGGTCCGGGTCACGGTCTGGGTCCAGGTCCACAGGTGGTCGGCCAGCGGGGTCTGTCCGCTTGTGATTCCCTCGGCGATGGCCGGCGCGATCACGGCCTCGACGGCGCGGTTCTCGGCGACGATCCCCCCGAGCGTCCGGGCCTCGACCCGGGCGGCCGAGCGGGTGTTCTCGCCGGACAGGTTGAGCAGGGCCAGGGCAGCGAGGCTGAACACCGCCAGCGCCACGAGCAGCTCGATGAGCGTAAAGCCTTCCCTGTGGCCCGGGCCGACCCCGTGTGTGCCCTCAGCCATCAAGGGTCACCTCCCCCGCGCCGTCGACGGCGATGGTGCGGCTGTGGCGTTCGCGGGTCAGGGTCAGGGTGGCGGGGTCGGCGACGCCGGTCGGATCGAAGACGATGCGGACGGGGGCGTTGGACGACCCGACCGTCGTGCCCACTGTCCAGCTTTCAGACCGGAACGGGCCCTCATCCAGCCCCGACCAGGCTGCCCCGTCGAACACCATGAAACCATAGCCGGCAGCGTTCGCATCGACCGCGACCGGCCGGTTCGACAGTATGGCCTCCTCGCGGGCGCGGCTCAGCCGGGCGGCGAACCGCTCGGCGTCCTCGGCCACCGAGGGCCGCGGATCGGGCACAGACAGGACCACCGCCCCCGCGGCGAGCCCGATGATGGCGACCACCATCAGCAGCTCTACGAGGGTGAAGCCGGCCCTGTTGGCGGCGCGAACCCTGGCGCCCGGCGTCATGCCTAGCCTTCCCAGTTGCCGAGGTCGGCGTCATTGCCCTCGCCACCCTCTTTCCGGTCGGCACCATAGGAGAAGACGTCGAACTGGCCGCCACGCGTGCTCTGGCGGCGGTACTGGTACGGCTGGCCCCAGGGATCCTGCGGCAGGCGACGGACATAGCCGCCGGGGCGGTAGCGGTCCGGGCTGGCCAGTCCCGGCGGGGCCGCGACCAACGCCTGCAGGTCGGCAGGGAAGTCGAGATTGTCGAGGCGATAGGTCTCGATCGCCTGTTCGAGGGTGGCGATATCGGCCTTGGCCTTGGTCACCATCGCCCGGTCCTGGCTGGGCAGGACATTGATGGCGACGACGGTGGCCAGCAGGCCGATGATGACCACGACGACCATCATTTCGACCAGGGTAAAGCCCTGTCTCCCGCGCGCGCCCTCGCCCGGCCCGGACTCCGGGTCGACAGGGCGGGATCCGGGGACTGTGGCCCAGGCAAGGAATCGGGTCGCCGCTCGGTGGATATCAGACACAGACATACTTCCTCCTCACCCCATGGCCAGGGTGTTGATCTGCAGGATGGGCAGCAGGATGGACAGGACGATCAGGGCGACCACGCCACCCATGACCACGATGATGGCCGGCTCGATCAGGCTGAGCATCACGGCCGTGAAGGTCGAGAATTCCCGCTCCAGATACTCCGCCGCGCGCTCCAGCATCGGCTCCAGCCGGCCGCCGGCCTCGCCGGAGGCGGTCATGGTCACCAGGATCGGCGGAAAGACATCGGCCCGGCGCATGGCGGCCGAAAGTCCCCCGCCCTCGCGCACGGCCTCAGCCATCCGCTCGGTGGCCAGCCGCAGGCGTCGGTTGGACACGGTGCGGGCCGTAATCGTCAGACCCTCCAGCACGGGCAGGCCGGCGGTGATCATCGTCGACAGGGTGCGGGCCATTTTCGCCCCGTGGAGGTCGCGCGTCAGCCGCCCGATCAGGGGCAGGCGAAGGATGGCCGTATCGACAGCCAGCCTTGTCGTCGGATTGCGAAGTGCGAAGACACCGCCCGTCGCCGCCGCCGCCAGCAGCAGCGCCGCCAGCCAGCCCCAGTCGCGTAGCCCGTTCGACAGGCCGATGACCAGCCGCGTCAGCAGCGGCAGGGTCTGGTTCATACTGTCGAACTGATCCACCACGCGCGGCACGACGAAGGTCATCAGGGCGATCACCACCCCGATGGCCACGACCGCCAGCACCGCCGGATAGACCAGGGCTGTGATCACCTTGCCGCGGACCACCTCATCGCGCTCAAGCCCGTCGGCCAGTCGCTCCAGGATCGGTGCCAGCGCCCCGGAGGTCTCGCCCGCCGACACCATGGCGCGGTAGAGCGGCGGAAAGGCCGCCCCCTGCAAGGCCATGGCGTCCGAAAGCCGCCGGCCCTCCATGACCCCGCCATGCACCCCCTCGAGCACCGCCCGCACGGCCGGGCGATCTGCCTGCAAGGCGATGGCCCGGAGCGCCTCCTCGACCGGCGAAACCGTCACGAGGGTGGCCAGCTGGCGCGTCACCAGCGCCAGGGTTCGCGAGTCCAGGCCCCCGCGTGCCGGGCCGAACCGGCCCAACACGCCGCCCTTGCGAGCGGGGGCGTCGCTGTTCCGAACCGCACCGCGTGACGCCGTGACCTCCAGAGGCATCAGCCTGCGTCGCGCCAGCAGGGCCCGCACACTGCCGTCGTCAACGGCGGTCAGCGTCCCGCGGACGGTGCGCCCGGCCTCATCCACCGCCACATAGTCGAACGCCGCCATCAGGCCGCGTCCTCGCGCCCGGGGCTCACGACAGCGACGGCAGACGCCGGCTCTTCGGCGGCCTCGGCCGTCTCCTGACGCGTCACGCGCACCGCCTCCTCGACCGAGGTGACACCCTCCAGCACCAGGGCCCGGGCGCGTCGGGTCAGGGTCCCGGAACCGGCCCCGGAAAAGGCTGCGGCGTTGATGGCCTCCTCCCCGGCCTCCGCGGCGATCAGTCGGCGCACCTTGTCATCGACCCGGATCACCTCATACAGCCCCACCCGGCCCACATAGCCGGTCTGGCCGCAGTGGGCGCAGCCTTGCCCCCGCCACACGGTCTGACCGACCTTGACCCCGGCCAGCCTGGCTGTGGCCTTGTCCGCCGTCTCCGGCCGTCGACAGTCTCCGCAAAGCCGACGGACCAGCCGCTGGGCCACGATCAGCCGCAGGGTCGAGGCCAGCAGGAAGGGTTCGACACCCATGTCCCTCAGCCGCGTTACCGCCCCCGCCGCATCATTGGTGTGCACCGTCGACAGCACCAGATGTCCGGTCAGCGCCGCCTGGACCGCAATCCGGGCCGTCTCCACATCGCGGATCTCGCCGACCATGACCACGTCCGGATCCTGACGCAGGATGGCGCGCAGGCCGGCCGCAAAGGTCATGCCGACCTTGGGATTGACCTGGGTCTGGCCGACCCCGTCGATGGCATATTCCACCGGGTCCTCGACCGTGAGGATATTGCGGGTGGCGTTGTTCAGCAGCGACAGGCCGGCATAGAGCGAGGTGGTCTTGCCCGAACCGGTCGGGCCGGTGACGAGGATGATGCCGTTGGGCTCTCCCAGCGCCGCACGGAAGGCCTCCAGCGCATCCGGGGCCATGCCCAGCCGGTCCAGGGTAAGTCCGGCCTGGTCACGGTCCAGGATACGCAGCACCACCCGCTCGCCCATCCGCGACGGCAGGGTCGAGACGCGCACGTCCAGCGTCTTGCCCCCCAGCGCCAGCGGAATGCGCCCGTCCTGGGGAATGCGTTTCTCGGCGATGTCCAGCCGCGCCATCACCTTGATGCGCGACACCAGCAGGGGTGTGATCCGCGGGTTCAGCGAGAGCGTCTCGCGCAACACCCCGTCAATCCGCATCCGCACCGTCAGGGCGGTCTCGAACGGCTCCAGATGGATGTCCGAGGCCCCCGCCCGCACCGCCTCGGCAATGACGCCGTTGATCAGCCGGATCACCGGTGCGTCGTCGGCGGTGTCCAGCAGGTCGGCGGCGGCCGGAATGTCGTCGATCAGACTCTCCAGCCCCGACGGCATCGCCAGGTCGTCCCCGTCCGTCGCGCTCAGATGATCGCCGGCATAGACCTGCGACAGCCGCCGGTCGAAAGTCGCCTGATCGAGCGCCTCGACCCTGAGTGGCCGGCCGAGCGCGCGCCGCGTCTCGATCAGGGCCGACGGATCCGCACCCTCGCGCAGACCCACCACGGCGATCTCACCCGCATCCAGCAGGATCACCCCGTGCCGTTTGGCGAAGCCATAGGGCAGTGTCGGATTGATCAGGGTGATCATCGACGCCTCACCCGCCCGAGGCGGAGACCGGTGGCAAGGGCGCAGCAGCGACCTCGCCGACCGGGGCGATGACCACGGTCTCCGGCGCGGCCGGCGGCTGGGTGCGCATATAGTCGCGCAGCATCTCGTCCAGGCTCGGCTCGACGCCGGGGGCGTTGAGGAGCTGCTGCTCGCGCATATAGCCCCAGCGATCCGCGGCCAGGGCCTGGGAATCGGCGGGGCTGCGCAGGATGGTCGGGCGGATGAACACCATCAGATTGGTCCGTCCGCGCTGACGGCTGGTCGAGCGGAACAGGTTGCCGACCACCGGCAGGTTGGCCAGCCCCGGCACGCCGTCCACCGACAACCGGTCGTTCTGGTCCAGCAGTCCACCGGCCACAGCGATGTCACCGTCATCGACCACCAGCGTGGTCTCCAGCTCGCGCTTGTTCAGGACCAGATCCCGGGCACTGGCGGACAGGAGGCCGTTGATGCTCGACACCTCCTGCCGCAGGAACAGGGTGATCGAGCCGCCGGCGTTGATCTGCGGCCGCACCACCAGCTTGACCCCGATATCCTGCCGCTGGGTCGTGCGGAATGGATTGGTGTTTCCGTCCAGCAGGGTCTCGCCGGTCGTGATCGGCACCTCCTGACCCACCAGGATCGTCGCCTCCTCATTGTCCAGCGTCATCAGGGACGGGGTCTGCAGCAGGTTGGAGCCCGCATCTGTCTTGGCGGCGTTGATGATGAAGCCGAAAAGGCCGTCGCCGATGCTGCCGCCGCCGCCGCCGACAAAGCCGTTGGCTCCCAGAAGCGTGTTCAGCGCGAGGGCCTGTAGCTGCTCACGCAGAGGATCATCTGTCTCAAGCTGGCCGGCCGCCGCCCCGCCCGCCAGCGGGACCAGCGGCGCGGCGCGATCGGAATAGTTGGTCAGGCCCACCGGACTGCCGTCCTCACCTGCCAGCAGCCACTGCACCCCCAGCTCGCGCACGGCATTGTCGGACAGCTCGACCACAATGGCCTCGATCAGCACCTGCTGGCGCCGCTGGTCCAGCTGGCGGATCACCTCGGCCAGCATCCTCTGCGTATCGGCCGAGGCCGAGATCACGAGGGCATTGGCACCCGGGAAGCGGGCAATCACGGCGCGCTGGCCGGCCACCGGTGCCGCCGGGACGGCAGCGGCCGGGGCCGGGGCCGCTGCCTCGCTTCCGGCGCGGCCTGGGGCGGAAATCGGTGCATTGGCGCTGGCCGCCGTCACCGGCTGGCCGACGACCTGCTGCAGCACCGGCAACAGGGCCTCGGCATCGGCATGCTGCAGGAAGACCACCTTGACGTCGTCGGCGCTCTCGGCCCGGCGATCCAGATCCTCGATCAGCGGGCGGATTCGCGCCATCGCCGCCGGGTCCCCACGCAGCACGATCGAGTTCGAACTCTCCACCGGTGTCACAGACACCATCCCCTGCCCCGGCTGGCCACCGGGCGGGGTCAGCACGGTCTGGAGCACGCCGGCGATCTCGCGCGCCGAAGAGTTCTCCAGCGTCACCACATCGAACCCGGACCGGTCCACGTCGATCCGGCCGATGAGCGCCCGGATGCGAACCAGGTTGTCGGCGAAGTCAGCCACCACCACGCTGTTGGCGCCGGGGTTGGCGAGGACCTGCCCCTGCGCGCCCACAAGCGGCCGGATCGTCTCCGCCGCCGAGGCGGCGTCGATATTCCGCAACTGGAACACCTCGGTCGAAAACCGTTCCGCGCCCACCGTCGCCGGGCCCTGGGCGGCCCCCTGCGCCGGGCTGATCCGGTAGGCCCCCGAGGCCGTCGGCGTCACCACAAGCCCGTTGGCCCGCAGGGTCGACAGAAACACCTCGAACAGCCGGGCCCGGCTCAGGGGCCGGTCGCTGGTCACGGTCACCGTCCCCGTCACGCCCGGATCGACAATGAAGGTCCGCCCGGTCGACCGGGCCACATCCTGGATGAAGGCGCGGATGTCGGCCCCCTGCACATTCAGGGTCTGGCCCGCCTGGGCCAGGGCGGCACCCGCTGCCAGCGGCGCCTGGACAGCAAGAATGGCGGCCAGCGCCGCTCCGATCAGAGTCGATCGCTTCATCGGCCGGTTCCTATGCTGGAGGTCTGCACCGTTCCGTCCCGCTCATAGCGGAGCTCGGCGCCCGAACTGTTCGCAAGCTGGCCACGCAGGGCCGCAATCCGCTCAAGGCTGTCCAGCGGCTGGCCGTTGATGGCGAGGATCACATCCCCGGCCTGAAGGCCCGCCGCCCGCAGCAGCGCCGCATCGCCGGAGGCTGAAACGGTGAATCCGTCCAGCCGCAAGCCGCGCATCCGGGGCCGCAACCCCGCCTGGGTGATCAGCCGCGCCGGATCCACCGACGCGCCCGGCGCAGCCGTGGGCGTCACAGCCGGCGGGGGCGGTGGCGGCGGGGGCGTCACAGTCTGCGGGCCCGGCGGCGGCGGCGGAACCGGCGCGACGCCGACCGGCACGTCCGAGAAGATCAACCGGCTGATCGACGCCCCGCGCGCCAGCGTCACATAATCCGGACCCACACCGCGCAGGATCAGCCCCGGCTCAACCTCTTCGCCCACGCCCACCGAGACCTGCCGGCCGTCCGCCAGCCCGATGATCGCCGATCCGCCGCCCGAGCCGTCCGAGCGCAGACCGTAGAGCCGCATCTGCCCGCTGCCCGCCGCACTTGCCTCGGCCAGACTGCTCTGGCCGCCCGTGCGAAAGAAGGCGTCAAACCGCTGGAAAACTGCGGGATCGGCGGCGCTCACGGCCGTGGGGGACGAGGCCATCGATGCCGCGGCATCCCGCGGTTCCGCCACAATCCAGACCAGGCGACCCAGCTGAACCACCAGCAGCAGCGCCAGCGCGACCTCGACGGCCGAACGCACACGGTCCGGCCGCGCCGCCCAGACGCCCCGGACCCGTGTGCTGAAATTGCGAACTGCGCCGATCACTGTGGCGTGCCTCAAGCGGACCCGGGCGGCCCGGCCGCTCTTCTAGACGGATCGTCCGTGTCCGGCTTCATGGGTTCATGACGACCCGGCGAACCTGTCGTGACAGTCGCGACGCCTTCGGACGAATTTCCGCAAATCTGTCTTGAAAAAGGATCGGGAGGCGGTCAGTCAACCGCCTCCCGCCATCCCCTAGAAACGCGCGGTCAGGCTGACCGAAGCGCTGGATCCCAGCTCGTAGTTGTTGATCAGGATCCGGTTACCCAGCTCCTGGAACTCGTCGTAACCCGTGTTCAGCAGGTTCCGGAGTTCGACCGAGAAGCCCATGTCGCGGCCACCGACTTCGAAATCCTTGCGGTAAACGAAGTCCATGAAGATACCGGGGTCCTGGATGTAGTCGGGTTCGCGGTTGCCCGCGCCGCCTGCACCGCGGGCACTGACGCGCTCGCTGACATAGTTGACGATGATCGTCGCCTGGGAGCGGGCCGTGTCGTCTTCCCAGCCCAGTTGCAGGTTGGCGACATGCTCGGACTGGCCTTGAAGGCGGCTGCCGTCGGAGATGAAGAAGGTCGCATCCTCATTGGCACCGCCGCCGCCGGGGGTCCGGACAAAGTCCCCCGCCTCGACCTGAACTTCCGAGTCGGACCAGGTGTAGTTGGCCTGGACCAGCCAGCGCTTGTTGGCGATGAAGGCCGAACCGTTGTCCGGGAACTCGAAGAATTTCTTGGCCTCGATCTCGGCCCCGAAAATCGTCGCCTGCGGTGAGTTCAGATAGGACTGCTGGCGCGCATTGCCCGAGGTGACGATGGTCGCCTCGACCGGCTTGTCCAGGTCCTTGTAGAAGACGCCGGCCGTCAGATACTGCTGGCGGGCGAAGAACCACTCGTAGCGGGCATCCAGGTTCAGGATCTCGGTGTCGACCAGGAACGGGTTGCCGGTGAACTCGCGATCAGTTTCAGGATCGGTGTAGGACTGCGGGGCCAGTTCTCGGAACTGGGGGCGACCGATGGTCTGGGAGGCCCCGAAGCGGAGTTGCTGGTCTTCAGCGAAATTCCAGGTCGCCGTGAACGACGGCAGGAAATACTGCTCATCGATCTCGGTCGGCGCGAAGGGCGCAGCACCGCCGAAGAGGTCGCGGGTGGTGACCGACTGCTGGCCGTCCTCATAGCGCACACCAAAGGTCGTGCGGACCAAGGGGATGAACTCGGCATCGACCTGGGCATAGGCGCCAGCGACCTTGAGCTGAGCCGAATAGGCCGCCGCGCCGCTGCCGGCGCTGCCGGTGACTTCCGACAGGATCAGGCCGGTCGGCCCGATATTGGCGTCGGAGTAGAGATAGTCGACCCGCGACCGCCGCTGCTCCAGCGTCAGGGTGCCGGCCGGAACGAACCTCAGATCGCGGCGCTCGGCGTCACGATTGTTGTCGGAATAGGCCACCCCGAGGCTGAACACCGCGTCGCGGTAGTCCGACAGGGGCAGGGTGTAGCTCAGATCAGCACCGCCCGAGACGATGTCGTCATCCAGTTCGCTGAACGAAATCCGGTTGCCGCCGATCTCGTGCAGGAAGGTTCCGTCCGCAGCGACTCCGTACGAGAAACGGCTCTCATAGGGCGCGTCGCGTTGGGTCAGGGCATAGGCCCCGCGCCATGAAATCTCGAGGGCACCGTCCATGAACTCGTGTTCGCCGGACAGCTGGCTGGAGAACAGCTGACGCTCAAACCATTCGGTATAGTCGGTCCGCTGCACCGCCCCGCCCGCGTCGAAATCGGGACCGACGCTGATCCGGGCCTCCTTGGTGACGTTGCGGACGAAGAAATTGGTCCAGCGATAGTCGCTATTGTCCGTGATGAGCGACAGGCCGCCGAGGAAGTTCAGCTGGATGTCGTTCTGGTTGGATTCAAACGCCTTGCTGGTGACGGGCACGAGGACCGCACCGGAGAACTGGGCCTCTTCCTGCACCCCGTTCCGGGTGGCCCAGCTGTTGCTGTAGCCGGCCACAGCGATCACGCCGAAAGTGCCGAGGCTGCTGTCCGACTTCAGACCGCCGGCGAAATCAAAGCCGAAATTGACCGGCGTTGTGGCCCGCTGCAGCAGGCGCAGCGGTGAATTGACCAGCGAATGGCCGATCCGCTCCAGCTCCTGGGCACCGACGTTGGCGCTGTTGACCGGCACGCCCCGGCCGAAGGCGATGGCGAGCGGTACGGGAATATCGCGTGTGCCGTCATCAAAGCCGGTGAAGTCGGTGCGCGATCCGAAATAGACCAGGCCCTCGTCGCCCGTGGTCTCGGTGTTTCCACCGAACGATGTCGACATCGAGAAGAAGGGATCGTTGGGCGCGTCCACGGTGCGCAGGTCGATCACCCCGCCGCCGAACTCCCCCGGAAAATTGACCGAATAGGATTTCTGGACGGTGACGCTTTCGAGGATGCTGGAGGGAAACAGGTCCAGCGGCACGACGCGTTGCAGGGGCTCCGGGCTCGGGAGCGGCGAACCGTTCAGCAGGGCGGAGGAATAGCGTTCGCCAAGGCCGCGGACGTAGATGAAGCGGCCCTCGACGACCGTCAGACCTGTCACGCGGGCCAGGGCACCTGCGGCGCTGCTGTCGCCGGTCCGCTCGAGGTCCTCGGACGTGAGGAAGGCTGCAACCTCGGCGCTTTCGCGGTTGGGTTCCGGGATATAGCGGCCGAGAACGACGATCTCGTCCAGTTCGCCGGTCGCTTCAGGCTCGTCCTGGGCGGCCGGATCCTGATCGGCGGGCACCTGGGAGGCGGCCTCGGCCGGCGGGGTTTGAGCAAAGGCGAGCCCGGGCGCGATCAGCGCGCTGGTGGCCAGGAGGACCCCGCTCAGGGTCAAGGTAACGGTCTTCATGATCTGCGCCTCGAAGAAGTTCAACGGACTGGGCGAAAGCAGGAGGCGGCCCTCGCGGGCCGCCTCCCCATCCTTCGTCAGCAGCTCGCGCCGGCCGTCAGGCCGCAGGTCCAGCCCTGCCACCAGGTATCGGAGGCGTTCTGGACGGCACCGATGTAGCTCGTGTTCTGGAAGAACGCGTAGACCGAGGCCGCTGCGACCGGGGTCACGGCGTTCTCATTGGCACCATTGATGAAGGTCAGGACCTGGTTGGTCAGGGTCGTGCCCGACGCCGGAGCGGTCAGGGTGCTGGTGCCGGCAGCCGTGTTGTTGGTGCCCGCCGTGAAGGCCGCCGTCGAAAGCGCGACGTTGGCGGCGCGATAGGAGATCGGGCAGGACATGAAGACCGAGTTGAAGACCACACCACTGGTGGCGGTGTCAGCGTCGTTGATGGCCATACAGCCGGCCAGCGAGCCGGTCACGCTGGTGAACACCGAGTTGATGATGGTGGCGTCGGTGCCAGTGTCGAAGTGGGCGACCGTGTGGGCGTCAGTCGGCGCGTTGCGGCCGACGAGGGTCCAGTTGGAGATCTTCGGCTGGGACACATAACGGCTGGCCAGCGGCACGGAGGTCGGGGCGGCCGAGAACTCGAAGCCGGCGCTGCGGCTGGTCGAACCCGGCGCGCGCTGGGTCACGATGCCGAACTGGGCACCCCCGCGCCAGCCGGTGTCGGTGTCCAGACCATCATCGTCGGCGCCGTTGATCACGATGCGGCGCAGGTTGACGTTGCCACCGAAGATTTCGATGCCGTCGTCCGAGCTGTTATAGATCTGGATGAACTCGACCACGGTGCCGTTGCCGACGCCGGCCATGGTCAGGCCCTGGAGTTCGTTGCCGGTCGAGATTTCGAAGCCGGAGAACTTGATCTGGACGTAGCGCAGGCGACCCGAGTTATCCGCCGGCGTGTTGCCGCCGTAGAAGGCGCTGGTGCCTTCAACCGTGCCGGTGCAGGTCACCGGTGCGGTCAGCTGGCAGTTGGCCTGCGGCGCGCGTCCGGCCAGGACGATACCGCCCCACTGACCCATGGAGTCGACCGTGGTGGTGCCTTCGACATTCTGGCGGCTGGTGAAGACGATCGGGCTGGAGGCCGTGCCTTCCGCAAACAGCTGCGAGCCGCGGTTGACCAGCAGATAGTCCGAACCGCCCGAGGCGAACAGACGCACGCCCGGTTCAATGGTCAGGATGCCCTGCACGCTGCCGGCGATCGGAGCCGCCGGATCGACGCCCTGGTCGGTTCCGACCGAGGTGCGGCCGTTGATCGAATAGATGGTGCCGGCGCGCAGCGGCACGGTCAGGTTACCGTTGATCTGTTGCGGCAGCTGGCAGGCGCGGAGCGTGCCGCCGGCCACGGTGCCGACGTTGGCGAAACCGGTCGGGCAGTCAGCCGCCGGCGTGCCCGGGGGGAGCGTGGGCGGCGTGGTCGTACCGCCGCCGGTGCCGCCGAAATCGCCTTCGCCCGGCGACGCGACTTCGGCTGCGCCGCAGGCGGCCAGGGTAAGGGCGCTGGCGGAGAGCGCGAGCAGGGTGGTCAGTCGAATGCCGGTCATCGTTTTCACCGTGTCTATCCAGATGGAATTCACGGCAGATGGTGCCCGGGTAGGTTTACCCTGGCTGCGACGACGCATAAGCCCCACCTGCCCGGTGCCTCGATAGAAGCCGGATGTGACAACGCCGCCGCCGAATCGTAACGGTTCGGAATCGCTTGTGTGAAGTTGTTTTCGCCATTCGATGAAAGACCGTCCCGACACGGTGCGAATTTCCATGCGGTGCGGTTGGCGGGATGTAGGCGGGCACCGTCCGCTCCCCCGCCCCCGGCGCGGCGGAGCCGGGTGACCGTGAACCTAGAAGGCCACTGTCCGGGCATCCGGGACCGTCTGTCGTTCGAAATCGCCCTGGGCCCCGACCGTAGCGCGGCGATAGACCAGGGCCTCGGCGATGTGGCGGCGCAGGACGCCGTCGCTGCCGTCGAGATCGGCGATGGTGCGGGCCAGTCGCAGGGTCCGGGTCCAGCCCCGCGCCGTCAGGCCGCCCGCCTGCCCGGCCCGCATCAACAGGGCCCGGCCGGCCTCGTCGGGTGTCGCGAACCGGTCCAGCGTTTCCCCCGAGGAACGGGCATTGACGGCCTGGTCATAGGCCGTGTCCGGATCGATGCCGGCGGTGCGCAGCCGGTCCCCCTGCATGGCGCGGGCGGCCAGCACCCGGGCTGAAGCCTCGGCGGTGCCCTCCGCGGGCGGCGGCAGGGCCATGTCGGCGGCGGTCACCGGCGGGGTCTCGACCGTCAGATCGATGCGGTCGAACATAGGGCCGGAGATGCGGTTCTGATAGTCGCGCTGGCAGCGTGGGGCCTTGCCGCATGCCCCCTTGCCACCCCCACCGAGGCCGCAGCGGCAGGGGTTCATGGCGGCGATCAGCTGGAACCGGGCCGGATAGCGTACATGGGCATTGGCCCGCGCCACGACGATCTCGCCGGTTTCCAGCGGCTGACGCAGGGAATCCAGGGCCTGGGCGCTGTACTCCGGCAACTCATCCAGAAACAGCACCCCATTGTGCGCCAGGGACGCCTCACCCGGTTTGGCGCGCAGGCCGCCCCCGGTCAGGGCGGCCATTGAGGCGGAATGGTGCGGGCTACGGAACGGCCGGTCACGGGTCAGGGCCCCGCGCTCGATCAGACCGGCCACCGACCAGACCATGGAGGTCTCCAGCAGCTCCTTCGGCGTCAGCGGCGGCAGCAGGCCCGGCAACCGCGCCGCCATCATCGACTTGCCCGAGCCCGGCGGGCCGACAAACAGCAGATTGTGCCCGCCGGCCGCCGCGATCTCCAGCGCCCGTTTGGCGCTCTCCTGACCCTTGACCTCGCGCAGGTCGGGGACCCGGTCGCCGGACCGCATCGCCCCCGGTTCAGGCCGTCTCAGCACCTGGGTGCCCTTGAAATGGTTGACCAGACCGATCAGGGAGCGGGGCGCCAGCACCGCCACCTCCCCCGCCCAGGCCGCCTCCGGGCCATTGGCCTCGGGGCAGATCAGGCCCAGCCCCATGGCGTCGACCGCCACCGCCGCGGGCAGGGTCCCGCCGACCGGGGCGATCCGCCCGTCCAGCCCCAGTTCCCCCACCGCCGCCCAGCCCGACAGCATGTCCGGCGGTATCACCACCATGGAGGCCAGCAGGGCCAGGGCGATCGGAAGGTCGAAATGGCTGCCCTCCTTGGGC
>JBEIJS010000030.1:0-20097 GCA_040380105.1 Caulobacteraceae bacterium | reverse complement strand
CGCACCATGTCGTCGCGGATCTGGGTCCGCAGGCGCGAGGCTGAGAAGACCCGGATTGACGGCGGCTGTTCGTCGCCCGGCAGGCGCACCGCCCGCTCCCCGTTGTCCGAATTGATCGGCATACTGATCTGCCACCAGCGCACCGGCTGATCCCCGGTCCTGAAGTTCCGGAAGGCCCGGGTCCCCGCGTCGGTGCCGTTATGACGCAGGTCGAAATTGCGGGGACGATCCTCGACGAGGGCCGAGGCCAGGCCGGCGCCGTCGACGGCGGCCACGATCAGGACATTGGGCCGGCAGCCGGGTTCGCCCGCCTCCACCTCCAGCTCACGCGCGACGTCAGAGATGCGGTCGATGACATACTGGCCGACCTCGTTGCGGAGGTTGACCGCGCCGACGCAGACCGGCCGGTTCCAGCGGGCGAGGCCCCGGTTGTTCGCCGGTTGCGAGACGTCGGTAACGAAATTGCGGATCAGGGCCTCAAGCTGCCGACCCTCGACAACGACCTCATCGAGTTGGGCGGATCTCTGGGCAGCGGGGGTCTGAGGGGCCTCCTGCGCGGCGGCCGCGCCGGCCCAGAGTGCCAGGGTCAGGACCAGACCGGCGGACAAGGACGACATAGAAACCCCCGCTGACGACAGCCCTCTAACCTGACCCAGCCATGCTGGAGGGGCAATCCGGACGGCACAAGCCGGGGGCAGGCTTCAGGGCTGGTCCAGACCCCTCAGACCCGTCGTCGGCGTCGACCGGAAAGCCTATTCCTCGACCGGGTCCGCGCGCACGGCGCGCATCATCAGATCGACGATCTCGCCACCGCGGGCAGACCCCAGACGGTTCTGCTCGATCCCGTAAAGGGCCGCCAGATAGTCCCTGTCCCAGCCGGTCAGACCGGTAATGGTCGGGTCGATGAAGACGTTCAGGATCGTCTCGAAGGACGCCACCTCGGCCTTCGGATCAACCTGGGCCAGGGCGATCAGGGTGCAGTAGTCCGCCAGCTGCGGGAGGGAGATCGAGTCCACCTTGCTGATGTCGACGACGATGATGGCCTTGAACAGGTCGTCGCGGATGTCCGTCCGGATGCGCGAGGCGCGGGACACGGCGATCTGCGGGGCATCCCGGCCCGGCAGGCGCGTTGCCAGTTCACCGCTTTCGGAATCGACCGGCGCGCTGACGTGCCACCACCGCACCGGCGCATCGGATGTCCGGAAATCCTCGAGGGCACTCAGGGTGCGCGTCATGCCGGAGCCGCCCGGCACAAAGGCCCGCCGGCGTTCCTCGACGATGCCGTCGGCCACAGCCTGGCCGTCGGCGGCGGCGATGATCAGGACATTGGCGGCGCAACCCGGCTCGCCGGCTTCCAGCCCCAGCTCACGCGCGACGTCGGACGCCCGGTCGACGATATACTGGGCGACCTCGGCGCGAAGATTGACCACACCGATACAGACCGGGCCGTTCCAGCGTGCCGGGCCGCGGTCGCCCGTCGCGGGTGCTGCCACCTCACCGACGAAATTCTGGACGACGGACCTGAGCCGGCGTCCCTCGACGACGACATCACCCAGTTGCGCCACGGCACCGCCGGCCGGATCCTGTGCCTGAACGGGGGTCTGCGAGAGCAGGCCAGCCGCCAGGGCCAAGGCAAGAAATGACATAAAGGATCCCCTCAAACAGCCGACGCTGGACCTAGATCGACATCATGGCCGGACCGGGGCGCGGATACCGCCTCGAAGAACCGGTCCGGACAGGGTCCGACGCGGCCTCAGCGATCAAGGCCTTCGGGTCCGGCCGAGCGACCCCGATAGGCGCTGGCGATGGCGGAGGCGACGGCCTGGACCTGGGCCCGCTGGTTGACGCGGTGGGTTTCCGACCGGGGGTCGTACAGGCCGTCCAGATAGGCCCGGTCCCAGCCGGTCAGGCCCGTGGGCGCTGTGGCCGGGTCATCGAACAGGTTCAGGATGGTGTCGAAACGGCCGGTGTCCGCATCGGGATTGACCTGGGCCATGGCGACCATGGCGACATAGTCGCCGAGTTGCTGAAGGCTCGCGCCGTTCAGCTCATCCACATCGACGATAATGAACACCCGCTTGAGGACGTCTTCCGTCTGGTCGTTGAGGCGTGACGGGATCTGGACCCGGGTCTGCGGCGCATATTGCTGGGCAGACGTCCCGCCTGTCTCGGCCCCGGAGCCGCTGATGGAGCCGGGCAGGCGCACCACGGCCTCGCCGGTCTCGCTGTCCTCAGGCAGGCTGACATGCCACCAGCGGACCGGCCTGTCCTCGCGGATGAAGTCGCGCAGTTCCGCCCCGCCGCGATCCATGCCCGCCCCGCCGACGCGGAACAGCCGCGGGCGCATGGCCACAAACTCCCGGGTGAAGCCCGGACCGTCACTGGTGGCGACGATGAGGACGCTGGGATGGCAGTCGGGCTCATGGGCACGCAGGCCCAGGCTGCGGGCGACGTCGGACACACGATCCGCAAGGTATTGGGCGGTCTCATTCTCGAGATTGGCCACACCGACGCAAAGGCCGTCCTTCCATCGGGCCAGGCCGCGGCGACGCGCGGGCGCGGCGACCTCGTCGACATAGGCTTCCGTGGTGTCTTCCAGCCGTCGGGCGTCGACCACCACGTCTTCAAGACGGACAGGCGCCTGCGCAACGGGCGGCGTCTGTGCGGCCGGCGCGGCCTGGGGCGACGCCAACAGGGCCGCGGCCAAAAGGGCGTACAACATGGGCGTGTTCCGGACTGACTGGACACGGAGCGTATCAGTCTTCCGTCCGGCCGGGAACACATGCAACGGACATCCCGGAAACGAAAGCCCCGCCGCGACGGGGTCGCGACGGGGCAATGTCGTCAGGCTGGATGCGGACCCTAGAGGTCGTCGTCTTCCTTGAGCAGCTCTTCCTTGGTGATCGGCGTGTCGGTGACCTTGGCCGTATCGAAGATCAGGTCGCAGACCTTTTCCTCATAGATCGGAGCGCGCATCTGGGCGGCAGCGTTGGGGTTCTGGCGGTAGAAGTCCAGCACCTGACGCTCCTGGCCCGGATAGTTGCGGGCCTCGTTCATGATGGCGTTGTTCAGTTCCTGGTCGGTGATCTGGACGTTGTTGGCGCGGCCGATCTCGGCCAGCACCAGACCCAGGCGCACGCGGCGCTCGGCGATCTTGCGATACTCGTCCTTGAGCTTCTTCTCGGACTTCTTGGCGTCCTCTTCCGGCAAGCGACCGGCGTCCTTGTCGGCCTGGACCTGCTGCCAGATGCCGTCGAACTCGGCCTCGACCATCTTGGGCGGCAGGGGGAAGTCATGGGCCTTGTCAAGGGCGTCCAGCAGGGCGCGCTTCAGCTTGAAGCGGGCCGCGCCGGTGTACTGCTGGTTCAGATTGGTGCGCAACAGCTCTTTCAGCTTGTCCAGCGACTCGATGCCGATGCGCTGGGCAAAAGCCTCGTCGACGACGGCGGGGGCCTCGGCCTTGATGGCCTTGACCTTGACGTCAAAGGTCACGGCCTTGCCGGCCAGATGGGCAGCCTGGTAGTCCGCCGGGAAGGTCACGTTCAGGACCTTCTCGTCGCCGACCTTGGCGCCCTTGAGCTGCTCTTCGAAGCCCGGGATGAAGCGGTTGGAGCCGATCACCAGCTGGGTGTCCTCGGCGGCACCGCCTTCGAAGGGCTCGCCGTCCAGCTTGCCGAGGAAGTCGATGGTGACCTCGTCACCTTCAGCGGCCTTCACGGTCTTGCCCTTCTTGTCCTCATAGGATTTGGCCTGACCGGCCAGTTCGGTAAGGGCCTCGTCCAGATCGGCGTCCGACGCTTCGTAGGTCGGGCGTTCCAGCTTCAGCTTCTTGATGTCGGTCGGGGTGAAGTCGGGCATGACTTCCAGCGCCATTTCGTAGGCGAGGTCTTCCGTGCCGGCGATGACCTTTTCCATGTCGGAGGTCAGCTTCATCTCGGCGGGCGCGGCCGGACGCACCTTGGCGTCGTCGAGGGCCTTCTGGCTCGAGGTGTTCAGCGCATCGTTGACGATCTCGCCCATCAGGTCGCGGCCGAAGGTCTTCTTGACGTGCGACATCGGGACCTTGCCGGGACGGAAGCCCTTGAGCTTCATCTGCGGCGCGACTTCCTTGAGCTTGGCGTCCAGTTTCTGGTTCAGCTCGGCGACAGGAATGGTCACCGCGATCACGCGGCTGAGACCTTCGTTGGACTTTTCGACGACTTGCATGGTCGGGATTCTGACGCTCTGGGGCGGCACCCTTGGGCGGGCGCAGCGCTGTGTGGGTAAAACAAAAAGGGCCGCCCCAAATCCGTTTCCGGGGAGGCGGCACCTTTGAAGCCCGCCCTTATGTCGAGGACCGTCCGAAAGGTCAACGTGAGACGCCGGCAACGGGACGGTTTCGGGAAGGACGCCGGCGCGCTATCTGGAACTCATGAGCCCCTCACCCTCTCCCATCGGTGTCGCCGTCTTCCCGGTCACGCCCCTGCAGCAGAACTGCACCCTCGTCTGGTGCCGCAAGACCCTGAAGGCCGCGATCATTGATCCGGGGGCCTCGGTGGACAGCCTGCTGGGGGCTGTCGCGAAGCAGGGCCTGACCCTCGACGCCATCTGGATCACCCATGGCCACCTCGATCATGCCGGCGGGGCGGCCGAAATGCAGGAGAAGACCGGGCTGGACATCATCGGTCCGCATCCTGACGACCAGTTCTGGATCGACGGCATCCCGACCCAGGGCAGGATGTACGGCCTGCCCGAGGCGCGCAGTTTCACGCCGACCCGCTGGCTGGCCGACGGCGACGTTCTGACGCTGGGGGACACGACGTGGGAGGTCCGGCACTGTCCCGGTCACACGCCGGGCCACGTCATCTTCTTCAACCGTGAGGCCCGCTTCGCCCAGGTCGGGGACGTCCTGTTCCAGGGCTCGATCGGACGCACCGACTTCCCGCGCAGCGACCATGCCAGCCTGCTGCACGCCATCACGACCAAGCTGTGGCCGCTGGGCGACGACGTCACCTTCGTGCCGGGCCATGGACCGACCTCGACCTTCGGGGCCGAGCGGCGCAGCAATCCCTTTGTTTCAGACGCCGCCATGCGCGGGACGCCGATCGCCCGCCCCGCGTCCGGGCCTTCCTGACCCGACGCTCAGCCATCCGGGACGCCCGGACCGGTCATTGATCCGGCCGGCGCGGCGGAAAAAGCCACATCCGGACCCGGAAGGCGGCGACGCAGGCGTGGTCCGGCCGTGGGGGGCCGCATGCGCGCGGGCCCTCCAAACCCCGCGATTCATTGACGATTGCAGACGCCCCGACCCGGAACCGGAAGCGATGCCGAGGGTTCATCCCCCGAACCGCCATCGCCGCCATGAAAGGACCCTCCCATGGCTCAAGGTCCGTCCCCCCAAGCCTCCGGCGTCTCCAGACGGGGCTTTGCCTCCATGGATCCGGAACGTCAGCGCGAAATCGCCCGCAAGGGTGGTGCCAGCGTTCCGGGCGAGAAGCGCAGCTTCTCCCAGGATCGCCGTCTGGCCGCCGAGGCCGGTCGCAAGGGAGGCGAAGCCTCGCACGGGGCCCGTCCCCGCGCGACACCGACCGTCGCCGATTAGAGCCATGGTCGGCCCAGTTGGCGCGGGTCGAGAGGTTCATCACGGCGAGCACAACGAGGTCACAGCGGACACGACGGGACCGGGCGGCTGTCGCGTTTGTCGATCCTTCCTGGCATCGAAAAGAGACAAGGGCGGCTTTGCCGCAGGTGCTCCCTTCGACGAAAAATCTGGCCTGAAGGCAGCGATCGGCGATGGTGCCACGGCCTCCAGCCCGTCGTGCCCGCTGTGACCTCGTTGTGCTCGCGGTGATGAACCCCTTGCGCTGGACGGCCATGCGTCAACTGAAGCCCCGATTGCGCCAGATGGCCGGGCCGGGACATTGGAATGGGCGGCGGCCGCGCGGGTCACCGCGCCCTGATCAGACCTCGAGCAGCACCAGGGCCACCGACGGGTCAGGGCTGGCCTCGAAGGCGGCCACCCGCCAACCGGACGCCCCGGCCAGTTCGCGGACCGACTCCCCGGTGTATTTCCGCGAGCTCTCGGTATGGATGGTTTCCCCGCGCAGGAAGGAGATCCGGCGTCCGTCGAGCAGAACCGTCATGTTCCGGGTCGCCTCGAGATGCATTTCCATCCGGGCCCCGGAAGGATTCCAGGCGGCGCGGTGCGTGAAGGCATCGACGTCGAACCCTGCGCCGAGCTCGCGGTTGGCACGGACGAGCAGATTACGATTGAAGGCTGCGGTTACGCCTGCCGTATCGTCATAGGCCGCGATCAGGGTATCCGGGGCCTTGACCAGATCGACTCCCAGAATGAACAGGGCATCCGGGCCCAGCAGCCCGCGCGCCGCCGCCAGGAAGGCGATGGCCTCGTCCCGCTCGAGATTGCCGATGGTCGAGCCCGGGAAGAAGCCCACGCGCCGCCCCTGTCCGATGCCGGCAGGCAAGGCCCCCAGATGCAGGAAGTCGCCGACCAGCGGGTGAACGGTCAGCGCCGGATAGGCCCCCGCAATCCGGCGGGCCGCAGCGTCAAGGGCATCGGCGCTGATGTCGATCGGCACATAGGCCCCAAGGTCGGGGGCGGCATCGAGGACGATCCGGGTCTTCTCGCTGGCCCCCGAGCCGAACTCGACGAGGACCGCACCCGGGCCGAACCGCGCCGCCCATTCCGGTGCCACGCGCCGCAGCAGCGCCGCCTCCTGCCGGGTGGGATAGTATTCGGGCAGGCGGGTAATGGCCTCGAACAGGCGGGAGCCTTCGGCGTCATAGAACCATTTTGGCGATGCCACCTTGGGTGATCTGGATAGTCCCGCGACCAGATCGCGGCGGAAGCCGGCCGTCTCGCCCTGATCGGTGGACCGGACCTGCGGTGCCGGCGCATCCTCGGCCAGCCGCAGGCCCGCGAAGGCCCACCGCTGATGCGGATAGAAGAAATTGCGGTAGCTGACCCGGGCATGACCGTCGGGCGTGGCGAAGCTGGAGCCGCGCAACACCATCTGGTTGGCCATGAATTTCCCGTTGTATTCCGACGCCGTGCCCTCGGTCGGCCGGAAGCCCGGATAGGGGGCATAGGCACTGGCCGTCCACTGCCAGACCTCACCGAACGCATTGGCAAAGGCCTCGGGACGGGACCGGACCGCATGCTCCCATTCCGCCTCGCCCGGCAGTCGCTTGCCCGCCCAGCGGGCGAAGGCGTCGGCCTCGTAGAAGCTGATGTGGCGGACCGGAGAGGCCGGTGCGACCGGCGTGCGCCCCGCCAGACCCATGGTCGTCCAGTGCCCCCCCTCGCCTTGCCAGTAGAGGGGGACCTGCCAACCCTCGGCCTGAACCGTCGCCCAGCCGTCGGAGAGCCAAAGCTCGGGACGGCTGTAGCCGCCATCGTCCATGAAGGCGATCCAGTCAGCATTGGTCGTCAGATCATTGGCGAGGGCATAGGGTTCCAGCCAGACCCGATGCGCCGGCCCCTCATTGTCGAAGGCGAAACCGGTGCCGGCATGGCCGATCTCCACCAGGCCGCCATCGAAGCGGCTGGTCCCGCCCCTCGGCGGCTGCGCCGGACACGCCCGGGGCTCTGTTGCGAAGGCCGCCGGATCCAGCGGGGAGGCTGCCATCAGGTTGAGCATGTCCATCAGGAACAGCTCCTGATGCTGCTGGTCGTGATGCAGGCCCAGGGTGAACAGATAGAGCCGGCGCGCCTCGTTCGGCGCCTCGCCCAGCCAGGCCGCCATCCGGCGGTCGATTTCGCGCCGATAGGCGAGCACCTCGTCGAGCGACGGCCGGGTCATCAGGCCGCGCCGGGGGCGATCTACCCGCGGTCCGAGCGTCTCATAATAGCTGTTGAACAGGGTCTGGAAGCGCGGATCGACCGGGCGGTAGCCCGGCTCGTCGGCCAGAATCATGGCCTCGAAGAACCAGCTGGTGTGGGCCAGATGCCATTTGCCGGGACTACAGTCCGCCATGGACTGGGCCGCGAGGTCTTCCGGGCTCAATCCTTGCGCAAGACCCGGCATCGCAGCCCGTACGGCCCGGTAGGCCATGAGATCATCAGAGGTACGGTCGGCGCTGCAAGACGGTGCGTTCATTTCAGTCCCTCGGGCACCCGACCGATCGCCACGAGGCGAGAAGGGTCATGCTTTGGTCTATCCACGCAAGCCGTGGCGACCGCTCAATGAACCTCGCGGTCAAAGCGTTGCGATCGCCTGCAGCAGTTCATCCACGGCCTCGACCCGCGTCGCCCATGAGCAGACGAACCGGACCGAGCCGTCGTCGAAGCGATAGCAGGCCCAGCCGGCCTCGTTCAGACGCTGATGCGCCTCGGGCGGCATTCGCACGAACACCGCATTGGCCTCGACCGGATGGGCCAGCACAAACGGCGAGCCGGTGGCGATACCGGCTGCAAGCCGCTGCGCCATCAGATTGGCGTGGGCGGCCCCGGCCTCCCAGTCACCGCTCTCCAGCAGGCCCAGGATCGGGGCGGAGAGGAAGCGGGTCTTGGACGCGGTCTGACCCGCCTGTTTCAGCCGGTTGTCGATGCGGCGCGCCAGCGACTTGTCAAACATCACGATGGCTTCGGCGCAATTGGCCCCGGCCTTGGCCCCGCCGAACACCAGCACATCGACGCCCAGCCGCGCGATCTGCGTCAGGTCGAAGCCCGCCGCCGCGGCATTGGCCAGTCGCGCTCCGTCCATATGGACGCCATGGCCGCGAAGTTTCACCGGCTCGATCAGGTGGCGCAGTTCTTCCTCGGTATAGACGGTGCCGTATTCGGTGGACTGGGTCAGGCTGAGGGCCGCCGGCGGCTGCCGGTGACCGACCTCGGGCTCCGCGAGGACGGCATGAAGCCCGGAAGGCTCAATCTTCCCCGAAAGACCGGGCAGACCCAGCAGGCCGACCCCGGAGCCGAAAAAGCCGGGAGCGCCCGTCTCGTCGGTGCAGACATGGGCGGCATGGTGCGCCAGCACCGCCTCATGCGGCCAGGCCAGCATCGACAGGGCAATGGCGTTGGCGGCGGTACCGGAGAAGACGAACCGGATCTCGGCGTCGGCGTCCAGCCGGGCGCGGATCAGGTCCGCGGCGCGGGCGGTGACATCATCGGCACCATAGGCCCTTGCATGGCCTTCATTGGCCGAGATCAGGGCCTCGAGCGCGGCCGGGGCCATGCCGGCGGTGTTGTCCGAACCGAAGTCGTAACGCATGGATCAGGCCTTCCGGCCCAGGCGGCCGCGGCGCGGGGCCGGCGGCGGTACCTGGGGCTCAGGTTCGGGTTTCGGCTGCTCGACCGGGTCCGGACCCGGTGCAGGGGGGTCATAGGCTACGGCGACCTGATGCGGGAAGGGGATTTCCACCCCCGCGGCATCCAGCGCCTCCTTGCCCTGCTGGATCAGGTCGGCCCTGACCTGCCACCAGTCGTCAACCTCGACCCAGGCCTGCAGGGTCACCTCGACGGCACTGTCGCGCAGATCGATGACCCCGACCCAGGGCTCCGGGTCCGTCAGCACCCTGTCGTGGGCCCGGGCCACGCCCGAGAGGACGGCACAGGCCTGTTTGAGATTGGCGGTGTAGCCGACCGCGAACAGAACCTCGATTCGCCGGGTCTTCTGGCCGGTCAGATTGATGATCACATCGCCCAGAACCCTGGAGTTCGGAACCACGATCTTGTGGTTATTGGCGTTCGACATCTGGGTCACGAACAGGTCGAGACGCTGGACCGTCCCCGTCGCCCCGCCCACCTCGATCACATCGCCCACCCTGTAGGGGCGCAGGACCAGAAGCAGGACGCCTGCGGCGACGTTGGACAGCGTGCCCTGAAGGGCCAGGCCGACCGCCAGGGAGGCGGCCCCAAGAACCGCGATGATCGAGGTGGTCTGGACACCCAGCCGTTGCAGAACGGCGATGAAGCCGACGACATAGACGACGACCCTCACCACCTGGACGACGAAGCTGATCACCGTCCGGTCGTTGCGGAAGCCGGCGACCCTCGTCAGCATCCGTCGCGTGATCCCCGAGATCCATCGGGCCGCCAGAACGGTGGCGATCAGGATGATCAGGGCAATCGACAGATTGACGGCCAGATCGCCGGCCAGGTCCGTCATCCGCGCGATCATGGGCGCGTCGATGGTCACAGCCCCTTCACCGGCCGGGATGACCTCGCTGAGGATCGGAATGCGTGTCGCCATATGGGCCGGTCTAGCGCCTCCGGTTCGATTTGGAAGCCCATGACGGTTGCAATCGCCGTTCGGGGGGAGCGAGGTGGCCGGGCACCATCGCCCCGGGGAGGGTCCGTGAAACTGTCGTCACTGAAGGTCGGGGTCGATGTGCCCCTGGGTGACCAGCTGGACGGGTGAACCCTCGCTCGGCGCCGGTCCCTGCCCTTCAGTCGGCACGGCTCTGGCGATCCGGCAGGTCGAGAACCCCGGTCTGGGCAAGCCCCTGTACTCGCAGAACCATGCCGTGCGGCAGCGGCTGTCGGTGCGCGACATGCGGTGCCCGATGTGCGGGCAGCCGACGCCGGCGAACGACCGCTGGACCCAGGTGGCGCATCCGGTGACGGCGGGCCGTCTGCGGGCGGACGGGCGGGGCACCCGTTTGCCCACAGATATTCCGGACGACCAGATCCTGATCGACGCGGGCGCGATCGCGCCGCTGCACAGGGCCTGTGTCGACCGCTCGTTGCGATATTGTCCGCACCTCAAGGCTGACCCGCATATCGATGTGCGGCGTTTTCCCGACCGGTGGGTCGTCCTGCCGCTGATGGCCCGCGCCGAGGCCGTGCCACAGCTGTTCCTGGCGCGTCCCGTGCCGGCCCGGACCGCAGCTGTGATTGGCTTCCTTCAGTTGTGTGGACTGACCGGAGAGCGCGACCCGGCCTGGCAGGACAGACGGCGCTGAGGCAGGAACCCTCGCGGGTTTTCCTTCACGGATATTCCGGGGCCATTCAACCGGCCCGCGTCCGGGTCAGGCGGCCGCGGCGGTTTCGCCGGCGTCGACCAGGGCCCGGACCCCGGCACGCCCCCCGCTGACGCGGTTCATGACCTTGGCGAGGGCACTGAAATCAATGGGTTTGTTGAGATAGGCGTCAGCCCCGGCGTCCAGCCCCGCCACATGGTCCTCGCGGCGGGCCGAAGCCGACAGGACGACAATGAGCGTATCCTGGTTCGGACCCTGCCCGTCGCGGATCGCCCGCGTCGCGGTCAACCCGTCCATCACGGGCATGTTCACATCCATGATGATCAGGTCAAAGCGTTGCTCGCCCGCGGCTTCAACGCCGGTCTGACCATTCTCTGCCGTCGCCGGGATATGGCCGGCGGAGTCCAGCCAGGCCTGCAGGATCATGCGGTTGACGGGGTGATCCTCGACCAGAAGCACGCTGAGCGGCCGGCCGTCCCTGATGTCGGCGTGTATGGGCTCGGCCGCCGTCTGCCGGGTCCATTCAACCACATCGGCCTCGACCGAGAAGGTGAAGGTCGAGCCCTCGCCGAGGGTCGACACAACACTGATCTCACCCCCCATGATATTGGCCATGCGACGGGCAATGGTCAGGCCGAGACCGGTGCCGCCAAAGCGGCGCGTCGAGGAGACGTCGACCTGGGTGAAAGGCTGGAACATCCGCGCCAGATCGTCCGCCGCGATGCCGGCGCCGGAATCGGTCACGGCGAAGTCCAGCCGGGCCCGACCGTCCTCCAGCCGCTCGCCCCGCGCCAGCAGGGACACCTCGCCCTTGTCGGTGAATTTCACCGCATTGGAGAGCAGATTGTGGATCACCTGGCAGATGCGCAGCGGGTCTCCGCGCACGACGGCGGGGCTCTCGCCCTCGAACCGCGCATTGAAGTCCAGCCCCTTGGCCTCGGCCTGGGCCTGGAAGGGGCCCGTCACCCGTTTGTGAAGGTCCTCGGTCGAGACATCGACGAACTCGAAGGTCATCTTGCCGGCCTCGATCTTGGTCATGTCGAGGATGTCGTTGAGCAGGCTCAGCAGATTGTCACCCGAGTTTCGGATGATCGACAGATATTCCCTCTGGGTCGGCTCCAGCCGGATAGAGCCGAGCAACTGGGCGGCACCGAGGACGCCGTTCATCGGCGTGCGCAGCTCGTGGGAGACGACCCCGAGGAAGTTGGTCTTGGCGTCGCTGGCGGCATTGGCCTTGTCGCGCGCGGCCTCGAGTTCCTCGATCAGGTGGGCCTGATGCGCCTGGAAGGCCAGGATGCGCTCTTCCCGCAACACGGTCATCAGGACCAGAACGACGAGTCCCGACGCCGTCAGGGGCAGGATCGACAGGAAGGGCCAGAACAGGGGGCCGCCCCACATGCTGATCAGGATGATCCCGGCGGCCACGCTATAGGGCGATGAGATGACCAGGGCCTGCCAGGGCGAGGCGCGGAGCTGCGAGAAGACCAGCACATAGCCGCAGACCAGAAGGGTCGCAGCGAGTGCAGGGCCGAAGGGATGGCCGGAATACCAGGCCAGCAGCGGTGCGGCGGCCCAGGCGGCGGTGGTCGCCGTGGCGACAGCCGGAAACACCAGCCCCCAGCCCGCGCCGACCCGGTCACTGATGTGCCTTTCCACCGCCCCGCGGAGGGCACCGGCGGCGACGGTGCCGACAAACCACAGGGCAGCACTGGTGAAGCCGACCGAGGCCAGCAGGCCAAGGGCCCAGGTGCCGATAATCAGATAGCGAAGGTATTGGGTCTGAAGAATGGCGCGGAGCGCTTGGGCAGCCTCGCCACCACCGCCCTCGCCGGCCCCGGCCTCGCGGGTCGACGATTTGCCGAAGCCGTCAAATTCAACCATTGCGTTCAGCCACCATCAATCACCGCCGAATCGATAGGCAAAAACCTGCTAAGACGGAATGAACGGGGCCGCGTCTTCGATATCGTCGTTCGGCGAGCTTCAGCCGAACAAGTCCCCGGCCTCCGCCGGGGTCAGGGCCCGGATGGACAGGGCATGGACCGGGCCGGCCAGTTCGTCGCGCAAAAGGGCGTTGATCGCCCTCTGACGCTGGACCCGGCCCTGACCTTCAAAGGCCGCGGCCACGACCGTGAGGTTGAAGTGGCTCTCGCCGCCGGGGCGCGCGTCCATGCCGCCCTCGTGGTGGTGTCCGGCGTGCCGGGCGCTGTCGTCCTCGATCTCCAGCCGGTCGGGCGAGAGGCCAGCCGTCAGCTTTTCCCGGATAATCGTCGCAATCGGGCCTTCCGGCATGGGTGTGTCCTTGTTGGTGACCAATTCGACCCTACACTGGGTTCGATGTCATCCGAATTTGAATACAAGCCGCGCTTCAAGGATATGCGGATCAAGCCACCGCGCCCCGAGGCGGCGGCGGCGGAGGCCGACGTCCTGCATCTGAAGCCAGGCGAGGTCCGCTGCCAGTGGCCCGACTGCAGCAAGCCGGCGACGGCCCGCGCTCCCAAGTCGCGCGAGCGGCTGAACGACTTCTACGACTTCTGCCAGGGCCATGCAGGCGAGTACAACAAGGGCTGGAATTTCTACGCCGGCATGAGCGACGGCGAGGTCCGCGCGGCCAAGGAGAACGAGGCCATGACCGGCGGCCGTCCGACCTGGGAAATGAAGGCCGGCAAATTCAGCCGCGAGGCTGCCGCCTTCGCCTCAAAGATGGGCACCGCCAACACCAAGGGGGCCGGCAGCTGGCAGGACAGTTTCGGCCTCTTCGGTCGCCGCACCCGGGAACAGGCCGGACCGGCCGGTGAGGACACCCTGCGCCTCGGCAAGCTGGAGCGTGCGGCCCTGTCGGTGCTCGACCTCGACGCCCGCACCAGCAAGGCCGGGGTCAAGGCGCGCTATCATGAGATGCTGAAACGCTTCCACCCCGACCTGAACCAGGGCGACCGGGGTGCCGAGGCCAAGCTGCAGAGCGTGATCAAGGCGTACAAGACGCTGAAGAAGGCCGGTCTGGCCTGAACCGCAGCACCGTCGTCGCACCGGACCGGTCCGTCGGGGTTTAAGTGTGGGCGGGCCTGCGCTAATCGCACAGCATGACCTCTTCTCCCGACTCGACGCCCGATCCGCTGCTGACGCTCGAACCGCACCGCAAGGCGACCGTGCGCGAGATATTCGGGGTCGATTCCGACATGGTCGTGCCGGTCTTCACCGAACGCGACAGCCATGTGCCCGAGATCGACGAGGCCTATCGCTTCGATCCGCAGACGACCCTGGCCATCTGCGCCGGCTTCAGCTTCGACCGCCGGGTCATGGTTCAGGGCTATCACGGCACGGGCAAGTCGACCCATATCGAACAGGTCGCGGCCCGGCTGAACTGGCCGATGGTAAGGGTGAACCTCGACAGCCACGTCAGCCGTATCGATCTGGTCGGCAAGGACGCCATCGTCCTCAAGGACGGCAAACAGATCACCGAGTTCCGCGAGGGCATGCTGCCCTGGGCCATCCAGCGCCCGATCGCCCTGGTGTTCGACGAATATGACGCCGGCCGCCCCGATGTGATGTTCGTGATCCAGCGCGTGCTGGAGGCGCAAGGCCGTCTGACCCTGCTGGACCAGAACCGCGTCATCCGGCCGAACCCCTGGTTCCGCCTGTTCGCCACCACCAACACCATCGGCCTGGGCGACACCTCGGGCCTGTACCACGGCACCCAGCAGATCAATCAGGGCCAGATGGACCGCTGGAACATCGTCACCACGCTCAACTACCTCGACCACGACGTCGAGGCCGAGATCGTGGCCGCCAAGGTGCCCGAATGGCAGGACGCCGACGGCCGCCGCCGCATCGCCGCCATGGTCCGCGTCGCCGACATGACCCGCAACGCCTTCATGAACGGCGACATCTCGACCGTCATGAGCCCGCGCACGGTCATCACCTGGGCCCAGAACGCCATCATCTTCGCCGGCGACGTGGGGTTGGCCTTCCGGCTGACGTTCCTGAACAAATGCGACGAGCTGGAACGGCCGACGATCGCGGAATTCTATCAGCGGGCGTTTGGTGAGGATCTGCCGGAGGCGGCGGTAAGGGTGAAGGTGGGTTAGGCTCCCGCCCGGAGTACCCTCAACTCCCGCCAAGCTGGTTCATGAAGGTCTGCATCGTCGAGTACGTCGCGCAGATTCTTGGCCTTAAACAAGGTGGCAGCCCGATCAGCCTTCCAGATCGCTTCGATCTGGGTTCGATTCGCAGGCGTGTCCTCGGCCCAGAGCGCTCCCTGTTCCGCGAGGCGCGCCAGACCGGGTCGCTCGCCGAATACGACCGTGAGACGCGCCACGTCCTCGACAGTGTTCGACATTTGCTACTCCAACCCCGCTCATCCCGGCGAATGCCGGGACCCAGATCATATGGCACCGTGGCCGGCAGCGAAACACGCAACCTTTACTTGCACAATCCGCTCGCGTCATTTCATCTGGGTCCCGGCATTCGCCGGGATGAGCGGAGGGAAGGGTGCGCGACGGGCCAACAGGGTTCTGGGTGTACATCATGGCCAATCGTCGCAACGGGGCGATCTACACCGGGCACACCGACAACCTGTGGAAGCGGGTGCACCAGCACCGGGATGGGGCTCATGACGGCTTCACCAAACGGTATGGATGCAAGACGCTGGTCTGGGCTGAATGGCATGAGACCCGAAGCGGGGCCTTCAGGCGCGAGCGTCGGATCAAGGAATGGCGACGGTCGTGGAAACTGCTGCTGATTGAGGAACGCAATCCGACGTGGCGAGACATGCTCGACGTCTACCTCGCCAACTAGCCCATCAAGCGATTGCCAAAGCGGTTCCATTCAATTTTAGATTGTCTCGCGACAAGATCGTGAGCCATGGCCATCCAGTTTCCGCCCGCGCCGGGCGACATTCTGATCTGCGACTTCTCCAGCGGCTTTCGTCCGCCGGAGATGGTCAAGCGGCGTCCGGTGCTGGTCCTGTCGCCGCGACTGCGTCATCGGGACGGCCTCTGCACGGTCGTCCCGCTCAGCACCACCGCCCCGCGCCGCGCCGTCCCCTATCAGTGCCTTGTCACCCTGCCCTTCGCGCCGCCGCCGCCCTTCCAGGCGATCGAGGTCTGGGCCAAGGCCGACATGATCGCCACCGTGGCCTTCGCGCGCCTCGACCTGATGCGGTCGGCCCGTCGGACTGATGGAAAGCGCGCCTATCTGAAAATTCGCCTCGGCGGGCCGGATTTCACGCGCGTTCAGGACTGCGTCCGAACAGCCCTTGGCCTCCGATCAACTTGAATTTGCATGCCGTGGGCAGTATGTTTTGCGCGTCTGCTCGCGGGTTCGCCCGTTGAGCCTCAAGACCGGGTTCGCCCGGCCGGCCCCGCCAAGGCCATAACAAGCCGGGCGGGGTTGCTTGTTTCAGGCGTCATCCCGCTGTTCCTGACCTTCCCGCTTCTCCGCCTGCCGCTGACGTTTCCAGAAGGCACGCTTGGGACGCCCGCTCAGCCCGCTCCCTACCCCCACGCCCCCGCCGTCATCCTGAGCACCATGTCCCGCACCCCCTCCGGCCAGCCTTCCACCGCCGCCTCAAGCCCCTCCCCATCCCCGGCGAAGAGCGCCCGTACGGCCGCCTCATAGCCGGGCAGATCGCCCGCGATCGCGGTCATGAAGCGATAGGCCGCCTCCTTCGCCCGGCGCGCCCGGTCCGGGCCTTCAGCCTCGCGCAGCGCGCCCTCGACCAGTTTGCGCAAGGCCACCGACGCTCCGCCCGCCTGGCCGGACAGCCAGTCCCAGTGGCGCGGCAGCAGGGTCACCTCGCGGGCGGTGACGCCCAGTCTCGGACGACCGGGGCCGCGCTTCTCCGGTTCGGACGCCGGAGTCAGCCGGGCCAGGACGGCGGCCGCATCGCCGCGCAGGTCGAGGTCGACGACCCGGCCGTCGACGGCGTCGAAGGTCAGGACGGACTCGCCCGCATCCGTCGCCGTCTTGACCGCCGCCACGACCTCGGCGGCCGGGCCGCGGGCCAGCAGGCGATGGCCGGCGAAGGCGAACAGGGGTTGGTCGGCGGGCACAGTCATCGGGCAGGTCCTCGGTTCAGTGCGCTGGATTTACCCGGATATAATGGTCCCGTCAATATTGCCCGGGTAATACCGCGGCGCGGCAGGCTGTCCCACCGCGCATTCATGCCCTTTTCCCGGGAACCGGCCGCTCCCACATGCGCTCCATCGGCAGTCTCCCCCTCCCCGACCCCAAGGATTCCTTCCATGACCGAACCCCACATCAACGGCACCGCAGACACCCTGACCGGCAAGGCCCAGTCCGCCATCGGCCGCCTGACGGGCGACAGCCGGCTGCGGCTGGATGGCCGCCTCAACGAAGTGAAGGGCAAGGCGCGCGACGCCTATGGCCGCGTCATCGATGAGCTGGACGGACTGGTCGAAAAGGCCCCGCGCGAATATCAGGGCCGGGCGCGCCAGGGTCTCGACTTCGCCCGCCGCAAGCCGCTGCTGACCACCGGTATCGTCGCCGGCCTGGCCCTGCTGCTCACCGGACTGGGTCGCCGCCGCTAGGTCACACCCCAACATTCCGCTCATCCCCGCGAAAGCGGGGACCCAGTCCTGTCCAGTCTGGCTCCGGCGTTTCAGGACAACGGCGTGCGCGGCTCAGGCGCCGCCCGATCACCCAAAGAACTGGGTCCCCGCTTTCGCGGGGATGAGCGGAAAGTCTGGGTCATCCATTCTCGGCGGCCAAGGCGAACCGCTTCTGCTGCCGTTCGGTCAGCACCGCGCCGCTCTTCATGGCCGAGCCCTCGGTCAGTCCGCCGCCTGGGCCTCGACCGCCTTGACCTGTGCCGCATTGGGCCCCGTGACGTCGAAGGCGATCTTGCCGTCGGTCAGGGTGACCTTCACATGGCCGCCGCGGGTCAGGCGTCCGAACAGGATGTCGTCGGCCAGCGGCTTCTTGATATGCTCCTGGATCACCCGGGCCAGAGGCCGCGCGCCATACAGTTCGTCGAAGCCGTTCTTGGCCAGCCAGTCGGCCGCCTCGTCGGTCAGTTCGATGGTGATGTTCCGGTCCGCCAGCTGGGCCTCCAGCTGGATGATGAATTTGGTCACCACCGACTTGATCGTCTCCGAGTCCAGCGCCTTGAAGGCGACGATGGCGTCGAGCCGGTTGCGGAACTCCGGCGCGAACAGGCGCTGGATGGCCTTGTCGTCCTCGCCCTCGACCTTGCCCCGGCCGAAGCCGATGGAGGCGCGGGCATTGTCGGCGGCCCCGGCATTGGTGGTCATGATCAGGATGGTGTTCCGGAAATCGACCTTCTTGCCGACCGCATCGGTCAGCATGCCGTTGTCCATCACCTGCAGCAGGATGTTGTAGACGTCCGGGTGGGCCTTCTCGATCTCGTCCAGCAGGACCACGGCGTGGGGATGCTGGTCGACGGCGTCGGTCAGCAGCCCGCCCTGGTCATGGCCGACATAGCCCGGAGGCGCGCCGATCAGCCGGCTGACGGTGTGCCGCTCCATATACTCCGACATGTCGAAGCGCAGCATCTCGATACCGAGGGTCGAGGCCAGCTGTTTGGCCACCTCGGTCTTGCCCACGCCCGTCGGACCGCTGAACAGGAAGGCCCCGATCGGCTTGGACGGATCGCGCAGGCCCGCGCGGGCCAGTTTCATGGCCGCCGAGACCTGTTCGATGGCCGCCGACTGGCCGAAGACGACGCGGTTCAGGTCGGTCTCGAGCAGGCGCAGGCCCTCGGTGTCGGACTTGGACACCGACTTGGCGGGGATGCGGGCCATGCGGGCGATGACGACCTCGATCTCCTTCTGGCCGATGACCTTCTTCCGCCTGGCTTCGGACAGCAGCATCTGGCTGGCCCCCGCCTCGTCGATCACGTCGATCGCCTTGTCCGGCAATTTGCGGTCGGTCATGTAGCGGGCCGCCAGCTCGACCGCCGTGCGCAGGGCCCCGTCGGTGTAGCGGACCTTGTGGTGGCCTTCGTAGGAGGTCTTGAGCCCTTTCAGGATCTTGATCGTGTCCTCGACCGTCGGCTCATTGACGTCGATCTTCTGGAAGCGACGGGCCAGGGCCCGGTCCTTCTCGAAATGCTGGCGGTATTCCTTGTAGGTGGTCGATCCCATGCAGCGCAGGCTGCCTGATGCCAGGGCCGGCTTGAGCAGGTTCGAGGCGTCCATGGCCCCGCCCGAGGTCGCACCGGCCCCGATCACCGTATGGATCTCGTCGATGAACAGGATGGCGTTGTCGTGCGTCTCCAGCTCCTTGACGACCTGTTTCAGCCGCTCCTCGAAATCGCCGCGATAGCGGGTTCCGGCCAGCAGGGCGCCCATGTCGAGGCTGTAGATGGTGGCGCCTTCCAGCACCTCCGGCACCTCGTGATTGACGATCTTGCGGGCCAGGCCCTCGGCGATGGCGGTCTTGCCGACGCCCGGGTCTCCGACCAGCAGGGGGTTGTTCTTGGTCCGCCGGCACAGGATCTGGATGGCCCGCTCGACCTCGGCGTGACGGCCGATCAAGGGATCGATCTTGCCGTTGCGCGACTTTTCGTTGAGGTCGACGCAATAGGCTTCCAGCGCCTCACCGCCGGTCTTGGCGGCGGCGGTGTCCTCGGCGTCCTCGGGGCTTCCGCCGGTCTTGGCAGGGCTCTTGTCGACGCTGCTTCCGGCCTTCTTGGCGATACCGTGGGCGATGTAGTTGACCGCGTCATAGCGGGTCATGTCCTGCTCCTGCAGGAAATAGGCGGCGTGGCTCTCGCGCTCGCTGAAGATGGCGACCAGCACATTCGCACCCGAGACCTCCTCGCGGCCCGAGCTCTGGACGTGGATCACCGCGCGCTGGATCACGCGCTGGAAGCCGGCGGTGGGCTTGGCGTCCTCGCCGTCGCTGGTGGCCAGCGCCGCCAGGTCCGTGTCGACATACAGGGTCAGGGCCGTCTTCAGCGCGACCAGATCGACATTGCAGGCCGTCATCACATTGGCTGCGTCCGGGTCATCGACCAGGGCCAGCAGCAGGTGTTCAAGCGTGGCGTATTCGTGCCGCCGCTCGTTGGCGTAGTGCACCGCACGGTGCAGGGTCTCTTCGAGAGGACGCGAAAATGAGGGCATGGGGAGGTTCCTCTCAGTCCTTTTCCATCGTGCATTGCAGCGGGTGCTGGTGGCGTCGCGCCGTCTCGAT
>JBEIJS010000029.1:0-20102 GCA_040380105.1 Caulobacteraceae bacterium | reverse complement strand
CCTGTCGGCGATGGGCTTCCCGACCTCGATGTTCACGGAGCTGTTCTCGCTTGCCCTCACCGGTGGCTGGCTCTCCCAGGGGCAGGAAATGATGGAAGACCCCGGCCAGAAGATCGGCCGCCCGCGCCAACTCTATACGGGCCCGACCGAGCGCAACTACGTGCCGATCCAGCTGCGCGGCTGATCCACCTTCCGGACCGCAAAAACGCCGGGGCTCAGGCTCCGGCGTTTTTTGTCTGGATTACCCTCAGCACCGCATCCGCTGCGATCTCCGACGGATCTCGCCCCTCGCGTCCCATCCGGTCCAAGGCCGCCGTCTGGCGCGCCGCCTGATCCGCCTGGGCAGCCGGGTCTTCCAGCAGCCGACCAACCTCGGCAGCCAGCTTCTCGGGCGTGGCATCTTTCTGGATCAGCTCGCGAGCGATTTCCTCGTCCGCTGCATGATTGAACAGGGTCGCATATTTCCCCGTGAAGAACGGCTTCCTGATCGCATAGCTGAGCGGCTGGAAGCGGTAGGCGATGACCATGGGCGCGCCCGACAGGGCCAGTTCGGTGGAGACCGTGCCGCTGGTGGCCAGGGCGACCGTGGCCGCGCGCATGGCGGCGTATTTCTCGCCCTCCCCGACCAGATGGGCGCGGAACGGCCAGGCCGCGATCCGCCCGGTCACGTCCGCGGCCACTGTCCCGGCGGCGACCACGGCGATCTCCAGCGCGGGATGGGCCGTCTTCAGCCGGGCTATGGCCGCCTCATAGACCGGGGTCATCAACCGGATCTCCGACGGCCGGCTGCCCGGCAGCACGACCAGCAGGGGCGCAGAGGCAGCGATGCCGCGCGAAGCACGGAAAGCCACCGGATCGGCACCACTCATATCCACATGCAGGGCCTGGGACCCGACCACAGTGGTAGCAAGGCCCTCGCGCTCGAACCACGGCGCGTCGAAGGCATAGAGGGCCAGCAGGTGATCCACCGACGCCGCAAGCGTCTTCGCCCGCCCCGGTCGCGAGGCCCAGACCTGTGGCCCGACGTATTTGATCAGTGGTGTGTCCGGCAGGGCTTCCCGCAGGGCTTTGGCAACCCGGATGGTGAAACCCCAGCTGTCGATCAGCACCACAGCGTCAGGCTGCTCGGCACGGGCGAGCGCCACCGTATCGGCGACACGGCGCTTGACGATACCGTAGGCCTTCAGCCCCTCGATCCAGCCCAGCACAGACAGTTCTGCAATATCGAAGGGGCTTTGGACTCCCTGTTCCGTCATCCGCGGACCACCGATGCCGACGAAGGTGACCTCGGGCCCCAGCCTTGCTTTCAGCGCGCGCGCCAGCCCGGCTCCGAGCGCATCGCCAGAGGCCTCGGCGGCGACCAGCATGACCTTCAGCCGCCGGGTCATCGCTGCTCACCCCAGACGAAAAGCCCCAGCCGGTCAGCGGCCTCGATCAGTCCGGCCCGGTCGATCAGGATCAACCGGCCCGCGAAGCCTCCGACCCCCGCCAAACCGGCTGCGGCGGCCATCTCGACCGTTCGGGCTCCGATCACCGGCATGTCGACCCGCATGTCCTGGATCGGCTTCGGGGCCTTGCCGAGCGCACCCTTGCGCTCTTGCGCCGAGCCGCGCAGGTCGGCGGGCAGACCCGCGACACGGGCCAGCATGGCGTCGGTGCCCTCCTGGGCCTCCACCGCCAGCACCAGCCCGTGGCAGACCACCGCCCCCTGGCCCACATCCAGTTCGCCTGATTTTTCGGCAACATGGAGGGCCTTTCTGAGATCAGAAAGCTGCTCTTCTGTCGGCCGAACCGCGCCAAGCGCTCCGACCGGCAGGGTCTCGCCGCCCAGAATGTCGTCCGCGCCCTCGATGGCGTAGCCCTCGCCCTCGAACACCGAAAGGATCTTGCGCAACAGGGCGTCATCGCCCCGGGTCGCGGCGGCGATGATGCCCGGCATCAGGGCGGCACCCTTCAGATCGGGCTTCAGGGTCCTGAAATCCGGACGGCTGACCGTGCCTGCGAAACACACAGCAGTGCAGCCCGCCTTTTTCAGCGCCGACAGAATCCGGCCAAACTCGGCCATGCCTGCGTCGAGGCCGGGGTATCGCGCCAGATGATCATCGGCGAACCCCGCCAGCCGGACCACAAAAACCGGACGGCCCTCGGCCTCGCAACGCGCAGCAACCGAGACCGGCAAGGCCCCGCCGCCGGCGATCAGGCCCAGCTTGTTCATTCGGCCAACTTTCCTAGACGCCCGGCAGGCAAAGCGGGCGCTTTCCAGCTTCGCGGATGAAGGTGGTGATTTCCATGATCTCGGGCAGGTCGACATAACCGGCTTCGACGGCGTCAAGCCGCTCGGCAAAGGTTCCAGCGCCCTCGAACAGTTCGCGGTAGCCCGCCAGCAGTCTGCGGATCGCGCCCTTGTCATAGCCCTTGCGCTTCAACCCGATCAGATTCAGCCCGTGCAGCTGAGCGTGATTTCCCCATGCCGAACCATAGGGAATGACGTCACGCGTGACCGCAGCCAGCCCGCCGATGATGGCACCCTGCCCCACCCGCCCGAACTGATGGACCGCCGACAGTCCCCCCAGAAAGACCCGGTCGCCGACCTCTGAATGTCCGCCGAGGGTTGCGTGGTTGGCGAAGGTGACGTGGTCGCCCACGATCGCGTCATGGCCGACATGGGCTCCGGTCATGAACATGCAGCCCTTGCCGATCCGGGTCAGCCCGCCGCCGACCGGGGTTCCCCGATTGAAGGTGCTGTGCTCGCGGACGAGGCAGTCCTCTCCGATCTCGAGCCTTACCGGCTCACCCTTGTAGCCGCCGTGCTGCGGATCACCGCCGATGACGCAAAACGGATGGATTGTCGTCCGGGCACCCACCACCGTATCCTGCTGGATCACGACATGGCTGAGCAGGCGGACATCCTCGCCGAGCTCCACACCGGGTCCGACCACGCTCCAGGGTCCGATCTCGACCCCGTCGGCCAGAATCACACCGCTATCGACCATGGCTGTGGGGTGAATGCGGCTCATGATGCGGCCGACGGGTCGACTGTGACCATCATGGCCGCGAACTCTGCCTCTGACGCCAGCTTGCCGTCTATGAATGTCTCGCCACGGAATTTGAAGATGTCGCCCCGGACCTTGGTCACCACCACCTGCATCCTTAGCTGATCACCCGGTCGGGCAGGCTTTCGGAAGCGCACACCGTCGATCGACATGAACATGATCACCTTGCCCTCGACCTGGACGTCCATCGATTTGGACATCAGCAGCGCGCCGGTCTGGGCCATGGCCTCGACAATCATCACGCCGGGCATGACGGGATCGATCGGGAAATGGCCCGGGAAAAAGGGCTCGTTGTGGGTGACGTTCTTGATGCCCGTAATCGAGGTATTGGCGACAAAATCCTCCGCCTTGTCGACCAGCAGGAAAGGATAGCGGTGCGGCAGCCTGCGCATCACCTCGGCATAGTCGATCTTGCCGTCGTCGCTCATCGTGCGGCCTTCCTCACCATGCGCGTCAGGCGCGCCCCTTCGGTGACGTCTGTTTGGCGAGCCAGACGGCTTCGCGCAAGGACTGGCGGATAGGCTTGGCCGGATATCCCGACCAGGTCTCACCCGCCGGGATATCGGCCAGCACGCCGGCCCCGCCGGCCACGCGGGCCCCTGCGCCGATCCTGATGTGGTCCCCGACACCCGCCTGCCCCCCGAAGATGACATTGTCACCGACGATGCAGGACCCCGAAATCCCGGTAAAGGCGGCCAGAAGACAGTTGCGCCCGATGACGCAGTTGTGGGCGATCATGACCAGATTATCGATCTTGGTATTCTCGCCGATGACGGTGTCGTCATAGGCTCCGCGGTCGATGCAGGAATTGGCCCCGACCGTGACGCCGTCCTGCAGGATCACCCGTCCAAGCTGGGGCACATCGACAGGACCGGTTTTCGACCTTGCCGCTCCGAACCCCGCCTCGCCGATCCGCACCCCGGCGAACAGGCTCACGCGGTCCCCGATCAGTGCGAAGCTGACACTGACATTGTTGCCGATAACGCAGTCGCGCCCGATCTGGACACCCGGACCGATGACACTGTTGGCACCGATACGCGTCCCTCGCCCGATGCGCGCACCGGGGCCAACCACCACACCGGGTTCGAACACCACAGTGTCGTCCTCGGCGGCCGCATCGCGATCCGCAGCGGTCAGCAAAATCGGGCGGTGGAGGGCCAGGGAGGCATGCGCCCAGGCGGCCTGGGGCTGGTCCGAAACGATCACGGCCGCACCGGCCGGGGCGCTTTCGATCGCCGACGCGGGCAGGATCACGCATCCGGCCCGGGTAACGGCGAGGGCCGCAACGAATTTGCGATCGCCCAGATAGGCGAGGTCACTCGCCGAGGCGGACCCGAGCGGCGCGACGGCGGAGATCTGTCGATCCCCGCCTCGCAGGACCTCACCGCCGACCCGCCCGGCCAGCTCCGCCACGCTCAGCGCGGGCAGGCTGTCGAAAAAGCGCGGATCAGGCATGGGCGCCTTACTGCTGAACCTGGGCCGGCACTTCGAGACGGTTGAAGGAGATCGACGGAAGGCTGGCGTTCAGGCGCTGGATCACCAGGTCGGTCACATCCATGGCCGGGTTGGAGATATAGACCGCCGACCGATCCAGCAGCAGGCCGCAGCCACGCTCCTGGTACACGGCGACCAGAATGGGGTCAGCCGCCTGGGCGATGGTCCGGATCTGCATCTGCTGGGTGTACTGCAGTTCGGACTGGCGACGCTGTTCCAGCTGCTGGGCCTCCTGGGCACGGGCCTGCCAGGCACGCGCGCGCGAGCCGTCAGGATCGGCCGCCTGGCCGCCCTGTTGCAGGGCCTGGGCCTCTGTCTGAAGGGTCGCACCGTAGGGCGCGAGCTCGCCCTGCACTTCGGTGATCAGCCGCTGCATACCGGCCTGGACGGACTGGCCGGCCATCGACTGGGCCAGCAAACGATCATTGTGGAACACACAGACGCCGGGCAGGACCGGGCCGGGATTGGTCGGGGCCTGGGCCTGGGCTGCGGCGGAGCCGGCAGCCAGTGACGCGAGAGCGAAAGCGCCGATTGCGAACAGTTTCATCGTGAACCTTTGATGCGGAATAATCGCCCGCGCTAGAACTGGGTGGAAGTCGAGAAGCGGAACGTTTCTGTTTTGTCGTATTCTTCCTGACCGATGATCTGGCTCAGGTCGAAGCGGATCGGACCCATTGGCGACTTCCAGTGGATACTCAGGCCGGCAGAGGCCCGCAAGGCGAGCTCGTCGACGATGTAAACGTTCGGCACGCCGCTGGGCGTCGTCGTATAGCGGTCATCGAGGACGCCGAGGGTGCCGACATCGGCGAATATCGAAGTCCGGATGCCATACTCTTCGGGCAGGCCGTTCGGGACGGTCATTTCCACCGTGCTGACGGCGTAGAAATTGCCACCGAGCGCGTCGTTGTTGGTTCCCGGGGTCAGATCGCGCGGGCCAATACCCGCAGTCTCGAAGCCGCGAAAGCTGTTTCCGCCCTTGAAGAAGCGGTCATTGATCCGGATCGGATCGCCACCCCAGCCACCGATATAGCCCACCGAAGCCGTAGCCGTGACGACCCAGTCCGGAGTGATGCCCCAGTAGGCCGATACGTCCGCCTCGGTCTTGATGTAGTTCACATCGCCGCCGATGCCTGCAAAATCCTGGCGCAGGGTACCGGTCCAGCCGCGTGTGGGCCGCACCGGATCGTTCCGGCGGTCGACCAGCAGAGTGTAGCCGGCCGAGGAGTTCAGGAAAGAGCCGACCTGGTCACACAGGGCGTTGGCCCCGCCACCGCCGTTGCAGTAGCCCTGCGGCACGATGATCTCATCGCTCTTCAGGAAGTAGCGCGTGCTGAGAAGGGTGTAGCCGTTCAGCGGATAGGACAGCCGCACGCCACCACCGGTCGAACGGTAGTCGTAGGAAGAGAATTCGCTGAGGTCGTAACGCGAGTGGAAGGCGTCAAAACCCGCACGCAGATCCCGACCCAGGAATTTTGGCTCGGTGAAGCGGAAATCGATCTGCTGGCGGAGTGATCCCCACTCGACGCGGGCCACCACGTTCTGGCCCCGGCCGCGGAAATTGCGCTCGGTGATGCCCAGATTGACCACAAAGGAGTCGACCGAGCTGAACCCGGCACCGACAGAAAGCTCGCCGGTGGGCTGTTCCTCGACGGTGACATTGACCACAGACCTGTCGGCAGCCGTGCCGCGGGCCTCTTCGACGGTGACTTCCTTGAAGAAACCCAGGGCCCGCAGATTGTTGCGCGACCGCTCCAGAAGGGTGCGGTTGAAGGCATCGCCCTCGGTCAGCATCATTTCACGGCGGACGACATTATCCAGTGTCCGGGTGTTACCGATCACATTGATGCGGTCGACATAGACCCGTTGACCTTCCCGGATGTTGAACGTGACATCCACCGTATCGGTCTCGGGGTTGGCGCGATAGTTCGGCTCGATCTCGACGAAGGCATAGCCCGCCGACCCGGCAGCGAACGTCAGGGCGTCGACCGCAGACTCGATCTTGTCGCTCTCGTACAGATCTCCGGTGCTGATCGGCAGCAGCAGCTTCAGGAAGTCGGGATTGAGACGGTCGTTCTCTGTGACGACGTCGACCTCGCCGAAATTATAGCGATCGCCCTCGTCCACCGTCAGGGTGATGCCGAACGCGCTGTCGTCCGGTGCCAGCTCCGAAATCGCTGACAGGACCCGGAAATCATAATAGCCGCGGTTGGTGTAGAATTTCCGCAGTTGCTCGCGGTCATAGTCCAGCCGGTTCGGATCGTAATTGTCGTTGGTCGTGAACAGGCGGTACCAGGCCGACTCCTGCGTCACCATGACTTCGCGCAATTCGCTGTCCGAATAGGCGCTGTTGCCGAGGAAGGTGATCGACCGAACGCCGGTCTCCGGACCCTCATTGATCTCGAACACCACATCGACGCGGTTCTGGTCCAGCTGGACGATCTTGGGCGTGACGGTGGCCGAGATGCGCCCCGAAAGGCGGTAGAGCTCGACGATCTTGCCGACGTCTTCCTGGATCCGGGCCCGGGTGTAGATGCCGCGCGGTCTGAGCGTGACTTCCTCACGAAGCTTGTCCTCGCTGACCGCGCCGTTCCCCTCGAACACCACCTGGTTGATGATCGGGTTCTCGACGATTTCGACCACCAGGTCGCCGTTCGGCTGCACGCCCAGCTGGACGTCGGCGAACAGCTGGGTCCTGGTCAGGGTCCGCACAGCGACGTCCAGAACCGCCGCGTCGACGGTATCGCCCGGCTGGATCGGCAGATAGGACAGGACCGTCGTCTGGTCGATCCTCTGGTTACCCCGCACAAGGATGCGACTGATCGTGACGCGCTGGTCCTGCACTGCGGCCGCCGGGGCTGCAGCCGGAGGCCCCACCTGCTGCGGTGCGGGCTGGATCACCGGAGCGGCCGGGCTTTGCCCCTGGGCCATGGCCGGACCCGCCATCCCTGCGGCGGCCGCAAGGGCCAGCAGGCTGGGACTCAGGGCCCTGACGAAACGGAGGGCGGACGCATCTTGTCGGATCATACTGGAAACCATCGGGGGCTGGCGTCGGCTCGTCATGCGAACCCGCCGAGGAATTTGAACAGGCTCAGCTTCTGCAGGTCGTTCCAAGTCGCGAACAACATCAATCCCGCCAGCAAAGCAAGACCGACGCGATAGCCGACCTCCTGAACGCGAGCGGGTACTGGCCTGCGGGCCACAGCTTCATAGGCGTAGAACAGCAGATGTCCCCCATCCAGAACCGGAATCGGCAGCAGATTAACAATGCCAATTCCGATCGAAACTATGGCGGCGAACTGAAGAAACGTCAGGGCGAGGTTGGCGGCGATATAGCCGGGGTCGGGATCGGCAGCCACAGCCTGACGGGTCGCCCCACCCGCCGCCCGAGCAATTCCGATCGGGCCGCTCAGCAAATCGCCGGATTCCTTGCCCGTGAAGATGCGGCCGATGTAGGTGCCGGTCGTCGCGACCGTCGTACCGATCATCTCCGCACCCTTTCCGGTCGCCTCGAACGGATTCAGCCGACGGAACCGGTAGTCCTCCTGCAGAGGCCGAAGCGCGAGGCCGATCTGGGCAACCCGTATCCGCCCCGAAAGCTCGTCATCCTGCACCACCCGCCTTGGGGTGGCGACCAGTTCGACTTGCCGACCAGCACGATCCACGGTGAAGCGCAACGGATCGCCGGCACTCATTATCACCGTCTGGGTGACCTCGGACTGATCCTCGATCAGTCGGCTGTTGATCGCGACAATCCTGTCGCTGGGCAGAAATCCGGCCTCAGCCGCCGGACTGCCCGGAACCACTGCCGCAACCCGCGGTGCCGCGATCCGTTCGCCGATCACGCTGAACAGGATTGTGAACAGCACCAGTGCCAGAAGGAAATTGGCCGCCGGCCCCGCAGCGACGATCAGGGCGCGCTGCCAGACCGGCTTGAAATGGAAATAGTCGCGCTCGGCACCCGGACCGTTCTCGGCGATGACCCGTTGCCTTAGCTCGGCCAGCCCGGCCTGGTCCGGCACGCTCGATGCGTCCAGATCACCCGAGAATTTGACGTAGCCGCCCAGGGGCAACCAGGCCAGCCGCCACTCGGTCCCGTGTTTGTCCGTCCGGGCCACGATGGTCTTGCCAAAGCCGATGGAGAACCGATCGACCTTCACGCCGAATCTGCGAGCCACAAGAAAATGGCCGAGTTCATGGATGGTGACGATAAAGGTCAGCACCAGCAGGAAGGGTACAATGTAGAGCAGCGCCTGACCGAGAAAGCCCGTCATGCCGTTATCGGTCCCTTCGCCATTCAGGCTGCCGCCGCGATGCCGCGGATGATGGACTCCGCCATCCGCCGCGCTTGCGCATCGACGGCCAGAGCCGCGTCGCAGGCGTCGTCGGAACCGGAATCCACCCCCGAGGCCGTCACGCGCGACAAGGTGTCGGCGACGACTGCGGCAATATTGAGAAAGCCCAGTCGACGGTCAAGAAAAGCCAGCGCCGCAACCTCATTGGCCGCATTGAACACGATGGGGGCCGCGCCGCCCGCCTGTAACGCCTGTCGCGCGAGTTTCAGGGCCGGGAAGCGCTCGTCGTCGGGGGCCTCGAACGTCAGTTGGCCGAGCGCAGCCAGGTCCAGCCGCGGCGCATTCCAGGCGATCCGGTCGGGCCAGGCCAGGGCGTAGGCGATCGGCGTCTTCATGTCCGGCGGCCCCATCTGGGCCAGGGTCGAGCCGTCGACATACTCCACCAGGCTGTGGATGACGGACTCTGGGTGCACCACCACGCCGATCCGCTCGGCCGGCATGTCGAACAGATAGGCCGCCTCTATGGCTTCCAGACCCTTGTTGGCCATGGTGGCACTGTCGACCGAGATCTTGGCCCCCATGCTCCAGTTCGGGTGGGCGACAGCCTGTTCCGGCGTGATCGACTTGAGTGCTTCGCGCGGCGTGGTGCGAAACGGCCCGCCTGAAGCCGTCAGGACCAGTTTGGCGACCTGTTCCGGCGCGTGATGGGGGAAGACCTGATGGATGGCGGAATGCTCGGAATCGACCGGCAGCAACCGTCCGCCGGACCGCCTGACACGCTCGATCAGGGCCGGGCCGCAGCAGACCAGGCTCTCCTTGTTGGCGAGGGCGAGGGTCGCGCCGGTAGCCGCCGCGGCCCAGGCCGAGCGCAGCCCGGCCGCTCCGACAATGGCGGCCATGGTCCAGTCCGCGGGCCGCGCTGCGGCCTCGATCACCGCCTGGTCGCCGGCAGCGGCCTCGACCCCCGTCCCGGCCAGCGCCTCTCGCAGCAGGTCGAGCTTCGCGGGATCTGCCGTGACGGCCAGCTTCGGCTTCCAGCGCCGCGCCTGTTCAGCCAGCCGGACGATATTGGCACCACCGGTCAGGGCCTCGACCTCGAACACACCGGTCCCCGCGCGCTCGGCCTGATCCATCAGGTCCAGCGTCGAACAGCCGACTGAGCCTGTCGAACCGAGCACAGTTACCCGCCGCCGGATCATGCGGCCCCGCCCGTCATCCCGGCAATCAGCCGCCCGCAGGCCACCACCACAACGGCGAACATCAACCCGTCGACCCGGTCCAGCAGGCCACCATGGCCGGGAATCAGCTTGCCGGCATCCTTGACGCCATAGCGCCGCTTCAGCGCAGACTCCCAAAGGTCGCCGGCCATCGTGGCCAATGCCGCCGCAAGCCCGAGCGCCGCACCCCAATAGGCCCCGATGCCGAGGTCAAGAAAGGCGCCCAGCGCGGCACCGGCGATCGTGCCTGCCACAAGCCCCCCGACAAATCCGGACCAGGTCTTGTTGGGCGAAAAGCTCGGCCACAGTTTCGGGCCGCCGACCAGGCTTCCAACCAGATAGGCCATGATGTCCGACGCCCAGGCGATGGCAAACGCAGAGACGGTCCAGGCCAGACCACTCGGCGTGTCGAGGTCACGGAGCCAGATCAGCAGCACCGCAGGCCAGCCGAGGTAGAGCACGCCATAGGCGGCATCCAGCGCCTCCTGCCCGCGATTGCGCGCAAACAGGCCAGCGGCGACGGCCCCGAACACCAGCATCACAAGCCCGAGCGACAGCTGTCCGGCGTGCGCCGCCACCACGCCGGCGACAAGGCCGAAGGCAACGGCACCGGCCATCACCCGCCAGGCCCGCGACGCGCTCATCATGGCCCATTCGATGGCCAGCAGGGTACAGGCCAGCAGCATCAGGGCGAGGAACCAGAGCCCACCGGCCCAGATGGCCAGGACGGCGGCCGGGGCCAGCACGACGGCCGAGGCGGCCCTGGGGCCAATGTCGCGCGCCCAGACCGCCATCAGCCGGCCGCAAGGGCGGGCACAGCGGCCTCGGCTGGGACGGACCGGCCACCAAAGCGGCGATCCCGATTACGGTACTGATCGATCACGTCGGCCAGCCCCTCGGCTCCATAGTCGGGCCAGAGCACGTTCTGAAAGACCAGTTCGGCATAGGCCGCTTCCCACAGCAGGAAGTTCGACAACCGCTGCTCGCCCGAGGTGCGCACAATCACATCGACCGGCGGCGCACCGGCGGTAGACAGGCCCAGACCCAGGGCCGCCTCATCCAGCGGCCCGGTCACCCGGCCGGCCAGAACGGCGTCGGCATGCCGCTGGGCGGCATCCAGGATGTCGGCCCGCCCCCCGTAGTTGAAAGCGACCTGGAGCAGGAATTTGTCATTGTGCGCCGTTCTGGCCTCGGCCCGGTCGATGATGGCGACAATGTCGGCCGGAAGACCGGTGCGTCGACCCAGAACCCGAACCCGCACACCTGCGCGTTCCAGCCGCTTGAGATCGCTGGTGACATAGGAACGCACGAGGCCCATCAGGTCAGACACCTCGTCGGCCGGACGGCTCCAGTTCTCCGTCGAAAAGCCAAACACGGTCAGGCAACGGATCCCGAACCGGGGTGCCGCCTCAACCGTCCGCTTCAAGGCCTGCACACCCTCGCGGTGACCCATGGCGCGCGGTACACCGCGGGCCTCGGCCCAACGCCCGTTGCCATCCATGATCAGGGCAACATGCTTGGGATCGCCAGGGCGAACTCCGTCAGTCGGCGCGGGGTGAAGGGGTGCGGCGGGCATGCAGGGCTTATCCTACGGCATTTCGCGCCGTCAAACCTGCATGATCTCAACTTCCTTGGCCCTCAAGGCCTCGTCGATCCGCTTGATGGCCGCGTCGGTGTCCTTCTGGACCTCGGTTTCCATCTTCTTCTGCTCGTCCTGGCTGATCTCACCGGCCTTTTCGGCCTTCTTGAGATCCTCATTGGCGTCGCGGCGAACGTTGCGGACGGCGATTTTCTGCTGCTCGGTGTATTTCCCGGCCAGCTTGGCCAGGTCCTTTCGGCGCTCCTCGGTAAGGGGCGGCACCGGAATCCGAAGGGTCTGGCCGTCGACGATCGGGTTGAGCCCAAGGCCGGCGGCGCGGATGGCCTTCTCGACCGGCCCGACCATCGACTTGTCCCAGACACTGACCGAGATCATCCGCGGCTCGGGCACGCTGATGGCGGCCACGGAGTTCAGCGGGGCGTTGGAGCCGTAGGCCTGCACCTGCACCGGATCCAGCAGACCGACGTTGGCGCGGCCGGTCCGCAGACCGTTGAACTCTTCCTTCAGGGCGGACACGGATTTGTCCATGCGCTCGCGGTAGGTCTTCAGATCAGGCTTGGCCATGGTCGTTTCTCTCGCGTTTTCTTGTCTTTGGCGGCTCAGGCGGCCTTTTTGGACGAGATGACCGTAAAGGTCCCCTCCCCCGTCAGGGTCCGACGCAGCGAATTGTCCTCACGGATCGAGAAGACCACGATCGGAATGCCCGAGTCACGCATCAGGGCGATGGCCGAGGCATCCATGACCTTCAGGTCCTTTGCCAGCACATCGTGGTAGGTCAGGGTCTCGTAGCGCGTGGCGCTGGCGTCCTTCTTGGGATCGGCCGTGTAGACGCCATCGACACTGGTGCCCTTCAGCAGGGCATCGCAGCCCATCTCGGCAGCGCGCAGGGCGGCACCCGAGTCGGTCGTGAAGAATGGCGCGCCCACGCCCGCGGCGAAAATCACGACCCGCCCCTTTTCGAGATGCCGCAGGGCCCGCCGGCGAATGTAGGGCTCGGCCACGGCGTTCATCTCAAGCGCACTTTGCACCCGGGTCTGAACGCCGATTTTCTCTAGCGCGGCCTGCATGGCCAGGGCGTTCATGACCGTGGCCAGCATGCCCATATAGTCGGCGGTGGCCCGTTCCATGTCGCCCGCGGCCTTGCTCAGCCCCCGGAAGATATTGCCGCCGCCGATGACGAGGCAGATCTCCACCCCTTCGCGGGCCACATCCGCTACGGCCTTGGCCACCGTGGCCACGGTCTTCTGGTCTATGCCATAGCCCTGGTCCCCCATCAGGACCTCTCCCGAGACCTTCAGCAGGACGCGCTTGTAGAGAAATTCGGGCGGGGCGTCGGGCATGGAAGGACCTTGGGCGGGGGATTCGGCTTCTTATAGACGAAGCCGCACCCCGGCTTCAAAGCCTCAGAATGATGGTCTCGACGATCGGTCGCCGATCCCAGATCTGCTGGCTGGCCTTTTTGAGCGCACGCGACACAGCCTGTTCGATGACCAGTTCGTCCTCGAGGGCCGCGCCCTTGAGTTTCATCACCGCCGCCTCGGCACGCTCTGCCAGGTCATCGAGGGCATCGCCCAGTGGCGATTCCGCATCGCCCGGCAGGCCGATGGCCCGCACATCGATGTCGCTGACGATCTTGCCGCGCCTGTCCATGGCGAAGGTGACGATCAGCACACCGTTGGTCGAGGCATGCCGCCGCTCGTGCAGGGCCTCGCCCTGTTCGGTGACCAGGCGGCCGCCATCGACGTAGAGCCTGCCATTGGGCACTTCATCGATGATTGCCGCAGGCCCGGGGGCCAGACGCACCATATCGCCGTTGCGCGGCGTCACCGTCTCGGGAACGCCGACGTCCCTGGCCAGGTTGGCGTGCTCGGCAAGATGACGACGCATGCCGTGGGTCGGTACCGCGATCTGCGGCCGGGCCCAGGCGTACATTTGCCGCAGCTCCTCCCGGCACGGATGGCCGGAGACGTGGATGCCGGGATGGTCGCGCTCGGTGTAGAGCCGCACCCCGCGATCCGCGAGCTTGTCCTGCAGCCGACCGATCGACAGCTCATTGCCGGGGATGACCCGCGACGAGAAGATGCAGTGATCACCCTTGCTGAGCTTGATGTAGGGGTGGGTGCCCTCGGCAACCCGCGACAGGGCGGCCCGGGCCTCACCCTGGCTGCCGGTGCACAGATACAGGATCCCGTCGGCCGGCCAGACACGAGCTTCCTCGTCGGTCAGGAACGGCTTGATGTCGCTCAGCATGCCGACGTGTTTGGCGGCCGAGGTGATGCGGTGCATGGAGCGCCCCGCCAGCGACACGCGCCGGCCCGCGGCCTCGGCGGCCCGGATCACACTGTCCATGCGTGCGACGTTCGAGGCGAAACAGCCGACCGCGATCCGGCCCTTCAGCCCCCCGATGAGCTCAATCAGGGCGTTGCGAACGCCACCCTCGGAACCCGCCGATCCCTCGACGAAAACATTGGTGGAATCGCACACCATGGCGAGCACGCCTTCGTCGCCGAGGCGACTGATGGCGGCAGAATCGGTGACCTCGCCGATGATGGGATCATCGTCGATCTTCCAGTCGCCGGTGTGCAGCACCGTGCCCAGCGGCGTCTTGATGGCCAGGCCGTTCGGCTCGGCAATCGAATGGGTCATGGTGACCATGGTCACCTGGAACGGGCCCAGGTCGATGGTTCCGCCCAGCGGCACCTCGATCAGCTTGACCTGATCGAGGATGCCCGCCTCGCGCAGCTTTTCGCGGATCAGGAAGGCGGTGAAGGGCGTCGCATACAGGGGCGCCTTCATGCGCGACCAAAGCCAGCCCAGGGCACCGATATGGTCCTCATGGGCGTGGGTCAGCACGATACCCCGGATAGTCTCGCCTTCGAGGAAGGCGGGGTCGGGCACGATCACATCGACGCCCGGCGTCGACAGGTCGCCGAAGGTCACCCCGACGTCGACCACGATCCACTCGCGGTTCGTCTCCGGCCCGTATCCGTAGAGATTCAAATTCATCCCGATCTCGCCCGACCCGCCCAGCGGCAGGAAGACGAGCTCGTCACTGGTTTTCTTTTTCATAGGTCCTTTAGAGGGTGTTCCGCCGCCAGATTTCCAGCAGGCCGCGGATAGTCAGGTCCGGATCGAACCGGTCGATTGAGTCTGTTGCGCCTTCGAACAGGCTGGCCACGCCGCCTGTGCCGATCACGGTCATGGGCTTGCCCCACTCCGCCTTGATGCGCGCCACCATGCCCTCGATCAGGGCGACATAGCCCCAGAAGACGCCGGACTGCATATTGGTGACCGTGTCCTTGCCGATCACCCGGTCGGGCCGCTGGATGGCGATCCGCGGCAGCATGGCCGCCGCCTCATGCAAGGCCTGCAGGCTGAGATTGATCCCGGGGGCGATCGCGCCGCCCTCGAAGGCGCCATCAGCGGCGATGACGTCAAAGGTGGTCGCGGTGCCGCTGTCGATGACAATCAGGTCGCCGGGATAGATCAGATGCGCCCCTATGGCGTTGACCAGCCGGTCCGCGCCCGCCTCGCTCGGCTTGGTGATCCGGGACGTCATGCCCAGCCGGACATTGTCGCCGATGACCAGGGGCTCGACCCCCAGATAGCGGCGCGAAAGGTTGCGCAGGTTGAAGATCGATTGCGGCACCACGCTGGAGATGATGCATCCGTCCAGCTGGCTGATCGCCAACCCGTGCATGGCCAGAAGTTGGCTCAGCCAGACGGCGTACTCGTCAGCCGTGCGGCTACTCTCCGTAGCGGTGCGCCACTGGGCGATCCAGTCGCCGCCGTCATGGACTGCGAACAGCGTATTGGTATTGCCCTGCTCTATTGCCAGAAGCATTACGCGGCCTCCCCGAAGAAGACGTCGCCGGCGGAGATCAGCCGCAGGCTCCCGTCCGCCAGCCTCAATTTCAGCGCGCCGTCGGGGCCTACGCCCTCCGCCCGGCCCTCAATCGTTTCGCGACCCAACCGCGCCACCGCAGGCCCGTCCAGCCCGGCCGTCCGTGCGCTCCAGGCATCGAGGATCGGCTGGAAACCCAGCGTCTCCCAGCGCGTCATCCAGACATGGAACGCCGCCGCCAGCTTCGCCGCAGCCGCCTCGATGGTCGGCGGGCTCACCGCGTCGCCGCGCAGATGATGGGCCAGCGCCGTCGCGGGCCGCTCGGTCCCCTCCGGCGCGCTGACCAGATTGATCCCGATCCCGACCGCCAGCCAAAGGCCGCCGCTCTCATGCGCCCCGGACTCGACCAGCACACCCGAGGCCTTCTGCCCCGCCAGCATCACATCATTGGGCCATTTGATCGTAACCAGCGATGCCGGTGCCCAGGCGTCCAGCAGGTCCGCGATGGCCAACGCCGCGACGAAGGTGACCTGGGCCGCCTCCGCGGGCGGTTTTCGGGTCACCTGCATCAGGGTGGAAAACAGGTTGCCGTCCCGGCTTTCCCATTGCCGCCCACGACGCCCCCGCCCCGCGGTCTGGCGACGTGCAACGATCCACAACGGTCCGGTCTCGCCGGCATCCGCGCGTCGACGGGCCTCCGCATTGGTCGAGTCGGTCTGGTCGAGCAGCAGGATCGGCGCGGCGGGCATCCGCCCCTACCCGGCTCCGAAACCGGTCGCGGCGATGCCGGCGAAATGGTCGATCCAGCCGATGGCGACGATCACCAGGGGGAAGGAGAAGGCGGCAGAAGCCCAGGCGATGGTCCTTGCCTCGACCGGCGACGCATCCGTCGGCCCAACGCCCTCGGGCGTCGGATCGAACCACATCAGCTTGATGATGCGCAGATAGTAGAAACCGGCCACGACCGAGGCCACCAGACCCGCCGCGCCGACCATCCAGTAACCGGCCTCGGCAGCCGCGCCGAAGACATAGAATTTGGCCCAGAAACCGGCCAGCGGCGGCATCCCCAGCACCGACAGCGACAGCACGGTCAGGGCAATGGCCGTCACCGGCTTGTCCTTCCGCAGTCCGGCCAGATCGGCGATCCTGCGGATCGGCTTTCCGCCGCGCGACAACGACAGCAGGATGGCGAAGAAGCCGAACTGGTCGATGACATACAGGGTCATGAACACCAGCATGGCCTGAACGCCCGCCGTGGTCCCGGCCGCAATACCCAGCAGGGCGTAGCCGATGTTGGCGATCGAGGAATAGGCCAGCAGTCGCTGCAGGTCCTTCTGGACCAGACCGCCGAACGCCCCGACGGCGAAAGAGATCAGCGCGATCAGGATCAGCACCTGGGCCCACTGGTCGTGCGAACCGCCGAAGGCTCCTTCCAGCGTCCGCGCGATCAACACCATGGCCGCCACCTTGGGTGCCGTGGCGAACAGGGCCACGACCGGCGTCGGCGCACCCTCATAGACGTCCGGCGTCCACATGTGGAACGGCGCGGCGGAGACCTTGAAGGCCAGGCCGCAGATCAGGAACACGAGGCCGAAGATCAGGCCCGTGGACTCGTTGGCGGCGGCATAGGCGGCAATCTCATCGAAGCGCATCGATCCGGTGAAGCCGTAGATCAGGCTCGCGCCATAAAGCAGAAGGCCGGACGACAGCGCGCCCAGGACGAAATACTTCAGACCGGCCTCGGACGCCTTCAGATCGTCGCGATGGTAGGCCGCCAGAACATAGAGGGCCAGCGAGTGCAGTTCGATGCCGACGTAGAGCGAGATCAGGTCGCCCGACGATGCCATCATCCCCATGCCGGCCGAGGCCAGCACGATCAGGACGGGGTATTCGAATTTGGCGATCTTCGCGCGGCGCATCCAGCCGTCGCCAAGGACAATGGCCACGGCGCTGGACAGGAAGATCAGGGCCTTGCCGTAAACGGCCAGCGGGTCGGCCACATAGGCACCGTTGAAAGCCATACCCAGCGGGCCGGTAACGGTCACGGCGGTAGCGGCGACCAGGACGGCCACCGACAGGATGGAGATCAGACGCGCGCTCTTCTCGCCCATGAAGGCACCGAGCATCAGCAGCACAAGTCCGCCGACCGCGAGCGTGCTCTCGGGGGCGGACAGGCGCAGGGCGAAATCAAGATCTGGCATCATCGTCTCACCCGCCGATCGCGGCGCGATAGGTGGTCGTCAGGGCCTCGACCGAGGCGGCGGTATAGTCCAGCACCAGTCCGGGCTGGAAGCCCAGCCACAGGGTGCCGATGATCAGCGGGGCGAAGATCAGCAGTTCGCGCTTGTCGACATCGGTGATCGCCTTCGTCGCCGGATTGGTGATCTCGCCGAACATGACGTTGCGGTAGAGCGTCAGCGCATAGACGGCTGAGAAGATCACGCCCGAGGCGGCGAACAAGGCCGTCCAGGTCGATACCTCATAGATGCCGACCATGGTCAGGATCTCGCCAATGAAACCCGAGGTCCCCGGCAGGCCGACATTGGCCATGGTGAACAGCATGAAGATGGCCGCAAACCAGGGCATGCGCGCGGTCAGGCCGCCGTACAGGGCAATCTCGCGCGTGTGCATCCGGTCATAGACCACGCCGACGCAGAGGAAGAGCGCGCCCGAGATCAGGCCGTGGCTCAGCATCTGGAACACGGCCCCCTGCACGCCCTGATCATTGCCGGCGAAGATGCCCATGGTCACGAAACCCATGTGGGCGACCGATGAATAGGCGATCAGCTTCTTCATGTCCGTCTGCCGGAAGGCGACCAGCGAGGTGTAGACGATGGCGATCGCCGAGAGAGCGAAAACCAGCGGGGCAAAGGTCTGGGACGCCTGCGGGAACATGGGCAGGTTGAACAGCAGGAAGCCGTAGCCGCCGAGCTTCAACAGGATGCCGGCCAGAATGACCGACCCGGCTGTCGGGGCCTGGACGTGGGCGTCGGGCAGCCAAGTATGCACCGGCCACATCGGCATCTTGACCGCGAAGGAGGCGAAGAAGGCCAGCCAGAGCAGCGGCTGCACCGTCGGACTGAAGGCGTATTCCTTGAGTGCCGGAATGCTGGTGGTGCCGGTCTCGGCCGCCATCCACAGCATGGCCAGCAGCATCAGCACCGACCCCAACAGGGTGTAGAGGAAGAATTTGTACGAGGCATAGATCCGGTTCGCCCCGCCCCACACGCCTATGATGATGAACATCGGCACCAGGGTGCCTTCGAAGAACATGTAGAACAGGAACAGGTCCAGCGAGGTGAACACCCCGATGACCAGGGTCTCCAGCACCAGGAAGGCGATCATGTAATCGACCACCCGGTCCTTGATCGTGGTCCAGCTGGCCAGGATGCAGATCGGCATGAGGAAGGCCGTCAGCAGCACGAACAGGATCGAAATCCCGTCCACGCCCATGTGGTACTGGGCACCAACGAACCAGACGTATCGCTCGACAAACTGATAGGCGGCGCTGGACGGATCGAAATTCGCGACGAGCACGACCGAGACGGCCAGGGTCACAAGTGTCGTCAGAAGGGCGATCCAGCGCGCCGCGCCGTCTGCGCCGGTCTTGTTGAACAGACGCGCCAGCAGGATCAACCCCGCGCCGACCAGCGGCAGGAAGGTGACGACGCTGAGGATATAGGGGATCTGGGGCAAGATCAGGCTCCCCACGTATAGATGGCGAAGGCGAGGAAGCCGGCGAGGCCGAGCAGCATCACAAAGGCGTAGAAATAAACATAGCCGGACTGGAAGCGGCTCAGGCCACCCGCGAGCTTCCGCGACAGCCAGGCCATGCCGTTGGGCCCGCCACCGTCGATGATCTTCACGTCGCCGACCTTCCAGAACAGGTCACCGACCGCCCGCGCGCCCTTGACGAACACGACGTCATACAGCTCGTCGAAATACCATTTGTTGTAGAGGAAGCCGTGCACGATGCCGCCCCGGTCGGCCATCCGCCGCGCCATGCCTTCCTTCATCACATAGAGCCAGAAGGCGGCGAAACTGCCGATCAGGGTCAGGATCAGAGGGGACCATTTCACCCAGACCGGAACGTAGTGGCTGTCGTGCAGGACGTGGTTGGCCTCCGACACGAAGATCGCCCCGCGCCAGAAATCATGCTCGTAATCACCGATGAACCAGGGGGCGAAGACGAAGCCCGCAGCGATCGCCCCGACCGCCAGAAGCAGCAGCGGCACCAGCATCACCGGCGGGCTCTCATGCGGCTTCAGCGGGCCGTGGTGGGCGTGATCGTCATGGGCATGGTCGCCATGGGCTTGGTCGTCATGGGCTTGGTCGTCATGGACGTGGTCATCATGCGCATGATCGTCGTGATGCGCGTCCTTCCACACCGGCTTGTTGTGGAAGGTCATGAACACCAGACGCCATGAATAGTAGGCGGTCAGACCGGCGGCGAGGATGCCGACGAAGAAGGCGAACAGCCCCATGGCCGAATGGCCATTGGTGAACGAGGCGAACGCGCTCTCGATGATGGAGTCCTTGGAATAGAAGCCCGCCAGGCCGCCGACGCCGGGAATGCCCAGGCCGGTGATGGCGATGGTGCCT
>JBEIJS010000028.1:0-20147 GCA_040380105.1 Caulobacteraceae bacterium | reverse complement strand
TCCGTCGGGCGATCTGCGTGAGGCGGCGGCCAATCTGTTCCGGCGGCTGCGTGAGGCGGACCGCGAGCGGCCGTCGGGGATCGCGGTCTCGCCCATCCCGACGCGCGGCCTCGGCGAGGCGATCAATGACCGTCTGAGGCGGGCAGCGGGGTTTGTGGGGTAGGGCGCGCTACTGCGCCGTCCAGCCGCCGTCGATCGAGAAGCTGGCCCCGTTGGCCGAGGCGCCGAGGTCGCTGACCAGATAGAGCATCATCCCGGTCAGTTCGTCGGTCGTGACGAACCGCTTGGTCGGCTGGGAGCCGAGGATGACGTCCTTCAGCACGGCGTCTTTCGACATGCCGCGCGTGCGGGCCTGGTCGGCGATCTGCTTTTCGACGATCGGCGTCTCGACGAAGCCGGGGCAGATCGCGTTGCAGGTGATGTTGTCCTGCGCGACTTCCAGCGCCACCGTCTTGGTGAAGCCGATGACGCCGTGTTTGGCCGCGACATAGGCAGACTTGAACGGGCTGGCGACCAGACCATGCGCCGAGGCCACGTTGATGATCCGTCCGCGCCCTTGCGCCTTCATGATCGGGATCGCCGCGCGGGTGGCGTAGAAGGCCGAGGACAGGTTGATGGCAATGATCTGTTCCCATTTGTCGGACGGGAATTTCTCCACCGCCTCGACATGCTGGATGCCGGCGTTGTTGATCAGGATGTCGACCCGGCCCAGCTGGTGCCGGCCATAGGCGACCATGTCCGCGACCTCGTCGCCGCGCAGCATATTGGCCGCATGATACCGGACCTGCACACCGCAGCTGGCCTCCAGCTCCGACCGGGTACGTTCGATTTCAGAGGGGTCGCCGAGACCGTTCAGGACCACATCGCCGCCGCGGGAGGCGATCGCGCGGGCAAAGGCCAGGCCGATGCCGGAGGTCGAGCCCGAGATCACCGCCACCTGACCCTTCAGGTCGCCGATGTTGCGGAAGGGCTCGCCGGCTGTCTGGGAGCCGTCACCGCGTTTGGGCCATTGGAACATGGGGTCTCGTCCGTCTGTCAGTCTGGTATCGCCAGCCTAGCTGTTCGCGGTTGCGAAGGCGACAGCCGGGATTAATTTCCCGATCTGGTGAATATCCACTCTGTCTCGCTGGAAGCCGCCTTGTCAAAGCGATAGCCGTCGCGATCGAACGCCTTGAGGTCTTCGGCCTTTTCGATCCGCTCGTCGATGGCGAACCGGGTCATGCCGCCACGGGCCTTCTTGGCGAAGAAGGAGATGATCCGGCTCTCGCCGTCCTTCGATTCGCGGAATTGCGGTGTCACGACCGGCAGTTTAAGCGCCCGGGCGTCGACGGCCCCGAAATACTCCTGGCTGGCCAGGTTCACCAGGACGCGCCGGCCCTGGCCTTCGGCGTCGGCGTTCAGCTGGTGCGCAATCCGGTCACCCCAGAAGTCGTACAGGCTGGACCCGCGCCGGGTCTTCAGCCGCGTCCCCATCTCCAGCCGATAGGGCTGGATGCGGTCGAGCGGCCGCAGCAGGCCATACAGGCCCGACAGGATACGCAAATGGTCCTGGGCGAAGGCCAGGCCGGCGGCATCGAGCTCACGCGCCCTCAGCCCCTCATAGACGCCTCCCGCGAAGGCGAAGGCCGCCTGCACGCCGTCGGTCGAGTCCGGATCGAATGCCTGAAATCGCTCCCGGTTCAGCCGGGCCAGATCGTCGGAGATGCCCATCAGCTGGCGCAGCTCGGACACGGAGCGGGCGCGCGCGGTCCGCGCCAGCGACGCCGTATCCTCAAGGAAACGCCGCTCGCTCGCGGGCAGGCCGCTATCGGCTTCGGTGAAATCCAGCCGCTTGGCCGGTGACAGGACGATCAGCAAGAAAGGGCTCCAGCGCGGTTGGCCCGAGATAGGCCGCTTCGGTGACGAATCAAACCGGCGAGGGTGCCGCAGTCAGCGGGCCTGTGCGTAAAGGCCCGCCAGCACGGCCGGAAGCCGGTCTGGCAGGTCTTCGGCGACAAGACCCGGACCGAACCCCCGCGCTGCCTCGGCATGGATCCACACCGCCGCCCGTGCGGCGTCGAAACTGTCCATCCGCTGGGCGATCAAGCCGGCGATCATTCCGGCCAGCACATCGCCGCTGCCCGCTGTCGCCAGCCAGGGGGTGCCGTTGTCGTTGACGCTCAGCCGCCCGTCCGGTGCCGCGATGACGGTCGCCGCACCCTTCAGCACCACGACCGCGCCGGCCCGTCCGGCTGCCTCGGCCGCCGCCGCCTCGCGGCCCTGCTCCAGCAGGCCGGGAAACAGGCGCCGGAACTCGCCTTCATGTGGCGTAAGCACGTCGTCGCGATCCAGGGCGTCGAACAGATCTCCGGGCCAGCCCTCGAAGACGGTCAGGCCGTCGGCATCCACGACCAGGGCGGCCCCGGTGCCTGCGAGGGCATGGACATTGGCCCGGGTGGCGTCATTGACCCCGGCTGCCGGGCCGATGACGACGGCGTCCAGATTGGCGGCCGCCTCGGCCAGGGCCTCGTCCGAGCCGAACGGTGTCAGCATGATCGCCTCGATCGCCGGGGCGATGATGGCAGTCGCATCCGGCGGGCACAGGATACGCACCACACCGGCACCGATCCGCAGGCCGGCCCGTGCCGCCAGTCGCGCCGCCCCGGTCTGGCTCGCCTTTCCAGACACCACGCCGAGCCGTCCGCGCGCGTGTTTGTGCGTCTCGACTCCCGGCCAGGGCAGGGCGGCGCGCCAGTCGGGCAGGGCGGGGCGTGTCATCCCTGCTTATCTCCGTTCACGGATGGCGCGGCCGGACGAAAAACACTTGCCTTATTGTGCAATGCAATGTCCCCTTGCGGTCCAAGTGTGCGGCTCGAAGCAGCCCGCCTGGGATCGCCGATGAAAAAAATTGAAGCCGTCATCAAGCCGTTCAAGCTGGATGAAGTGAAGGAAGCGCTGCAGGACGCCGGAGTGCAAGGCATGACGGTGCTGGAGGCCAAGGGTTATGGCCGTCAGAAGGGTCATTCCGAACTCTACCGCGGGGCCGAATACGTCATCGACTTCCTCCCCAAGATCAAGATCGAGGTGGTGGTTCCCGACGACATGGTCAATTCGGTCGTCGACGCGATCCAGGCGGCCGCCCGCACCGGCAAGATCGGCGACGGCAAGATCTTCATCTCCGACGTTATCGACGTTATCCGTATCCGCACCGGTGAATCCGGCGCCCAGGCCGTATAACCACACCCTCCACGGGTCGTTCCGAGAGGCGCGGCCCATTACTTCTCCTCCCCCGCCAGACAGGATTCGCAAGACATGAGCGCCGGCAAGATTCTCAAGGAGATCAAGGAAAAGGACGTAAAATACGTCGATCTCCGTTTCACCGACACCAAGGGTCGGATGCAGCACGTGACCTTCGACATCGACCTGGTCGATGAGGAGTTCCTCGAAGAGGGGACCATGTTCGACGGTTCGTCGATCGCCGGCTGGAAGGCGATCAATGAGTCCGACATGCTGCTCAAGCCGGACCTGAACGGTTTCTGGATCGACCCGTTCTACCAGCAGACGACCATGTTCCTGTTCTGTGACGTGCTGAACCCCGACACCGGCGAGCCCTACAACCGCGACAGCCGCTCGATGGCCAAGAAGGCCCTGGCCTATGTCCAGTCCTCGGGCGTGGGCGACACCGTCTTCTTCGGCCCGGAAGCCGAGTTCTTCATCTTCGATGACGTGCGCTGGAGCACGGCACCGCACGACACCGGCTACACCTACGACTCCATCGAACTGCCGTCCAATACGGGTGCCGAGTATTCCGAAGGCAATATGGGCCACCGCCCGACGCACAAGGGCGGCTATTTCCCGGTCAACCCGACTGACAGCGCCCAGGACCTGCGCGGCGAGATGCTGGGCGTGATGCGCGATCTGGGCATGCAGCCCGAGAAGCACCACCACGAGGTCGCCCCGGCCCAGCACGAACTGGGTCTGAAGTTCAGTGACCTGCTGACCATGGCCGACCGCCTGCAGCTCTACAAATACGTCATCCACAATGTCGCCGCCGCTTACGGCAAGTCGGCAACTTTCATGGCCAAGCCGACCTTCGGCGACAACGGCTCGGGCATGCATGTGCACCAGTCGATCTGGCGTGACGGCAAGCCGCTGTTCGCCGGTGACAAATACGCCGGCCTGTCGGACCTCTGCCTCTGGTACATCGGCGGCATCATCAAACACGCCAAGGCCATCAATGCCTTCGCCAACTCGACCACCAACTCCTACAAGCGGCTGGTCCCCGGCTACGAAGCGCCGGTCAAACTGGCCTATTCGTCGCGCAACCGCTCGGCCTCGATCCGGATTCCGTGGGTCAATTCGCCCAAGGCCAAGCGGATCGAAGCCCGCTTCCCCGATCCGATGGGCAATCCCTATCTGACCTTCGTCGCCCTGCTGATGGCCGGCCTCGACGGGATCGAGAACCGTATCGATCCGGGCGCGCCCGCCGACAAGAATCTCTACGACCTGCCGCCGGAAGAGCGCGGCTCGATCCCCGAGGTCTGCGGCTCGCTGAAGGAAGCGCTCGACAACCTCGACCAGGACCGCGCCTTCCTCAAGAAGGGCGGCGTCATGGATGACGACTTCATCGACAGCTACATCGAGCTGAAGATGGAAGAGGTGATGCGCCTGCAACTGCACCCGCACCCGGTCGAATTCGACATGTACTACAGCTGCTGATCGGCGGCTGAGGTCGAACGAAAGACGGCGCCGGACGGGAAACCGTCCGGCGCCTTTTTCATGGTGTCGGGCGAGGTCTAGCGGTCGGTTGTCTCGACCTCGAGGCCATTCGCGTCGGCGCGGACGGTCGTGGTGTCGCCCTCGCGGCGGTCGCTTTCGATGACCACGGGCGGCGAGGGGACAGCGACCTTGCGCTCGATCACGATCGGGTCGGTGGGGACCTCGCGGGTCTCGATGATGGTCGTATCCGTGGCGCGGTCGATAGTGTTGTCTGCCGGCGTACAGGCCGCGCCGGCGAAGGCGACGGCACCGAGGGCGGCGACGCTGATGAGGCAATGGGCGGTGATCATGTTCGGACTCCTGGGGGGAATCCGCTGCAAACGGCCCGGCTCTGCGGAGGTTCCGGTGGAGCCTCGGCTCAGGCCAGACCCTCGGCCGCATCTGCCTTCTTGCGCCGCAGCTCGATCAGCCGCACGCACCAGATCGAGAGCTCGTAGAGCAGCACCAGGGGTATGGCGAGCATGATCTGGCTGATCGGATCGGGCGGTGTCACCACGGCGGCGACCACGACCACCGCCATGATGGCGTAGCGGCGACCCTCGGCCATGACCTTTGATGAGATGATGCCGGCGAGGCCGAGCAGGGTCATCACGACCGGCAGCTGGAAGCACAGGCCGAACGCCAGGATCAGGGCCGTGACCAGGTTCAGATAGTCGGACACCTTGGGCAGCAGGGCGGCCGAGACGCCGCCGCCGGTGATCTGCTGGCTCAGCGAGAACCACATGACGAACGGCAGCATGACGAAATAGACCAGGGCCGCGCCCAGGGTGAACAGCAGAGGTGCGGCCAGCAGGAAGGGCAGGAAGGCTCCCTTTTCGTTCCGGTAGAGCCCCGGAGCCACGAACCGGTAGAGCTGCCAGGCCAGCACCGGGAAGGCCAGGACGATGGCTCCGAAACCGGCCAGCTTCATCTTGGTGAACAGGATTTCCAGCGGCGCCGTGTAGATCAGATTGACCGTCTGCCCGTCGACGCCCGGCAGGGGGATCAGCCCCGCCGTGCCCATGATCAGGTCCAGTGGCGAGACGTGTCCATGCGGGCCCACCGTCTGGTGAAAGGCCGCGGCCGCCGCAAACGGCTTCACGAGGAAGACATACAAGGGCTCGGCGAAGGCGAAGCAGAGGAAGAAGGCCAGGACAAAGGCGACCACACAGATCACCAGCCGTCCGCGCAGTTCGATCAGATGATCCATCAGAGGCGCGCGCGAGGCCTCGATCTCGTCCTCGTCCGTATCGATCCGGGTCACGACTTGACCGCCGTCTTGCGCGGTGCGCGCTGTTTGGAGGCGGCGCTCGCCTTGGCACCGGCCTTGGCTGATCCGGCCCTTGTGCGAGGCTTGGCCGGGGGCGAGGATGCCTCCTCAGCGGGCATGACGGGTTTGGCACCAGGCTTCTTCTGCCGGATCGGCTCGACTTCGATTGGCGTCATGACTGGCGGGCTGTCGGGCCATTCGTCCGGCGCAGCCAGCATGACGGGCTCGGCCGGCGGCCGGCTCAGGTCGTCCCGGATTTCCCGGAAGGCGGCGTCGGCCTCGGCCCCCAGCGGGACCATGCCCTGACCGGTCCGAAGCGCCTGGACCTCCTTGCGCAGCTCGTCCAGCTCGGACTGGCGGGCCATCTCGTCGAAGCTGGAGCGGAACTCATTGGCCATGGATCGCGCGCGGGCCATCACCTTGCCGATCTTGCGCATCAGCAACGGCAAATCCCTTGGCCCCACCACAAGCAGGGCCACGATGCCGATCACGAGGATTTCAAGGCCGCCGATACCGGGGGCGAGGCCACCCATGCGTCAGGTCTCCGACGTCAATGCGGGGCTTACGATTTCAGATCTTCTTTTTCGGCGTTGGTGCGGGGCAAGGCACCCGCGCGCTCGTCCGACGGCTTGTCCGAATCAGTGTCCTTCAGGCCGTCCTTGAACGCCTTGATGCCCTTGGCCGCGTCGCCCATCAGGCCCGACAGCTTGCCGCGCCCGCCGAACAGCAGCAGGGCGACGATGGCGACCAGGGCCCAGTGCCAGATGCTCATAGTACCCACGAACCGTCTCCACGTTCGGGCCGGTGCGCGGCCCGTTCAAACACTTGCATCGCATATAGGCGGTTCGGTGGCGCGACGCCAAGTGAACCTGATAGGAGGCGCGCATGAGTCACGTGATCATCCACACCGACGGTGCCTGCAAGGGCAATCCCGGCCCCGGCGGCTGGGGCGCGATCCTGCAGACCGGCGGCGGTCACGAGAAGGAACTGTGCGGCGGCGAGCCGCTGACCACCAACAACCGCATGGAGCTGATGGGTGCCATCATGGCGCTTGAGGCCCTGACCCGGCCATGCCGCGTCGATCTGCACACCGACAGCCGCTACGTCATGGACGGCATCACCAAATGGATCGGGCCGTGGAAGGCGCGCGGCTGGAAGACGGCCGAGAAGAAGCCGGTCAAGAACGAGGACCTGTGGAAACGCCTCGACGCTGCCCGTGCCCGTCACGAGGTCAAATGGCACTGGGTCAAGGGCCACGCCGGCCATGAGCTGAACGAACGCGCCGACCAGCTGGCCAATCGCGGGATTGAGGAGATGCGGGCCGGTTAGGCCGCCCGCACCTTCAGCTTGGGTCCGTCCATCCCCTCGACGATCACGCTGTCGCCCTCTGCCGGGGTCGCGCCCTCGATCTCGGCGACCCATTCGGCCCCCGAAACGAACACCCGCCCGCGGCCGTCGACGAAGGCCTGGACCACCTGGGCCCGCTGGCCGATCAGACGGGCGTCGCGGGCGTTGATGTCCGGCGCGTCCGACGGATTGACCTTCTGGATCAGCCGCCGCGACAGCAGGGTCGTGGCGACTGTCAGGGCGGCGAACAGGGCGACCTCCCCGGTGAAGTCGAGGGGCAGGCCCAGGGCCGTGACCACGGCGACCACCCCGGCGGAAACCGCAGGCCACAGCAGCCATTCGGTCGAGAAGGCCGCCTCGGTGGCCAGCAGGACAACGCCCAGGGCCAGCCAGATCCAGAACGGCTGGGCCGCGTGCAGGTCAGTCAGGGCTTCCATGGATCAGCTGCTCGGAACGGAGGGCCGGGGTGGCCGGGGCGGGGTGGTGCGGGCCGGGGCGGGCGGCGGCGGCGGGGCATCGCGACGGACGTCGCTGCGGCCCTGCTGTTGTTCCTTGGCCAGGCCGACCAGTTCGCCCAGACCGGCGATGGTGCCGACCAGGCCGGACATCTCCGCCGGGACGATAACCGTCTTGGCCGTCGGGTTGCGGGCCAGTTCGGCGAAGGCCTCGACATATTTCTGGGCCACGAAATAGTTGATGGCGTTGACGTCGCCGGCCGCGATGGCCTGGGACACCATGGCGGTCGCCTTGGCCTCGGCCTCGGCTTCGCGCTCGCGGGCCTCGGCGTCACGGAAGGCGGCCTCGCGGCGCCCCTCGGCTTCCAGAATGGCGGCCTGTTTGGCCCCTTCGGCGCGGGCGATGGCGGCCTGTTTCTCGCCGTCGGCCTCGGTGATGACGGCGCGGCGCTCGCGCTCGGCCTTCATCTGGCGGGCCATGGCGTTGGTGATGTCGGCCGGCGGGGTCAGGTCCTTGATCTCGATCCGGTTGACCTTGACGCCCCACGGCTCGGTCGCGGCGTCGATGACGGTCAGCAGGCGCGAGTTGATCGAGTCACGCTGGAACAGCACCTCGTCCAGCTCCATCGAACCGACCACGGTGCGCAGATTGGTCGAGCAAAGCTGGGTGATGGCATAGGGCAGGTTCTCGATCCGGTAGGCGGCGGCCGAGGCCTCCATCACCTGGATGAAGACGATGGCATCGACCTTCACCATGGCGTTGTCCTTGGTGATGACCTCCTGCTGGGGCACGTCCAGGACCTGCTCCATCATGTTCATGCGGCGGCCGATCCGCTCGACGAAGGGTGTCAGGATGCTGATGCCGGGGGTGAGGGTGCGGGTGTATTTGCCGAATCGCTCGACCGTCATCTCGCGCCCCTGGGGCACGATCTTGACCACGCTGAACAGCAGCACGAAGGCCAGTGCCAACAATGCAGCCGTGAATAGAACCGACATTTTCCTGATATCTCCCTGTTCCTCACAGGTTAGCACCCTGTGGCCGGCACGCCACAGAAACCGGTCACGCGGTCGATGACAACCGCGTCATCCTCGCCATTCAACGAGCGGCGACGGCCAGCCGGATGATGCGACGGGTCTCAGACCATTCGATCAGGCTTTCGACCTCATCCAGGGCCACGAACCGGGCCTCAAGGGCGTCGTCCCCGGCGACGGGCTCGCCGGACACCCACCGCGCGGCATAATCGATCAGGACATAGTGGCGGCCCGCCTCAGGAAACAGCCCGTCGACAACGTCGATCAGGCCGGTGATCCCGGCCTCGACCCCGGTCTCTTCGCGCAGTTCCCGCAGAGCGGCTTCCACGGCCCGTTCGCCGGGCTCGATCCGGCCGCCGGGAAGGCTCCACTCGCCCTGACGTGGCGGCGTCCCCCGCCGGATCAGGAGCACCGAATCACCGCGCAGACAGACGACGCCGACGGCGGGGACGGGGGTGGGGAGGGGAGCGGTCATCCGACAACCGTGGCTTGGCCCTTTCGCCGCGTCCATGACTTTGAGACAAGGCCTGCATGACCACTCCTTCGCCTGCCGCCCTTGCCGCCCTCAAATCCGCCCTCGGCGACGGCGGCTGGACCGAGGATCCGACCGAGATCGCGCCCTGGCTGACGGAGTGGCGCAATCGCTGGCAGGGCCATACGCCGCTGATGCTGACGCCCCGCTCGACCGCCCAGGTGGCCGCGGCCGTCCGCGTTTGCGCCCAACATCGCATCGCCATCGTGCCCCAGGGCGGCGACACCGGCCTCGTCGGCGGCCAGATTCCCCATGGCGAGGTCCTGCTCTCGACCCGCAAGCTGCGCGCCGTGCGCGACGTCACCCCGCTGGACGACGCCATGACCCTCGAGGCCGGTATCACCCTGCTGGAGGCGCAGCAGGCCGCCACGGCCGTCGACCGCCTGTTCCCGCTCAGCCTCGCCGCCGAGGGCACGGCGACCATCGGCGGCGTCATCTCGACCAATGCCGGCGGAACCGCGGTGCTCCGCTACGGCATGATGCGCGATCTGGTACTGGGCATTGAGGCGGTGATGCCGGACGGCGAGGTCTTCAACGGCCTCAAACGGCTGCGCAAGGACAACACCGGCTATGACCTGAAACAGCTGCTCATCGGGGCCGAGGGCACCCTGGGTGTGGTCACCGCCGCGACCCTGAAACTGTTCCCCGTCATGCGCAGCCGCGCCACCGCCATGGTCGGCCTCGACGCGCCGGCCGCCGCCATCGAACTACTGGCCCGCGCCAGGGCCGAGACCGGCGGCGGGGTCGAGGCCTTTGAGCTGATGAAGCGCATCGGCATGGCGTTCGTGCTGCGCAACATCCCCGACACGCGCGAGCCGCTGGATTCGACCCCGCCCTGGTATGTCCTGATCGAACTGGTCTCGGGCGAGCCCGGCGCCGCCGATTCAGCCATGGAACGGCTGCGGAGCCACGCCTTCGAGACCGGCCTGATCAACGACGCCGCCATCGTCCAGAATGACGCCCAGCGCGCCGCCTTCTGGAAGGTGCGCGAGGAACAGTCTGCGGCCCAGAGACCCGAGGGCGGGGGCTGGAAGCACGACGTTTCCGTGCCCCTGTCCCGCATCGCCGACTTTCTGGAAGAGGCCACGGCCGCCGTCGAACGTTTCCATCCCGGCGCCCGCGTCAGCGCCTTCGGCCATGTCGGCGACGGCAACATCCACTATGATGTCCTGTGCCCTTCGGGCGGTGATCTGACAGCCTTCCTCGCCCGATGGGAGCAGGGCTCGCAGATCGTGCACGACATCGTCGCCCGCTACGATGGCTCCATCAGCGCGGAACACGGCCTCGGTCGCCTCAAGACCGAGGAAGCCCGCCGCTACAAGTCGCCGCTGGAGATCCGGACCATGCAGGCCGTCCGCGCGGCCATCGACCCGCAGCGGATCATGAACCCGGCGGTGCTGTTCTAAGGGCCGTACCCGCGCTGGCACCCTGTGTCGGCCGCTCGGGTTCATCACAACGGGCACGACGAAGAGTCACAAAGGACACGACGGAAGCGTGTCTACGGCAGCCTCCGCGGGCCCTTGCCCGCAAACTCAATCGCTTGCGCCTCTCTGGTGAGAGCCGCGGGCCCACTGCACCCGTCGTGTTCGCTGTGAATCCGTTGTGTTCGTTGTGAAGAACCTCGGTCGACCGCCTTTCCCCGGCCGACCCGGCTTGCCCCCATTGCCTGATCGTCCTACCCCTCCGGCTCGATTCAACACCGCCGGAGACCCGACATGACCCTCGCCCTGCTGTTCCCCGGACAAGGCAGCCAGTCGGTCGGCATGGGGGTGGCGCTGGCCGACGCCTTTGCCTCGGCACGTGAGGTCTATGCCGAGGTCGACGAGGCGCTGGGCCAGAAGCTGTCGGTCCTGATGCGCGAGGGGCCCGAGGACCAGCTGACCCTGACCGAGAACGCCCAGCCGGCCCTGATGGCCGTTTCGCTGGCCGCTGTCCGGGTCCTGAAGGTCGAGTTCGGCGTCGATGTGACCCGCGCCGCCTTCGTGGCCGGCCATTCGCTCGGAGAGTATTCGGCCCTGTGTGCCGCCGGCTATTTCTCGCTCAGCACCACGGCGGGCCTGCTGCAGTTGCGCGGTCAGGCCATGCAGCGTGCCGTGCCCGTCGGCATGGGTGCCATGGCCTCGCTGATCGGGCCCAAGACCGACCTGGCCCTCGCCGAGGCCGCCGCCGCCGCGGGTTCCGAGGTCGGGGTCTGCGTCGTCGCCAATGACAACAACGCCGGCAACATCGTCATCTCGGGCGACAAGGCCGCCGTCGATCGGGCCATCGAAAAGGCCAAGGAGTTGGGCGCCCGGGCCATCCCGCTGAACGTCTCCGCCCCCTTCCACAGCCCGCTCATGGAGCCCGCTGCCGCCGAGATGGACGCGGTCCTCGCTGAAGTGAGCGTCGAACCGCTCCGCGTCCCGTTGGTGGCCAATGTGACGGCCCGGCCTGTGGTTGGCGACTGGAACGAACTCAAATGGGATATCCGCCGCCTGCTGGTCGAACAGGTCACCGGCCGCGTCCGCTGGCGCGAGAGCATGGAGTGGATGGCCGGGGAGGGCGGCGTCACCCGCTTCGCCGAGATCGGCTCGGGCAAGGTGCTGGCCGGCATGGCCCGGCGGATTGCGCCGGACGCGGAGAGTCTGTCGCTGAACACGCCGGAGGACCTGGAAGCGTTCGCGAAGTCAGTGGCGAGTGGCGAGTGACATGTGTGGCGGGGGATGCCTCGCCGCCCGGTCCAGCCCCTTCCTCGTCACTCGCCACTAATCACTCGCCACTAGCGGAGCCCCTCATGTTCAATCTCACCGGCAAGACCGCCCTCGTGACCGGCGCGACCGGCGGCATCGGCGGGGCCATCGCCCGGGCCCTGCACGCCCAGGGCGCAATCGTCGTCCTCTCCGGCACCCGCGAGGCGGTGTTGCAGGACCTGGCCGGGGAGCTCGGCGAGCGCGCCTTCGTCGCCGCCGCCAACCTGTCGGACCCTGAGTCGGTCGACGGCCTGATCGCCCTGGCTGAGGAAGCCGCGGGAAGTCCGCTCGACATCCTCGTCGCCAACGCCGGCATCACAAAAGACGGCCTGTTGATGCGGATGAAGGACGAGGACTTCCAGGATGTGATCCGGGTCAATCTCGAAAGCTATTTCCGCCTCTCGCGCGCCGCGATGAAGGGGATGATGAAGCGCCGTTCTGGCCGGATCATCGGCATCACCTCGGTGGTCGGCGTCACCGGCAATCCCGGTCAGACCAACTATGCGGCGTCCAAGGCCGGCATGATCGGCTTCTCGAAGTCGCTGGCGCAGGAAGTCGGTTCGCGCGGCATCACGGTCAACTGCATCGCCCCGGGCTTCATCGCCTCGCCCATGACCGATGTCCTGAACGAGACCCAGCGCGAGACCATTTTGAAGAACATCCCCGCCGGCCGGCTCGGCACGGGCGACGAGATCGCCGCCGCCGCCGTCTATCTGGCCTCCGACGAAGCCGCCTATGTCACGGGGCAGACCCTGCATGTGAATGGCGGGATGGCGATGGTTTGACCCCGTTTGATCCGCTCATCCCCGCGAACGCGGGGACCCAGTCCTTTGGGTGATGTGGTCGAATTCCTGGGCGTCAGTAGGTTGTCCTGAAACACCGGCGTCAAGCTGGACAGAACTGGGTCCCCGCGTTCGCGGGGATGAGCGGAAAGAAGAAGCCAATGATCATCCTGCGCATCATCGCCACCATCCTCAGCGGACCATTGCTGCTGATCGGGATCATCTGGGTGCTGCAGGGGCTGAACATCCTGCCGGGGAGTTTCATGACCGGCCAGATCATCTGGGCCATCTATGGTGCGCCGATGGCCGTGGTGGGTGCGGGGCTGGTCTGGTGGGTCAACCGGGGCGGTCAAACCCGGTAACGGGCTATTTCCCGCCTGCAACGCCGTGCTAAAGCCTCTTTACCCGGTCGGGGTGAGTCTGCTTTCAAGGCTTGCGTCGCCGTCGCCGTCGTCATACGGCAGGATTTGAGACAACAGCCGCTGCGGCGGCCCTGAAAGCAGAGACACCCATGTCCGACACCCTGGAACGCGTCCGCAAGATCGTCATCGACCACCTGGACGCCGATCCGGAAAAGGTCGTTGAAAAGGCCAGCTTCATCGACGACCTGGGCGCTGACTCGCTCGACAACGTCGAACTGGTCATGGCCTTCGAGGAAGAATTCGACATCGAAATCCCGGACGACGCCGCCGAACACATCCAGACGGTCGGCGATGCCGTGAAATTCATCGATGAGAAGCTGGCCGGCTGATCGCCGCCCTTTTCGAACGGCATTGATGGCCGCCGAGGCGCGCCCCTAGCGGGGTCGCCCGGCGGCCATTACTGTTTGCGGTCAGGATTCTCTAGCGAGGAGCGCTCATGCGCCGCGTCGTCGTCACCGGCCTCGGTCTGCTCACCCCGCTCGGTTGGGGCGTGGAGCACAATTGGAAGGGCATCCTCGAGGGGCGTTCGGGCATCGGTCCGATCACCAATTTCGACACCGATGGCTACGGCTGCACCATTGCGGGTGAAATCCCGTCAGTGGACGGCCGCGGCGGCGGGGCCCCGGGCCAGCCGGGCGTGTTCGACCATGAACAGGTCATGTCGCCCAAGGACCGCAAACGGGTCGACGACTTCATCGTCTACGCCATCGCCGCCGCGGACGAGGCCCTGGCAGACGCGGGCTGGAAGCCCGAAACCGAGGAACAGCGCGAGCGCACCGGCGTCATGGTCGGCTCCGGCATCGGCGGGCTCGGCCCCATCGCCGACACTGCCATCATCCTCAAGGAGCAGGGGCCGCGCCGGGTCAGCCCCTTTTTCATCCCCTCGGCCCTGATCAATCTGACCTCGGGACAAATCTCCATCCGGCACGGGCTGAAGGGTCCGAATCACTCGGTCGTCACCGCCTGCGCCACCGGGGCCCATGCCATCGGCGATGCGGCCCGGATGATCATGATGGACGACGCCGACGTCATGGTCGCGGGCGGTGCCGAAAGCTCCATCGTGCCCATCGGCATCGCCGGCTTTCTCGCATGCAAGGCCCTGTGCACGGCCTATAACGATACGCCCGAAAAGGCCTCGCGGCCGTGGGACCGGGACCGCTCGGGTTTCGTCATGGGCGAGGGTGCCGGCATAGTCGTGCTGGAAGAATACGAACATGCGAAGGCCCGGGGGGCCACCATCTATGCCGAGGTTGTCGGCTACGGCATGAGCGGCGACGCCTATCACATCACCGCCCCGGCCGAGGACGGTGACGGCGGCTATCGCGCCATGCAGATGGCGGTGAAGCGGGCCGGGATCACCGCCGCTGACATCGACTACGTCAATGCCCACGGCACCTCGACCATGGCTGACTGGATCGAGGCCGGCGCGATCGAGAAGCTGATGGGCGACCACGCCCCCAAGGTCGCCCTGTCCTCGACCAAATCCATGACCGGCCACCTGCTGGGTGCCGCCGGAGCGATCGAGGCCATTTTCTGTATCCTGGCTATCCGCGACCAGATCGCCCCGCCGACCATCAATCTGGATAATCCCGAGCGCGAGACCGCCCTGAACCTCGTGCGCGACAAGGGCCAGCCGATGGAGATCGATGTGGCGATGTCCAACAGCTTCGGCTTCGGCGGCACCAATGCCTCGGTCATCTTCCGGAAGATCGACTGATGGCGTTTGAGCCGCATTCCGGGCGCAAGACCGCCTTTCTGGCCGCCACGGCCACGTTCAGCACCTTCCTGATCATCGCCCTCGTGGCGGCCTGGAGCGTCTTCTATGCGCCCGGACCGGCCGCCCGCGAGGGGGAGACGACCATCGTGAGCCTGCCCAGCGGTGCAGGGGTCAGTGCCATCGCGGCGACCCTGAAGTCGGCCGGCGTGATCCGTTCGACCGACATGTTCAAGGCCGCCGCCACCCTGACCGGAGCCGACCGCAAGCTGCGCGCCGGCGAGTATGAGGTGCCCAGCAAGACCTCCCTGCGCTCCGTTCTCGTCCTGCTGGTCGAGGGCCGGGTGGTCCGTCATTACGTCACCCTGCCCGAAGGCTGGTCTTCAGCCCAGGCGGTCGAGATCCTGAACAAACAGGCCATTCTGACCGGGACCATTGATGCGATTCCGGACGAGGCCAGTCTCTGGCCCGACACCTATGAGATCAGCCGCGGTGAGACCCGTGCCTCGGTCATCGCCCGAATGAGTCGCGCCCGCGACGAAAATCTCGCCCGTCTCTGGGCGGCCCGAAGCTCTGCCACGGTCGTCCGCACGCCTGAGGAGGCCATGATCCTGGCCTCCATCGTCGAGAAGGAGACCGGCCTCGCCGCCGAACGCCCGCGCGTCGCCGCCGTCTTCACCAACCGTTTGCGGTCCGGCATGAGGCTGGAGAGCGATCCCACCATCGAATACGGCCTGACCAAGGGGGTGCCGCTGCGCCGGGGTCTCAGGCGGTCTGAGCTGGACCGGCCCAATGCCTGGAACACCTACCAGATCGACGGCCTGCCCCCGACGGCGATCTCAAATCCGGGCCGTGACGCCGTCGCCGCCGTGCTCAACCCGCCCTCGACCAGCGACATTTTCTTCGTCGCCGACGGCTCGGGCGGCCACGCCTTCGCCCGGACCTATGAGGAGCATCTCGCCAACGTCGCCCGCTGGCGGGCCATCGAGCGTCAGCGCGCGGGCTTGCCGGCTGAAGTACCGGCACCGGCCGCCTCGCCCCCGGCTGAAGCCGGGACCACCTCCGGAGCCGCCGCGCTCCCGCCCGGCGTGACGGTCCCGCCCGGTGCACGGGTCATCCGCATTCCCGCCCCGGCGCCTGCCGGATGAGCGCCATCTCCGGCATGACCGGCTTCGGCCGGGCCGATGGTGCCCACGGCGACTGGACCTGGTCGGTCGAGGCCCGTTCGGTCAATGGCCGCAATCTGGAGGTCCGCTTCCGCGGCCCGCCGGGCTTCGACGGTCTCGAGCGCCACGCCAAGGCCGCCGCCCAGGCCCGGCTCAGCCGGGGCCAGGTCACACTCGGCATCCAGGGCAAGCGCGCGGACCCCGGCGCCGCGGCGCTCAAGGTCAATCAGGACATCCTCGCCCGCTATCTGACCCTGGCCAACCAGCTGGCGGAGGAGGGGGCCACCCCGCCATCAGCCGACGGCCTGCTGTCGCTGCGTGGTGTGCTGGAGGCCCCGGAGGAGGTCGACGACCCCGAAGCCCGCGCCGCCGTCGAGGCCGCCATGGCGGCTTCGATCGATCAGGCTCTCGATGCGCTGAAACTGTCGCGTGACCGTGAGGGCTCCCAGCTTCTGCCTGTCGTCACCGACTTCATCGACCGGATCGCCGCCCTGACCGTTGCGGCCGAGACGGAAGCGGCTGCCCAGACTGCTGCCATTCGCGAGCGCTTCGCCCGCCGCATGACCGAACTGGCCCCCGACGCGCCCGGCCTCGAGGAGCGGATCTTCCTCGAGGCCGCGTCACTGGCGACCAAGGCCGATGTCCGCGAGGAGCTGGATCGACTGACCGCCCACGTCGCCTCGGCCCGCACCCTGTTGCAGCAACCCCCCGCCGGCCGGAAACTCGACTTCCTGATGCAGGAATTCATGAGGGAGGCGAATACCCTCTGCTCGAAATCCGCTACGACCGCGCTCACCGGAATCGGCCTTGAGCTCAAGGCCGTGATCGAACAGCTCCGCGAGCAGGTCCAGAATGTTGAGTGAACGCCATCCCCGTCGCGGTGTGATGCTGATCGTGGCCAGTCCCTCGGGGGCAGGCAAGACCAGTCTGTGCCGCCGCCTGATGGCCGACCATGGCGGTCTGGAGTTGTCCATCTCCATGACCACCCGGGCCATCCGTCCGGGCGAGGTCGCCGACCGCGACTATCATTTCGTCGACGCCGAGGCGTTCCAGCGGCTGATTGATGCCGACGCCTTTCTCGAATGGGCCGACGTCCACGGTGCCCGATACGGCAGTCCGCGCGCGCCGATCGAGCGTGCCCTCTCGGAGGGTCGCGACGTCCTGTTCGACATCGACTGGCAGGGGGCCCGCGACATCGCCCGGAAATGCCCTGAGGACGCCGTCCGCGTCTTCATCCTGCCGCCCAGCCTCGAGGAACTTCGCCGCCGCCTCGTCACCCGCTCGCAGGACGCCGACGAGGTGATTGAACGCCGGATCCAGAATGCCAAGGGCGAGATCGAGCACTGCGGCGAGTTCGACTATGTCTTCGTCAACGACGACTTCGACCGCAGCTATGCCGAACTGGCGCACATCTATCACGCCGAGCGCAGCCGCCGGTTCCGCAACATCTGGGTCGAGGCCTACAAGGACACCCTGCTGGACGAGGTGGTCTGAGCGGGCGAAGCCTTCCCGACTCCGGCCGGAAACGCCCGGACCCACCGACGCCTGGATTGAGCCTTGGAGCCTGACGAGCGCTGGTTCATCACAAGGAACACAAAGGAATTCACAAAGGACACCAAGGGTCCCGGGTGGATGACAGAGCCGGATCCGCTGTCGACGCGAGGGAAGACCCCCGGGTGCCCGGCGGAGCCTTGCATCAATGCGGCGTACGCCGCGATCCCGGGACAGGCGGACGAAGTCACGGACCGGGCCAAATCTCCGGCCCCGTTGTGTCCTTTGTGAATTCCTTTGTGTTCTTTGTGATGAACCTCACCGTTCCTGCAATCCAGTGCGGAAAGCGCCGGCCGACCGGTTGGCCCCCGGCGGACCATGGATTCAGGCCTTCTGGATCGCGGCCGCGATCTGGTCCGTGGAATGCCCCGTAAGGTCCCTGGAAATTTCGCCGACCACCCGCGCCGCGGTCTCCTTGTGCCAGCCCTTGCGCAACTGCCCCATGGTTCTGGGCGCGGCGATGATCAACAGCGCTTCGACCTTGTGGTCGAGGACCAGCCGGTTCAGCACCTCGGCCACGCCGATGGCGAAGCCGTCCTCGGCCTGGGTGTCATTGTCGGGATTGGCACTGCTGGAGGTGTGGCCGGCACCGCCCGAGGCGCGCTCCGCGACGCGCGGCACGGCGCGGGGGCTCAGGATGATCGACTGATGGCCCGTGTTCTCGAACAGCGCCAGTTTCTCGCCATCGACGACGGCGACGAGGGTTCCGGGGGGGATGATCATCGGCGGGCTCCAGTCCTTGAGGACCTCTGAACGCTACGCCGGGGCTGCAGTTGCCGCCAACCGAGGGCAATTACGGAGCCGCCTCCGGCTCAGGTCCGCTTGCGCCGCATGAGGGTGACCCCGTCCCCGTCGGTCCCGGGAGGCTCAAGGGGTTGGCCGAGAACCGCGCGCGCCAGCCGCAGAAAGCCTGCGCCATCGACGACCTCTGCCCGGACATCGGGCTCCAGCCCGGCCGCTTCGCAAAGGTCCGCGCCGCCCAGCGTTTTCAGACTGGACCGCAGCATCTTGCGCCTTTGCCCGAAGGCCGCCGCCGTGACCCGTTCCAGGGCGGTCAACAGGGCCCGTTCCGGCCGGTCCGCGCGCGGAACCAGATGGACCACGGCGCTGGCGACCTTGGGCGGCGGGGTGAAGGCGGCGGCGGGCAGGTGCATGACCAGCCGGGCTTCGCACACCGCCTGCGCAATGACCGCGAGCCGCCCATAGGCATCGTCTCCGGGGGCGGCGACGATACGCTCGGCCACCTCCTTCTGGAACATCAGGGTCAGGGCGTGCGGGGTCCATGGCCCGGTCAGCCATTTGATCAGCAGGGGCGTACCGACATTATAGGGCAGGTTGGACACCACATGGGCCGGGCCTTCGACCAGCTCGGCCTCGCTGACCTTGAGAGCGTCGGCCTCGACGATGACCAGTCGCCCGGTTCCATCGTCCAGTTCCGCCAGCAGGGGCAGGAAGCGGGGGTCCCTCTCGACCAGCACCACCCTTGCCGCATCGCTCTCCAGCAGGGCGCGTGTCAGTCCGCCGGGACCGGGGCCGACCTCGATCACGGCCCGGCCCTCGAACGGCCCCGCCAGCCGGACGATCTTCCGGGTGATGTTCAGATCCAGCAGAAAATGCTGGCCGAAGCTCTTCTTCGCCAGGAGGCCGTGGGCGTCGAGGGTTTCGCGCAGGGAGGGGAGGTCGCTGGGGTTCACCGGTGTGTCATAGGGCAAAGCCGGAAGGCGGGGTTAGTGGTGATTGGTGATTGGTGGTTGGCCGATGCCGGGGCCTCTGGCGCTGCTTGAGCCGGCCTTCCGCAGGCCAGTAGGCCGCATCCACCAATCACCAACCACCAACCACCCGCTTCCTTGCCATCTCCCCCGCCAGCCGTACCGCCGCGATCAGGCTGTCGGCGCGTGCCACGCCCCGGCCGGCGATGTCGAAGCCGGTGCCGTGGTCGGGCGAGGTGCGGATCACCGGCAGCCCAAGGGTCGTGTTGACCCCGCCCCAGAAATCCAGCGTCTTGACCGGGATCAGGGCCTGGTCGTGATACAGGCAAAGTACGGCGTCGTAGGTCGCGCGGGCCTCGTCGTGGAACAGGGTGTCGGCCGGCCGGGGGTCGCTGATGTCGATCCCTTCGGCGCGCAAGGCAGTGGCCGCCGGGATCAGGATCTCGATTTCCTCGAGCCCGATCGAACCGCTCTCGCCGGCATGCGGGTTGAGCGCCGCAAGGGCAAGTCGCGGCGCGGCGATGCCGAAATCGCGCTTCATCGACTCATGCACAACGCGGGCTGTGCGGCAGACCCGCTCGGACGTGACCAGTTCCGGGACCTCGGCGAGGGGCGCATGGATGGTCACCAGACAGGCACGCAGGTCCCGGGCGGTCAACATCATCACTGGCCCGCGCGTTCCGGTGAACGGGACGTCGGCC
>JBEIJS010000027.1:0-20958 GCA_040380105.1 Caulobacteraceae bacterium | reverse complement strand
GTCGCCGCCCATGTCGCCGATCTCCTCGATCACGGCCCGCCCCGCCTCGGCCAGGGTCTGGCCCGCCCCGACGCGCCAGCTGACCTGGGCGCAGGCGGCGACGCGGATGAAATACTCGCCCTGTCCGGTGCCCGAGACGGCAACCCGGCCGTCGGCCCAGCTACCGGCACCGGGAATGGGGGTGTCGCCGACGCGGCCCGGCATCTTGCCGAACACGCCTGCGGTCGAGGTCGCCGCCGCCAGCCGGCCCTCGCGGTCCAGAACGCAACAGCCGACCGTGCCGTGGGTGAGGGTGCCCGGCGGGTGATTGTCCTCGCCCTGACCGGCCCGGGTGAACCAGGCCGCTTCGTCGGCAATGGGTTCGAGCCCCTGATCGAAGGCGAACAGGGATGCGCCCTCTCCCGTCAGCATGACGTGGGGGGTTCGATCCATCACGGCGCGGGCGACAACAACCGGATTGCGGAACCCCTGCAGGGCGGCGACGGCGCCGGCCTTGCGCGTCGACCCGTCCATCAGGCTGGCGTCCAGCTCATACGCCCCGGCCAGATTGGGCGAGGCCCCGCGCCCGGCGACATAGAGGCCGGAGTCCTCCAGCAGCACCGTCGCCTCGACCGCGACGTCGAGCGCCGGGGCACCGGCGTCCAGCCGCGCCTTCATGGCCGCCACGACCTCGCCCATATGGGCAATCTCGCGGGTGTAGTCGCGTTCGCGCCGGGCACCGGCACCGCCGTGGAGGATGAGGGCGGGTCTGCCGGTCATCAGGGCCTCTTTCAACTCGGGTCGAGGGTCGCTAGCGTCGCGGGACGACGGCAGCGCTTTCGCCCGTCATGCGCGCCAAGGGACGAACCGTGCAAGCTTCAGGGCCTTTTGTGGCTGCAAATTCCGCCGGGATCGGGATCGATCCGACGCTGAACCCGTCATCGATGGCTGCGTCGTTCAAACGGTTCGGTCGCATCCACATCCCGGGCTTCCTCCAGCCGGCGTCGGCCGAAAGGCTGCACCGGAGCCTTGCGGCAGAACGGCTCGGATGTGCTCGACCCTGGGCGGGGGCCAGACGATCGACATTCCGGTGGAACAGCTGGAGGCCTTTGCGCCGGATCAGGCGGCCCGGTTCCTGACCCTCGCCCATGCCGAGGCGCGTGACGGTTTCCACTACATGTTCGACAGCCTGCGAATCAGTGATCTGGTCGAGAAGGGGGAGCCGCTGGATGCGACCTATGCCGCCGCCTATGCCTTTCTCAACAGTGCGGTATTCCTTGATTTTGTGCGTGCGTTGACGGGCGATAGCCGGCCCAACCACGTCGACGCCCAGGCCACCCGATATGAGCGCGGCCACTATCTCACCCAGCATGATGACAAGAAGCCGTCGTCCGGCCGGCTGTATGCCTATGTGCTGAATCTGACGCCCCATTGGCGGACGGACTGGGGTGGGCTGCTCAATTTCATCGACGCCGACGGCCATGTGGCCGAGGCCTACAGCCCGACCTGGAACGCCCTGAACCTGTTCCGCGTGCCCCAGCCCCACGCCGTATCCTGCGTGGCTCCCTTCGCCGGCGCGCCGCGCCTGTCCATCACCGGCTGGGTGCGCCAGATTGAGCCCGGCCTCCTCCCCTCACGAAAGACGTCCTGATGCGCGCAGTCCTGTCCAAGGCCCCCGGCGGCCCTGAAACCCTTGTCGTCGAGGAGGTTCTGGACCCCCGGCCGATGAAGGGCGAGGTGGTGATCGATGTCCGGGCCATCGGGGTCAATTTCCCCGACACCCTGATCATCGAGGACAGATACCAGTTCAAGCCGACCCGGCCCTTCTCGCCCGGTGGCGAGGTCGCCGGTGTGGTCGAGGCGATCGGCGAGGGTGTGACCCATGTCCGCAAGGGCGACCGGGTCATCGCCGTGCCCGGCTGGGGCGGCATGGTCGAGCGCCTCGCCGTGCCCGCCGCCTCGGTGATGAAAATCCCCGACGCGATGGATTTCAACACGGCCGCCGCGCTGGTGATGACCTACGGCACCTCCTGGTACGCCCTGAAGGATCGGGCGCAGCTGAAGCCGGGTGAGAGCCTGCTGGTGCTGGGTGCTGCGGGCGGCGTCGGCATTGCCGCGGTCGAGCTCGGCAAGGCCTTGGGGGCGCATGTGATCGCCGCCGCCTCGACCAATGAAAAGGTCCAGTTCGCCCTGGAGGCGGGGGCCGACAACGGCCTGATCTATCCCTCGGGCAAGATGGACAAGGCCGCGCAGAAGGAACTGTCGGGCGAGCTGAAACTGGCCTCGGGCCGCGACGGGCCGGATGTGGTCTATGATGCGGTCGGCGGCGACTATTGCGAGCCGGCCCTGCGTGCGATGGACTGGAACGGCCGCTATCTGGTGGTCGGCTTTCCGGCGGGGATTCCGTCCCTGCCGCTGAACCTGACCCTGCTGAAGTCGGTGTCGGTGATCGGGGTTTTCTGGGGCGCCGCCGTCATGCGTGACCCCGCCGCCCACGCCGCCAACATGGCGGACCTTCTGCGCTTCTGGGAGGAAGGCAAGATCCGCCCCCGCGTCAGCCGCACCTTCCCGCTGGAACGCGCCCATGAGGCGATCCAGGCGCTGGGCGACCGTTCCGTGATGGGCAAGGTCGTGGTCACCGTCGGTTCATGACCCTGCGGCTGTCGCCCGCGCTGGATGTCGCTGCGCTGCGCCGGGCGTTCGAAACCCGACGGCGGCTGCATGTTCCCGGCGTGCTCGCACCCGACAGCGCCGACAGCATCGCAGCCGCCCTCGAGGCCTTCGACGGCTGGAAGGTCAGTGTCTCGGCCGGGGGGGAGTTCTTCGAACTGCCGCTGAAGGGGCGGGTCGCCGCCGAGCCCGGCAAACAGGGCTGGATCGACGGGGCCCGCGTCGACGGGGCCGAGCCGCGCATGCAGTATATCTTCGACACCCGCCGGCTCGATCTGGAGCCGGAGGACTCGCAGCAGGATGCGGTCAGCGCTGTGCTGGACTTTCTGAACGGGCCGGACTTCCTCGCCTTCGTGCGGGGTGTGACGGGTGACGACCGGATCGATTTCGTCGACGCCCAGGCCACCCGCTACCGACCGGGCCAGGTCCTGACCGGCCATGACGATGCCGCCGAGGGCAAGAACCGGCTCTATGCCTATGTGCTGAACCTGACCCGTGACTGGCGCTCAGACTGGGGCGGGGTTCTGGCCTTCGAGGGGGCGGACGGCCACATCGAGGCGGGGTTCGTTCCGGCCTTCAACGCGCTCAATCTGTTCGCTGTGCCCATGCGTCATGCCGTGACCCAGGTCGCCAGTTTTGCGCCCCGGGACCGGTTGTCGATCACCGGCTGGCTGCGCTCGCACGAGCCGGTCCAGAGCCATCGTCTGCTGAGTTGAGTGCGGTGCTGCGCCTTTGTGTCCGTTGTGATGAACCAGCCATCGCCGGGGAAAGAGCCTGGAAGGCGAGTCAACCCAAGCGGCGAGGTCTAGATGTCGCGCAGCCGCTCCAGGGCGGCTTCGGCCTGGTCCTTGTGCCGCCGCTTGATATGGGCCCCCAGGGTGGCGATCAGGGCCGTGATCACCGCCGCATCGTCGGTGAAGCCGATGCCGGCGAAAATGTCCGGAATGGCGTCGACGGGCAGGACGAAATAGGCCAGCGCCCCGAGCATGACCCCCTTGGCCGCCGCCGGGGTCTCGGGATCGCGGGCGGCATACCAGACGCTGACAATCTGCCGGGCGAAGGGGATGCGGGCCGCGGTGCGCCGGATCTTGGGCCAGAACCCTCTCTGGACCCGGACCTCATTGACCTGCTGGATGGACGGCACGAGCGCCCGGGACGGGTCGAGGGCCTCGTCGGGCGTGATCGGTTTGGAATTCGTGGTCATGGCGGCTAAAGCCCCGCAACTGATCTCTGGTTCAACATCCATATAGGGGCTCCGGCCATGAAACTCGACGGGTCGATTGCGGCAGTGGTGACAGGCGGAGCCTCCGGCCTCGGCGAGGGGACGGCGCGGGCCATCGCCGCCACGGGCGCCAGGGTCGCCCTGTTCGACATGAACGCAGAACGGGGCGAGGCGATTGCGGCCGAGATCGGCGGCGTCTTCTGTCACGTCGACGTCACTGACGATGCCAGCGTCGCGGCCGGCTTCGAAAAGGCCCGTGCCGCCCATGGCCAGGAGCGTCTGACGGTCAATTGCGCCGGCATCGCCACGGGCCAGAAGACGGTCAGCCGCAAGAAGGACACCGGCGAGATCCGCGCCCATGACATGGCGGGTTTTGAGCGCACCGTGCGGGTCAATCTGTTCGGTACCTTCCGCGTCCTGTCGCAGTCGGCGGCCGGCATGGTGACGCTGGAGCCCATGGCCGACGGCGAGCGGGGCCTGATCGTCAACACCGCCTCCGTGGCGGCCCAGGACGGCCAGATCGGCCAGGCGGCCTATTCGGCTTCCAAGGGCGGCGTCTATGCCATGACCCTGCCGGTGGCCCGCGACCTCGCCCAGGAAGGCATCCGCTGCAACACCATCCTGCCCGGCATCATGTGGACGCCGATGATGGCCGGCATGGACCAGAAGATCCAGGACGCCCTCGCCGCGGCCATTCCCTTCCCCAGCCGCCTGGGCACACCCGCGGACTATGCCTCCCTGGTGCTGGAACTGGCCCGCAACGTCTACATCAACGGCGAGTGCATCCGGCTGGACGGCGCAATCCGTTTGGCGCCGCGCTGAGGCGCGGATGCGCTTCGCGCAGGCGCTAACGCTCGCAACGCGGTTGCTCGCTCCTTGAGCGCCGAATTGTGCGACGGGGGACTTGCGAGAGGTCGGGCCTTCCCGCTATACGCCCGCCTCCGACTGAAGTGCGGGCGTAGCTCAGTGGTAGAGCACAACCTTGCCAAGGTTGGGGTCGAGAGTTCGAATCTCTTCGCCCGCTCCAGTTGGAACCTGAAAAGCCCGGCTTCGGCCGGGCTTTTTGCATTTTGGGCGCTAACGCCGACGACGCGGTCGCCCGCTGCTTGAGCGCGATGACCTCATGGGCGTCCAGCGGGAAGGGTTCATCACAGCGGGCACAACGGGCCACAGCGGACACGACGGGATCGAGACCGTGGCACCAGCGCGGATCGCTTCCTTCAAGCTGGATTTTTCGTCAAGGCGAGGATCGGCGGCAGAGCCACCCCGGTCCCGTCTCGATGCCGGGAAGGATCGACACCCGCGGCAACCGCCCGGTCCCGTCGTGTCCGTTGTGACCGCGTTGTGCCCGCCGTGATGAATCTGTCGACCCGCGCCAACTGAGCCGACGAACGGTCTAGAGACCCAGGGCGGTGCGGATGTCGCGCCAGTCGATGTATTTGAAATTCTGGGTGCCGATGTCGTTGATGTCGTCCTGCACCACAACCAGTCCTTCCGGGAAGGCGTCGCCCACGGGGCCGCCCAGGGCGGCCAGGCCGTCGGTACCGGTGACACGGTCGACCGCGCCGTCCCGGACCACGAAACGCCCCGCATAGACGGGCGCGGCACCGTCGATACGCCAGACGGGGAAGGTCGAGTCCCCCTGGCTGGAACCGATCAGATAGCGGGCCGCGCCGTCCTCGATGACCGTCAGTCCCTCGGCGTCCGCGACCAGCACGCCCGGCGCGATGGGCTGGATCAGGGTCCGCGCCGCGCCGGTCGCCGGGTCCAGACCATAGCGCCAGAGGCCGACGTTCTCCTCGGCGATGTAAAGGGCATTGGTCGCCTCGTCGGCGGCGCAGCCTTCCGAAATCGTCCCGACGTCGAAGCGGCGCACCTCGCGGGTCACGGGCTGCCCCGCAGCATCGGCCGTCAGGACGAACTGTCGCACCTCGCCCTCGTGACCGACAAGCACGCCGTGGATTTCGGGCCCGCGCCGGGCGAAGCAGAAGCCATAGGGTTCGACGACATCGGTGGTGATGGCACCCCAGGGCCGCACGCCACCGTCCGCGGCGGGATCGAACAGATACAGGGCCACGCCCGTCTTGCCCGGTGTGCGATCGCTGGCACCCAGCACCACCTGGGGCCGGCCGCTGACCGTCAGGCCCTCGGTCAGATCGACATTGTTCAGCAGGCCCTCGGGGAGGAACTGCAGGATGGCTCCGTCCAGGCCGTAGATGTACAGGCCGGCTTTCTTGTCCGTTCCGGCGACGAAGCCGCGGGTGGAGACCCCGCCGATGGTGACCGGTGCAGAGCCGGCCCAGATCGCGGGATCGTCGGCGGCGTCCTGTCCGGCCGTCCCGACCGACGGTGTTTCGAGCCGGGCCGTGACATCGGTGCCTGCACCGATGAAGCCCTCGCCCTCGCCCTGGTAGTCGACCTCGCGGGTCGCACATGCGGTCAGGAGAGCGGCCGACGCCACAAGCGTGGTCAGGGTTCGGACGAACATGGAGCGCGCCTGTGATGGATTGGGAAGGCCGCGCCAGACCACGGGGCTTGGACCCCGTCAACTCAAGCGTCGATGACGCGGCCACGACAACATGGTGAAGGACCTTCCGGCTTCGGATCAATCGTCACTTCCGCGTTGAAAAAACGCCAAACCTGTTTCGCCAAACCGTCGCGATCGCGTTGCCGCGAACCCCTAGGTCCCGGCCCAGAACCGGCGACCGTGGGGGCGACCGGGCCATCAGGATGCTTGTGATGAAACTCGGACTTCTGCTCGGCGCCTCGCTTGTGCCGCTTGCCTTCGCCGGCACCGCCTTCGCCCAGACCGCTCCTGAGCCGTCGGCCCAGCTCGACGATGTCGTTGTGATGGGCAATCGCCCGATCGCGGAATCCGAGGCCGCCGCCCTGCGGGTGCAGCGCAACGCGGACTCGCTCGTGACCGTCGTCGCCTCGGACTCGGTGGGCCGCCTGCCCGATCAGAACGTCGCCCAGGCCGTCGGACGCCTGCCGGGCGCTGCCGTTGCCCGCGACCAGGGCCAGGCCCGCTACATCAGCCTGCGCGGTGCGCCGGTGAACTGGACGACCCTTTCCATCGACGGCATCTCGATCGTCAGCCCCGAGGGCCGCGACACCCGTTATGACAGCCTGCCCTCGGCCATTGCCTCGCAGATCGTTGTCAGCAAGGCCGTGACGCCCGACATGACCGGCGAGACCATCGCCGGCAACGTCAACATCATTACCCGTTCGGCGTTCGACTATCCGGGCCTGCGCATCTCCGGCAAGGCCGGCGGCGGCTATGTCGAACTGGGCGAGCGTCAGGAATACGAAGGCCAGCTGGTCGCTTCGAACCGCTTCGATACGGACATGGGCGAGTTCGGCCTGCTGGTCTCTGGCAGCTACTACCAGCGCAACATGATCACGGACAATTACGAGATCGACTGGGAGACCGTCTCCCAGGACGTCCAGCCCGGTGGTGCCACCCGGCTTTGGGCGCGCGAGACCGAGAACAAGCTCTACCGCCTGACCCGCAAGAACTACTCCCAGTCGGGCCGCCTCGACTGGCGCCCGTCCGACAACCATCGCCTGTTCGTCGAGTCGATCTTCACGACCTTCACGGACGATGAGGCCCGCGACAACTACATCTTCGACATGGACGACCGTCAGTCCGATCCGTCGACGCCGCCGCGCTCGGCCCTGACGCCCTGCACCGTGACCCCTGTCACGACGGTGACCAACACCGGCTATGCCGACACCTGCATCGGCAACACCTCGCTGGTCGGCACGGTCTACGGCATCGACATCAACCAGCGCGCCACCCTGCGCGCCTTTGAACAGTCGGTCTTCACCAACACCCTCGGCGGCGATCATGAGTTCAACGACGGCTGGTCCTTCGACTGGCGGCTGAACTACACCAAAGCCATCGACGACCGGTCGGTGGTGGGCGAGGCGCGCTATGACAGCCCGTCGACCCGCAACCTGCGCCCGACCATCTCCTACAATTTCACCGACACGGACGTCGCCCGGATCCGGTTGTTCAGCACGATCTCGACGTCCGGTCCGACGACCTTTACCGCCGGCGGTCTGGTCCGCGACATCGATGCCTTTGCTCGCCCCCTGTCCTCGCTGACGTCGTCCAAACTGATCGACGAGACCGAGGCTTTTACCGGCAAGTTTGACCTGCGCCGGAATTTCGACTGGATGGGCAATGACGCCACCTTCACCTTCGGCGGCCAGTACGACCAGCGGACCAAGGACTCGGACAACCGGGTCATGACCCTGAACTCGGCAGCCCAGTTCACCGCCGCCGGAATCTCGACGACCTTCGTCCCGGTTTCGCTGGGTGCCGCCTTCAACGGCGAAATCCCGCTGGGCTATGATTTCCGCTATTTTGACCAGCAGGCCATGCGCGATCAGGTCGCCCGCGCCGCCGCGCTGAACCCCTATGTCTCCCAGCCCGCCAACAACTACAACGTCACGGAAGAGGTCGCTGCGGCCTATGCCATGGCGCGCATCGCCTATGACTGGGGCTCGATCCTCGGCGGCGTCCGGGTCGAGAACATCGTCAACACCGGCCAGGCCATTGTGACCCTCGCCGGCGTCCCGACCCCGATCGAGGTCGAGAATGACATGACGCTGGTCTATCCCAGCCTGCACATCAACTACGACATCGCCGACGACAAGAAGCTGCGCCTGTCGTTCAACAGCGGTGCGGCCCGTCCGGACTATGACCAGCTGCGTCCGAACTTCACCTTCAACGACTCCAACCAGACCGTCTCGGGCGGCAATCCCGAGGCCCAGCCCGAGCGCGCCTACGGCGTCGACGCCTATTTCGAATGGTATGTGCAGCCCCAGGGCTATGTGATGTTCGGCGCCTTCTACAAGAAGGTCGAGGACGTCCTGTTCAGCGACACCCGGACCTTCGGGTCCAATGTTCTGAACACCCCCGGCGTGGATCGCTCGGGCTATCTCCTGAGCACCGAGGTCAACGGCGGCGAGGGCTATATCCGCGGCCTGGAGTTCGCGGTTCAGCAGCAGCTCTCGATCTTCACCGAACAACTGGACCTGCCCGAATGGATGGGTGGCTTCGGCCTGACGGCCAACGTCACCCTGAACGACAGCGAGGCCGAGGCCCCGGACGGCAGCAAGGTCGTCCTGCCGAACACCTCTGACCTGGTCTACAATGTCGGTGCCTACTATGAGCAGTACGGCCTGTCGGCGCGCCTGAACTATCAGCGCCGCAGTGAGTGGCTGGACAGCTTCGGTGCCCTGGCCGACGGCGGCAACACTTTCTGGGCTTCGGATGACGAGCTGGACTTCTCGGCCCGTTACGCCGTCAGCGACAACATCGAAGTCTATTTCGATGCGTCCAACCTGCTGGACAACCCGGGTCGCCGCTATTCGCGTGAACCGGCCTACACCATCGAGTGGGAACAGTTCGGCAGCCGCTACACCGGCGGTGTCCGCTTCGTTTTCTGATCCACGCCGGGTGACAGAAACCGGGGGCCGGGCAGCGATGCCCGGCCCCTTTTCGTTCCGCCGCCCCACTCCGGAACAGTGACGCTGGACGGCGCGGCCCAGCCCGGCTAGGTCGCCTTCGGAGCGAAAGCGGACTGCGTCGGTTCGCCGTTTGCAACGTATCTCCCGAATGGGCGCGATGGGTGCCAGAACGGGACAGTCAGGTCACATGTTTCTCGAAGGCCAGGTCAACTGGATGTGGGTTCTGGGGGCGGTCGCCGCCGTGGGCTGGATCGTGGGCCTCGTCGCCCTCTGGTTCGCTTTCCGCAACGGTACGCGCCACGTCAGCGCCTCGGATCAGCTTGATCTGGTCCAGCGCGTCGCCGACGACTCGCAGAAGCGCCTGTTCGAGACCCTGAATGCCATTCCGGTCGCCCTGGTCGAGACCGACCAGCAGGGCAAATTCGTCTTCGCCAACCGGGCCGCCCACCAGCTTCTGGGCCGCAAGGACGCCGAGCTGATCGGGCTGCGTTTCCATTCCGCCACCTGGGGCATCACCTTCCCGGATGGTCGCCCGGTGCCGCCGGACCTGCTGCCCAGCGCCCGCGCCCTGCGCGGCCAGACTGTGCGCGGCTTCCACCACCTGCTGGCCAATCCCGCCTCACGCCGCAAGATGCTGGTCTCCGTTACGGCCATGCCGATCGAGAACGAACTGGGCCAGATCACCGGCTCGACGGCCGCCATCGTCGAGACCGAAGGGCTGCAGATCCCTGAACCTGCTGCGCCCGAGTTCATGGCACCCGAGCCGGTCGCGACCGTGTCCGACGATCTCACCCGCCGGGTCTTCGACGCCGCCTCGAGCGCCCTCGTCGTCGTCGGTGCCAATGGCCGGATCCGCGAGGCCAACCGAACCGCCCTTCTGGTGCTGGGTCGCCCCGAGGCGGACGGTGATTTCTCCGACCTGTTTCTGGACGAGGATGAGCGCGTCGAGGGCCGTCAGGCCCTGAGCGCCGCCCTGGCCGCGCCGGCCGGGGATGCCGAGCCCTTCATCTCGCGTCGTGGTGACGAGGGCGGCATCCGCTGGTCCATGCTTCCGCTGGCCGATGCCGAGGGGCGGATCGATGCCCTGCTGCTGGCCGGTGAACGGGCCGAGCCGATCGCGGGTCCCGCCCCGGTCATCCTGGAGGTCGAGCCCGAACCGGTGCCCGTCCCTGAGGAAACCCTGGCCCTGCGCGAGGCGGCCGAGGAAGCGCGACGCCAGGCCGCCGAAGCGCTCGCCGCTGCTGCTGCCGCCCGCGAGGAAGCGCAAACAGCCTATGCCGCTGCGCGCAAGGCCGCAGAGGACGCCCAGGCCGAGCTGGCCGGGGGCCGCCGGATGGAAAGTGTCGGGCGCCTGACTGGCGGGCTGGCGCATGATTTCAACGCCCTGCTGGGTGTCATGACCGGCGCCCTCGACATGATGTTGCGTCAGGCCGACGACCCGGCGCGGGTGCGCCGTATCGGTCAGGCCGCCCTGGCTGCGGGCCAGAAGGGTGAACTGTTGACCCGTCGCCTGACCGCCTTTTCACAGGGTGACGACGAACCGGTGCTGCGTACTCTCGACGCCGGCGTCCTGTTGCGGGGCATGGAGACCCGGCTGCGGGCCCTCGGGGGACCGGGCATTGACCTGATGATCGAGGGCCCGTCGGGGGACGCTCCGGTCCGGCTGGACCCTGTCGCCTTCGAGGGCGCGGTCCGCGGCCTCACCCAGAACGCCATCGATGCCGTGGCCGGCCGTGGCTCGGTCGCGGTGCGGCTGGAAAGCCTGCTGGAGGGCGGGGTGCGACTGAGTGTGCGGGACAGCGGTCCGGGCATGGACCGGGAACTGGCCGCCCGCGCGGTCGAGCCCTTCTTCACCACCCGCGAGGGCGCGGCGGGCCTCGGCCTTTCCCAGGCCTATGCCTTTGCCCGCCAGTCGGGCGGCGTCCTGTCGATCGACAGCGTCCCCGGCGACGGGGCGGAGGTGTCGATCACCCTTCCCCAGGGCGGCTGAGCCGTCCGCGCCGACCCGATCGCGAGGCGGCCCAGCGGAATTTCTGATCGATAGCTGCGGATCGGCCGCGAACCCGCCTATATGGGGTCGGACGGTTGACCCTCGCGGGTGGGCCGTTAGGTTCCGCGCGCCTTCCCGCGCCCACGACATATATCGAGAGATTCCATGGCTGACGCCGCCGCCCCCAGCGCCTCCTATGACGTCGTCATCATCGGCGGTGGTCCGGGCGGTTACAACGCGGCCATCCGGGCAGGCCAGCTGGGCCTGACCGCTGCCTGTGTCGAGATGCGCGAGACCCTGGGCGGCACCTGTCTGAATGTCGGCTGCATGCCTTCCAAGGCGCTGCTGCATGCCTCGGAGCTCTATGAGATGGCGGGCAAGGAATTCGCCGGCCTCGGCATCGAGGTGACGCCGAAGCTCAATCTGGCGCAGATGATGGCCCAGAAGGCCGAGAGCGTGACCGCCCTCACCAAGGGCATCGAATTCCTGTTCAAGAAGAACAAGGTCGACTGGGTCCGCGGCCGCGGCCGGATCGCCGGTGCCGGCATGGTCGAGGTGACGGCTGCGGACGGCTCGGTCAGCACCCTTGCGGCCAGGAACATCGTGATCGCCACCGGCTCCGAGCCCACCCCTCTGCCGGGCGTGGCCTTCGAGGCCGGCAAGGTGGTGGATTCGACCGGTGCCCTGTCGCTGCCGGCCGTGCCGAAACATCTGATCGTGGTCGGGGCCGGGATCATCGGCCTGGAGCTGGGCTCGGTCTGGCGCCGGCTGGGGGCGCAGGTGACGGTGGTCGAATATCTTGACCGGATCAGCCCGGGCATGGACAGCGACCTGGCCAAGGCCTTCCAGCGCACCCTCACAAAACAGGGCATGGCCTTCAAACTGGGATCGAAGGTCACCGCGGCGAAATCCTCGAAGGACGGGGTCGAGCTGACGGTCGAGCCCGCAGCCGGCGGGACGGCCGAGACCCTGACCGGCGACGTGGTTCTGGTGGCCATCGGCCGGCGTCCCTATACCGAGGGCCTCGGCCTTGAGACGGTGGGCATCACGCCCGACAAGCGCGGCTTCCTCGACAACCACCATTTCAAGGTCGCGGAAGGCGTCTGGGTCATCGGTGATGTCACCCACGGCCCGATGCTGGCGCACAAGGCCGAGGAGGATTCGGTCGCGGTGATCGAGCTGATCGCGGGCAAGGCCGGTCACGTCGACTACAATCTGGTGCCCAGCGTGGTCTATACCGCCCCCGAGGTCGCCTGGGTCGGCCAGACCGAAGACCAGCTCAAGGCGGCGGGTGTGGCCTACAAGGCCGGGAAATTCCCCTTCACCGCCAACAGCCGGGCCAAGATCAACCACGAGACTGACGGCTTTGCGAAGGTCCTGGCCGATGCCGCCACGGACCGTATCCTCGGTGTCCACATCATGGGGCCCCAGGCCGGTGAAATGATCGGGGAGGCCTGTGTGGCCATGGCCTTCGGCGGCTCGTCGGAAGACATCGCCCGCGTCTGCCACCCCCACCCGACCCGCTCGGAAGCCGTCAAACAGGCGGCCATGGGCGTCGAGGGCTGGACGATGCAGGCCTAGAACAGGCAGCAGCCGTCACCGGGCCTCACCCGCGTGGATGGGCTGCGGCATAGGCGGTCAACAGGTGTTGGGCGTCGACGGCCGTGTATTTCTGGGTCGTCGACAGGCTGGCGTGGCCCAGCAGTTCCTGGATGGAGCGCAGGTCCGCCCCGGCTCCGAGCAGGTGGGTGGCGAAGCTGTGGCGCAGGGCGTGGGGTGTGGCCGAGGCCGGCAGACCCAGCCGTCCCCGCAGCCGCTGCACCACGGCCTGGACGTGGCGAGCCGTCAGCGGGCCGCCGCGCCGGGCGCGGAACAGGGCGTCGGTGGATGTGAGCGGGAAGGGCAGCAGCGCCAGATAGGCGTCCACGGCTTCGCGCACGGCGGGCAGGACGGGGGCCAGCCGCGTCTTGCCGCCCTTGCCGGTGATACGCAGGGTGTCGGGCAGGGGGGCGTCTGCGCGCAGCAGGGACAGGCCTTCGGAGATGCGCAGGCCGCAGCCGTAGAGCAGGGTCAGGACCGCGCGGTCGCGGGCGGCCTCCCAGGCCTCGGCGTCCGGGTCGGCCCCGGTTTCGTTCAACAGGCCGCGCGCCTGATCCTCGCTGACGGGGCGGGGCAGGGACGGCTTGATCCGAGGGCCGCGGACAAGGGCGAGCTGAGGCGCGGGCGTGGCGCAGCGCCGGTCGAGAAAGCCGTGAAAGGCGCGAATCGCCGACAGGGTCTGGCTGAGTGACCGGGCCGCCAGTGGCTGATCGCCCCGGTCCTGTGAGCCCTGGCGACGCTCGGCCAGATGGGCGCGGACCTCGGCGGCGGTGACCGTCCCGAGGTCGGCCAGCCGCTGCGGCTCGCCGCGATGCCGCTGCAGAAAGGCAAGATAGCCCCGGCCGATGCGGCCATAGGCCTCCAGGGTGTTCGGGGCCAGGCGGCGTTCGTGGGCCAGGTGCTCCAGCCAGGCCGCCAGGGCTTCATCCGCGGTCAGCTGAGAAGTGGCCATCGCTCGGCCGTCCGTTCCACCACCCGGGCGATGAAGGCCACCAGTTCGCAGCCCATGGTGGGTGTGAAACCGTCTTCCTCGGGTGAGCCGAAAGCGCAGACGGCGGGACGGGCGGCGGTCTCTCCGCCCGGAAACTGCGGTGCCATCCGGATCAGGGCCACGGACTTCACCTCGGCCTCGTTCGCACCGAACAGGTTCAGCCCGTCGAAATTCGGGCCCAGCCAGGTCAGACCGTGCTCGCCCAGAAGACCATCGACACCGCCGGCCTCTAGTCCGCGCCAGCCGAACGGCACGCCGCCGGGTTTCTCAAGGGCGATGGCGGCGCCGGCCAGGCCGAACCGTCCCTGCGCCACAGCATCGAGCCGCCGGGCGAGGTCAGACGGATTGCGCGCCTCCATCAGGTCGAGGGCCGCGACATGGGTCTGGGTCTGGGCGGCGAAATTGGCCCGGGCGATCGATTCGATCCGCTTGCGGGCGTCGGCCTCGCGTTCGGCGGCCTCTTCCAGCTTCGTCAGGGCGGCGCGGCCGAACTCCACGACATTGCGGCCGTGGGGCTTGAGCCCGATTTCTTCCAGCAGGGAGCGGTCGTCCAGCAGGGTCTGCGGATTGGCCTGCAGCCAGGCGCGGATTTCCGGCCAGTGAGGCTCCTTGGGGGCCCCGACCGCCGGCTGGTTCGGGGAGGTATCAGGCTTGCCGCTCAAAAACCTCTCCTCGAGGGGACGCTACAGGATCGCGGTCCCCGGGTTTTGTCGATCCCTACAGGATCGACTGGCCGGTCTTGCCCCAGTCCGCGAGGAAGGCATCAAGCCCCTTGTCGGTTAACGGGTGCTTGACCAGGGCCTTGAAAACATCAGCTGGAAGCGTCGCGGCGTCGGCACCGGCCACGGCGGCGGCGCTGACATGGCCCGGATTGCGCAGGGATGCGGCCAAAATCTGCGTCTCGAAGCCGTGCACATCATAGAGCACCCGGATCTCCTCCAGCAGGCCGATTCCGTCGGCACCGTGGTCTTCCAGCCGGCCGACGAAGGGCGAGATGAAGGTGGCCCCCGCCTTGGCGGCCAGCATGGCCTGGGCGGCCGAGAAGCAGAGGGTGACATTGGTCCGGATGCCCTTGTCGGCAAAGGCGCGGGCCGCGCGCAGGCCGTCCCATGTCAGGGGCAGCTTCACGACCACGTTCGGGGCAATGGCGGCGAGCTTGTCACCTTCCTTCACCATGGTCTCGAAATCGGTCGCCACGGCCTCGGCCGAGATCGGCCCCTCGACCAGGGCGCAGATTTCGGCGATGACCTCGGCGATGTTGCGACCGGATTTGGCGATCAGCGAGGGATTGGTGGTGACGCCGTCCACCATGCCGGTGGGGACCATGTCCCGGATGACGGCGACGTCGGCTGTGTCGAGAAAGAGTTTCATGTCGGTCTCTCTAGCGGAGCGCGAAGGGCGGTGAAAGTCGCCAGCGTCCTCATCCCCCTGCCGGTGCCGGAAGCCTTCGACTACGAGGTCCCCGAAGGGCTCGAGGTCGTGCGCGGGGATCAGGTCGCCGTGCCGTTGGGGCCCCGGCTGATTCGGGGGGTGGTTTCCGAATCGCGCGAGACCACGGGATCAAACCGGCAGCTGAAGACCATCGACCATGTTCTGGACGAGCCGCGCCTGCCCGAACGCACCGTGGATTTCGTCGAATGGGCCGCCCGCTGGACCCTGAGTGCGCCGGGGGAGATGGCGGCGGCGGCACTGAAGGGACTGCGCGCGCCGCGGCCCCGGCCCGAGCGGCGCGTGCGACGGGTCGGGGACAGGGCGCCCGCCAAGCTGACGGCTCCGCGCGCCGCAGTGCTGGAGGCGCTCGGCCAAGGCTCCATGCCCGGCCCCGATCTGGCACGCGTGGCCGGGGTTTCGTCCGGCGTGGTCAAGGGCCTGCTGGACGAGGGCGTGCTGGAGGTCATCGAGGTCGAGGCGGTCGCCGCCTTTGATGCCCCTGACCCGGACCATGCCCCGGCGGCGCTCAATCCCGATCAGGCGGCAGCGGCGACCGCCATCGCCGCGGCGACCGCCAGGGGCGGCTTTGCCCCCTTCCTGCTCGACGGGGTCACCGGCTCGGGCAAGACCGAGGCCTATCTGGAGGCGGCGGCGCGGACGCTGAAGGCCGATCCGGCGGCCCAGATCCTGATCCTGCTGCCCGAGATCGCCCTGACCCAGGACCTGATCGCCCGGATCACGGCCCGGTTCGGCACCGCGCCGGCCGAATGGCACTCCGGCATTGCCCCGCCCCGCCGTCGCCAGGTCTGGGAGGCGGTCTGCGCCGGCCGCTGCAATATCGTGGTCGGGGCGCGGTCGGCCCTGTTCCTGCCCTTCGTCAACCTGCGGCTGCTGGTCGTGGACGAGGAGCACGACGGCTCGTTCAAACAGGGGGAGGGGCTGGTCTATCATGGCCGCGACCTGGCCGTGTCACGGGCGCGGATCGAGGGGGCGACGGTCGTGCTGGCCTCGGCCACACCGTCGCTGGAAACGCTGTGGAACGCACAGCAGGGCCGCTATCGCTGGCTCAAACTGGCGGCACGGCACGGGACGGCCGTCCTGCCGGAGGTGACGCTGCTGGACCTGCGGACCTGCCCGCCAGACCCGCAGACCTGGCTGTCCCAGCCCTTGCGCGAAGCCATCGGTGAGACCTTGTTGCGGGGCGAACAGACCCTGCTGTTCCTGAACCGGCGCGGCTATGCGCCGGTGGTCCTGTGCCGGGCCTGCGGGCACCGGATGACGGCCCCCGACACCGACAGCTGGCTGGTCGAGCATCGCTACACCGGCCGGCTGATCTGCCACCTGACCGGCTTCACCATGGCGCGGCCGAAACACTGTCCGTCCTGCGGCGCGGTCGACAGTCTCGTCTCGGTCGGTCCCGGTGTTGAACGGGTCGAGGAAGAGGTGCGCCAGCTCTTCCCCGAGGCGCGCACGGCGGTGTTCAGCTCTGACACCACCCCCGATGCCAAGGCCGCCCGCGCCCTGATCCAGCGGATGACCGACGGCGAGATCGACATCCTCGTCGCCACCCAGGCGGCAGCCAAGGGCCATAATTTCCCCCTTCTGACCCTGGTCGGCGTGGTTGATGCCGATCTCGGCCTGCGCGGGGGCGACCTGCGGGCCGCCGAGCGGACCTTCCAGCTGCTGACCCAGGCGACGGGCCGGGCCGGGCGGGCGGACAGACCGGGCCGCGCCGTCCTGCAGACCTGGACCCCCGAACATCCGGTGCTGATGGCCCTGGCGGCCGGCGACCGGGACGCCTTCGTGGCGGCCGAACTGGCCGAGCGCGAGGCCGCCTTCCTGCCGCCCTGGGGCCGGCTGGCAGCGATCATCCTGTCGAGCGAAAATGCCGTGGCGGTCGAGAAATTGGCGCGCGAACTGGCCGGTTCGATTCCCAATGCGGAACGTCTTGAAGTCTATGGCCCCGCAGACGCGCCGCTGGCCCTGGTACGCGGTCGCCGCCGCAAGCGTCTGCTGGTCCGCGCGGACCGCGACGTCGACCTGCAGGGCTTCCTCCGGGCCTGGCTGGCGCGGGTGAAGGTGCCGGGGTCGGTACGGCTTACGGTGGACGTGGACCCTTACAGCTTTCTTTAGGGCGCTAACGCTCGCGACGCGGTCGCTCGCTGCTTGAGCGCGAAGCGCCAGGCCGCGTCGGGTCGAAAAGGCGGAGCCTTTTGACCGCGGCCCAACAGGAACAAGCGCTGGCGTCGCGAAGCGAGGTCAGCGCGGCCCGGTCAGCCGGATCTCGAACAGCTTCGGCCAGTTCTTTCCGGTCACGAACAGCCGGCGGCCCGCGGGGTCCCAGGCGATGCCGTTCAGGACCGCGTCAGTGGGATCCAGGTTCGAGCGGTCCGGCATCAGTTCGGTCAGGTCGATGATGCCGGTGATCTCCCCCGAGGCCGGGTTGATGCGGACGATGTAATCCGTCTGCCAAACGTTGGCGAAGACCTCGCCCTCGATCCATTCCAGCTCATTGATCTGGCTGACCGGACGGCCCTGCAGGGAGACGGGGACGCGCCCGGTCTCCTGCAGCGTCACGGGGTCGAGGAAGCGAAGGGCGGCGGTGCCGTCCGACAGGATCAGGCGGGTGGCATCGTGCGTCAGGCCCCAGCCCTCGCCGGCATAGGCGAACTCACCCCTGGGCTCGAGCGTCTCAGGGTCCCAGATGAAACCCTTGCCGTCCCTCCAGGTGAGGGTCAGTACGCGATCACCGACCGCGGTCAGCCCCTCGCCGAAATAGTCCTCGTCCAGCTCGCGCTGCTGCAGGACGACGCCGTCCTCCAGCCGGACCCGCCGGACCGTCGACGGATAACGGCCGGTGCTTTCCAGCAGCTCACCGTCGCGGAACATGAGGCCCTGGGTAAAGGCCTTCGGGTCGTGCGGATAGACCCGCACGACCTCGAAACCATAGACCGGAACGGGCGTGGCCGCGGGCGCCGTCGCCGACTGCGCCGCCGCCGGTAGTGGCGACAGCAGCAGGGCGATCAGGAGCGCCGCGACCCGCATGGTCAGACGCCGGGCTCGGCGGTCTCCGCCTTGTTGAGGCTGGCCTGGTGCGCCGCGGCCGCCGCTTCCTTCTTTGCCTGGGCCCTGCGGGACATCATGTTCAGCCCCTCGACCGCGGCAGAGAAGGCCATGGCAACATAGATGTAGCCCTTGGGCACCGGCGCTCCGAAGCCTTCGGCGATCAGGACCGTGCCGATCATCAGCAGAAAGCCGAGGGCCAGCATGACCACGGTCGGGTTGTCATTGATGAAATTGGCCAGCGGGTCGGCGGCCAGCAGCATGACGGTGATCGACACCAGGACGGCGATGATCATGATCGGCAGGTGTTCGGTCATGCCGACGGCGGTCAGGATGGAGTCGATCGAGAAGACCAGGTCCAGAATGATGATCTGAACGATGGCCGAGCCGACGTTCGAGATGACAATGTCCTTCTTGTCCTTGTCGAGCATGTCGCCGCTCGGCTTGTGGTCGACCGTGTGGTGAATCTCCTTGGTCGCCTTCCAGATCAGGAACAGGCCACCTGCGATCAGGATCATGTCCTTCCAGGAGAAGGCATTGCCGAGCACGGTGAAGACCGGCTCGACCAGGGTCACCAGCCAGGCGATCATCGACAGCAGGACCAGTCGCATGATCAGGGCCAGCGAAATACCGATGCGGCGGACCTTTTGGCGGTGTTCAGGCGGCAGCTTGTTCGACAGAATCGAGATGAAGATCAGGTTGTCGATCCCCAGCACCACTTCCATGACGATCAGCGCGGTCAGGGCCGCCCAGGCGGCGGGGTCGGTCAGAAGTGGAATTATGGAGTCGAACATCGTTGGCGTGATCCTGAGAGCTTGAAGCTGGAACTTCCCTTTATAGGGCCGGTCGCCGGTGCGGCAATGCGACGGGTTGTGGCGGCCAGTCTCGGTTGCGGTCGGGGGGTTACGATGCTATCAGGCGCCCGGCTGAGCCGGAGGGCGCGTTGCGAGACGCGTCCCCCAAGTGCTTTCTCAAAGCATTTCAGACCTTTGACTGGCGCGGATACGCCGCCGGTCGCCAACCCGAACGCTAACCGCGCGGACATGACTAGTGGCTGACGACTACAGGACGACGGAAGTCGGCGAGCGCTACGCACAGGCGCTGTTCGACCTTGCTGATGAAACGGGCGCGATGGAGGCGGTTCGCGCCGACCTGGCCTCGCTTCGTGCGGCCTGGAACGAGAGCGCTGACCTGCGCCGTCTGGCGCAGTCGCCGGTCATTGCCGCCGAGGACCAGCAGAAGGGTCTTACGGCCATTGCCGACAAGGCGAAGTTCAACCGGGTCACCCGGAATTTCCTCGGCCTGCTGGCCCAGAACGGCCGCTCGCGCGACCTGACGGCCGTGATCGCCGGTTTTGACCTGCTGTATGCGAAGAAGACCGGCGTGGTCGCCGCCGAGGTCGTTTCGGCCCAGGCCCTGACCGCTACCCAGATGAAGTCGATCCAGTCTGCCCTGCGCACCTCGCTGGGCAAGGATCCCGAAATGACCGCCCGCGTCGATCCGTCGATCCTGGGCGGCCTCAAGGTCAAGGTCGGCTCGAAACTCTTCGATGCCTCGCTGAAGACCAAGCTTGACCAGATGAAGTTTGCCCTGAAGCGCGCGTAAGCGCGCTGACCCACCAGAATCCAGCGGGCCCGACCGGTGCGCTGACAAGACGATAACAGAGAGCCTGTCATGGACATCCGCGCCGCCGAAATCTCGGCCATCCTCAAGTCGCAGATCGCCTCCTTCGGCGTCGAAGCGGACGTGTCCGACGTCGGCCAGGTGCTGTCGGTCGGCGACGGCATCGCCCGCATCCACGGTCTGGACAATGTCCAGGCCGGCGAGATGATCGAATTCCCGAAAGCCGGTGTGAAGGGCATGGCCCTGAACCTCGAGCGCGACAACGTCGGCGCCGTGATCTTCGGTCAGGACAACCAGATCGCCGAGGGCGACGAGGTCCGCCGTCTGGGCGAGATCGTGGACGTGCCGGTCGGCAAGGGCCTGCTCGGCCGCGTCGTCAACCCGCTGGGCGAGCCGATCGACGGCAAGGGCCCGATCCAGTTCACCGAGCGTCGCCGCGTCGACGTCAAGGCCCCGGGCATCATCCCCCGGAAATCGGTGCATGAGCCGATGCAGACCGGCCTGAAGGCCATCGACACCCTGATCCCGATCGGCCGCGGCCAGCGCGAACTGATCATCGGTGACCGTCAGGTCGGCAAGACCGCCGTCGCCGTCGACACCATCCTGAACCAGAAGAGCACCAACGCCGCCGCGACGTCGGAAGGCGACAAGCTCTACTGCATCTACGTCGCCATCGGTCAGAAGCGCTCGACCGTCGCCCAGATCGTCAAGACGCTCGAGGAGCGCGGCGCCCTGGACTACACCATCGTCGTCGCCGCCACGGCGTCGGAGCCGGCCCCGCTGCAGTTCCTGGCCCCGTTCTCGGGCACGGCCATGGGCGAGTTCTTCCGCGACAACGGCATGCACGCCCTGATCGTCTATGACGACCTGTCCAAACAGGCTGTGGCCTATCGCCAGATGTCCCTGCTG
>JBEIJS010000026.1:0-22000 GCA_040380105.1 Caulobacteraceae bacterium | reverse complement strand
GCTGAGCTCAAAGACCCTCCGGACCGCCGCAATCAGCGGACCGATCAGGGAGGTCACAAAACCCCAGGCGAAGAACAGCGTCGTCACATAGGCGAAGGCGAGGCCCGTGCCCTTCGGTTTGGCTGGTTGGGTCTCGGTCATTCTGTCGTCTCCTGAGCCGGTGTCTTGAACGGTCGATGATGCATCGGATTGGAAGGCTGGTCAGCGATACCCGGTTGCCTCGCGGCCGGATGACAACGGCCCGGCATCACGACGGTACCGGCTGGAAAACCCGGATGTAGTCGACCTCAAGCGCCTGCGGAAAGGCGCGGCGATCCACGCCCTGCGCGCCGCCCCAGTCACCGCCGACCGCAAGGTTCAGTATCGCGTAGAAGGGTTGATCAAAGGGCCAGGTCGTCCGGTCTCCGCGCCCGTCATTGCGGAAAGCATGATAGCCGACGTCGTCGACCCTGAACTCAATGACCTCGGGCGTCCATAATACCTGGTAGCGATGAAAGGTGCCGCACGCATCAGCGACAGGCTTGCTCCCGCCACGCTCGGTGCCGCGGGTATGGTTGTAGCTTGTGGTGTGTACCGTCCCGTGCACAACGCCCGGATTGTGTCCGACGTGCTCGAGGATATCGATCTCACCCCCGGCAGGCCAGGTCACATCCTCGGCGGGAAGAAGCCAGGCGGCAGGCCATGTACCGCGTCCGCAAGGCACCTTCGCCCTGACCTCGAAGAAGCCATAGGTCCATTGGGCGAGGCCCCTTGAGATCAGCCGGGCCGACGTGAATTCCTGCCCGCCGGAATCGGGACTGGTTGCGACGTCCGGTCGTTCGCGGCGCGCCTCGATCACAAGCCGACCACCTTCCACACGAGCGTTCTCGCGGCGGCCAGCCGAGTAGTACTGGAGTTCGTTATTGTACCAGCCGTCCCGGTTCCGCGCGACGTCATAGGTCCAACGAGCCGGATCCGGCAGGCCGTCAACATCGAACTCGTCGTTCCAGACAAGTTGATAGCCATCGGGACTTCCGTCCCAGGCCTGAACCGGGGCCGCAACAAGGGTGATCAGGACCGCCAGACCGACCCGCCATCCTGATCGGATCGCCGCTGCATTCTTGCCGTCCAAATCCCGCCCCTCCCGGTCAGAAATCATGCAAACGGTGTTTGACAACGTTGTCAACGCCGGACACGATCGGAGAACGGCAGCCGGAGATTGAACCATGACCAAAATCGCTCTCAGGCGCTGGAGCAGGCTGGTGACCGGTGTGGCGAGCGCTGCGATCATAACCGCCTTTTCCCTTGGAACTGCAACGAGCGCAGCCCAGGCGCAAAGCGCCGCTGGTAGCGGACCAACCGGCCAATCAGCCTGGCCGACAAGTCACTCTCCGGTCGCCATGACCGATGCCCGAACGGAAGCCTTTGTCTCGGCCCTGATGGCGCAGATGACGCTGGAGGAGAAGGTCGGCCAGGTGATCCAGGCCGACATTGGCTCGATCACCCCCGCCGATCTGGCTGACTTTCCCATCGGTTCGATCCTGGCAGGAGGAAACTCGGCACCGGGCGGCGATGAGCGAGCTCCGCCCATGGCCTGGGTCGCGCTGGCCCGGGAGTTCCGCGCAGCCGCCGCGGCACGGCCGGGTGCCCGGGTCCCTCTGATGTTCGGCATAGACGCCGTCCATGGGCACAACAACGTGGTTGGGGCGACCCTGTTTCCGCACAACATCGGGCTCGGAGCGTCGCGAAATCCGGACCTGATCCGTCGAATCGGCCGGGCGACCGCGCTTGAAGTCGCCGCGACAGGTGCGGACTGGACCTTCGGTCCGACCCTCGCAGTGCCGCAGGACGACCGCTGGGGTCGGACCTATGAAGGCTATTCCGAAGACCCGGCGGTGGTGGCCTCATATGCGGGCGCGATGACCCTGGGCCTTCAGGGCGAGCTATCGGAAGGTCGGCTGGAAGCCGGACACATCGCCGGCTCGGCGAAACATTTCCTCGCCGACGGTGGCACGAACGGTGGCAAGGACCAGGGCGACGCCATCATCGACGAACAGGCCCTGATCTCCATTCATGCTGCAGGCTACCCTCCGGCCATCGACGCCGGCGTCCTGACCGTGATGGCCAGCTTCTCCAGCTGGAACGGCGTCAAACATACGGGAAACGCCGCGCTTCTGACCGACGTCCTGCGTGGCCCGTTGGGCTTCGATGGGTTCGTGGTCGGCGACTGGAACGCACACGGCCAGTTGCCCGGCTGCACAAATGAATCCTGCGCAGCCGCCTTCAATGCCGGGATCGACATGTTCATGGCACCGGACAGCTGGAGGCCCCTGTTCGCAAATACCCTCGCGCAGGTTCGGTCTGGTGAGATCCCGATGCACCGCCTCGATGAGGCGGTCAGGAGAATCTTGCGGGTCAAGGTCAAGACCGGGGTATTCGAGCCGGAACGTCCGATCGAGGGCGCTGTTTCACTCCTCGGCTCGCCTGAGCACCGCGCACTGGCGCGGGAAGCGGTGCGGGAATCTCTCGTCCTGCTGAAGAATGACGGTGTTCTGCCCATCCGTGGCGACGCCAGGATCCTGGTCGCCGGAAGTGCGGACGATATCGGCCAGGCGGCCGGAGGTTGGACGATCAACTGGCAGGGTTCAGGCAATACCCGGGCCGACTTCCCGAACGGCGAGTCGATCTGGGAGGGGTTGAAGTCCGCGATCGAGGCCCAGGGCGGACAGGCCACGCTGAGCCCCGGAGGCACCTTCGGGGACCGACCGGATGTCGCGGTCGTCGTTTTCGGGGAAGCGCCCTATGCCGAGTTCCAGGGCGACGTTGCCGACCTCGACTATCATCCCGAAGAGCCGCTTCAGGTCCTGAAGAGACTGCGGGCCGCAGGTATCCCCACGGTCGCCCTGTTTCTGTCTGGCCGACCGCTTTATGTGAACCCGGAGATCAATGCGGCCAATGCCTTTGTTGCGGCGTGGTTGCCGGGATCCGAAGGTGGTGGCGTGGCAGATATCCTGGTTGCTGACAGGGCGGGAGCGCCGCGTGCGGACTTCCGGGGCACCCTGCCCTTCAGTTGGCCCCGCAGCCCTGATCAGCCGCCCCAGAACGTCGGTGGACCGGGATATGATCCCCAGTTTTCGCTGGGCTATGGCCTCACCTATGCAAGTCCGGCCCACACGCCACTGCTTGTCGAGGCTGGCGTAAGGCGAACCAGTGGCGAGCTGATCCTGTTCGGCGATGGCCGGTTCATGACCCCCTGGAACCTGGTGCTTCGCGACGATGGCGGGGAGGCCCGCGTCGCCGATGGGGCGCGGGGTGCCAGCCCAAGATCCCGCGTGCAGGTCTCGCCAATAGACGGAGAGGCCCAGGAGAGTGCGCGCAGGCTCGCGTTCTCAGGGCCCGGGCGTGCCATCATCACGGGGCCGGCGCTTGAGCTGTCCGCCGGGACTGCCGCCGGACGGGCCCTCGCTGTTCGTTTCAGGATCGAGCAGGGTGCCGCAGGTGATTTCCAGCTGGGGTTCGGAGACGCTGTTATGGATTGGCCGGCGTCCACGGGGCCCGGCTGGCAGCAAGCTGTCATACCGCTCCGGTGTTTCCCGGGAGCGGTTGCGACATCGTTCAGCAGTGTTGATCGGCTGCTGATCGTCGAAGGAGCCCGGGCCTCGGCGCTGGCTATCGAGGATGTTCGCCTGATCGACGCCCCGGCAGGGCCATGCCCGGCGGAATAGCCGTCAGGATCTGGCCGTCGTCGATCCCCTGACGATCAGACGAAACGGCAACTCGTGGTCAGCCGGAGTGTGCTGCCCCTCCCGGCTGGCGGCGATCAGCAACTCGACCGCGCTCGCCGCCATTTCCGAGATCGGCTGCCGGATACAGGTCAGCGCCGGCACGCTCAGGCGGGCTCCCGGCGTATCGTCAAAGCTGACAATGGACAGATCGGCCGGGACCGACAAGCCAAAGCGCCCGGCACAATGCAGGGCGGCCAACGCCATCTCATCGTTACTGGCGACCAGCGCCGTCGGCCGATCGTCGAGAGACAACAGACCCGTCACGGCCTTTGTTCCGCTGTCATAGGTGAAGTCGCCGGGTGCCTGGAGGGCGGGGTCCAGGGCGATGCCAGCCTCTTCAAGCGCATCCACATAACCCTGCCGTCGCGCCTCGGAAGCCGCAAAGCGTTCACTGCCCGCAATGAAGCCGATGCGCTGGTGACCCAGTGCGATAAGGTGCCGGGTGGCCGCGGCACCGGCTTCGCGCTCGTTCATATAGACGCCAATGCCCAGGCCGTGAGCAGGCACACCCAAACGCACCACCGGAACATCTCGCCGGACCAGCATCTGAATGAGCGACTCATTCTGCGAGTGCGGCGGTGTGAGGATCAGCCCGTCAGGCTGAAGCGCGGACAGGATGCCGACAACCTTCCGGTCCAGGTCATCTGAAGCGCCGTCGACCAGTTCGAACAGCAGCCGATAGCCCTGCGCCTCACAGGCCAGCATCGCGCCGTGCAGCATCTGGTCGAGCCAGTCGTTACCGCGACCACTGCGCCAGTTGTTGATTGTATTGTTGCGATCGTTGAGAGCGACCAGCAGATAGGACCGGGAACCCCCCATCCTGCGCGCTGCCATGCTGGGCACATAGCCCAGACGCTCGACAGCCTGGGACACACGGGCGCGCATATCCGGCGTGACGTTCGGCTCCCCGTTCACAACCCGGGAGACGGTCTTGACGGCAACGCCTGCCGCTTCGGCGACGTGCCGGATGGTAACCTTGGTCATACCGGGCCCCAGACTTGCCCTTCTGCAGAGGGTCGCGAAAGCGCGTCCGTGTTTCACATGGCAGCCGTTCGTGCGCCAAGGAAAAGCCTCCTATTGACAACGTTGTCAAACAATGAAGGCCTGCGAGCGGGGTCGGTGCCCCGTCTATCGGCGGATGCACCGGCCTTTGCCGCGCGAGGGGGCGCGGATCAATGCGAGGGACCATGGCGGAATCGACAGGGCTCACAGGCGGGCAATTGGCGGGTGCGGAGCGTGTGAACCTTCGCTTCATCGTCCTGATCGTCGCCGTGGCCACCCTCGGTGGCTTCATGTTCGGATATGACTCCGGAGTCATCAACGGAACCCAGGACGGGCTGGAAGCCGCGTTCGATCTGTCTGCGCTCGGTACGGGGATGAACGTCGCCGCTATTCTGTTGGGCTGCGCCGTCGGTGCCTTCATCTCGGGGCGACTGGCCGATCTGATCGGTCGTCGAACGATGATGTTGCTGGCGGCCGTGGCCTTCCTGATCAGCGCACTTTGGGCCGGCGCGGCCGACACTTCCATCCATTTCATCCTGGCCCGCTTCGTCGGCGGGCTGGGCGTCGGTGCCGCCAGCATCCTGGCCCCGGCCTACATTTCCGAGGTCACGCCGGCCTCCATCCGCGGTCGCCTTTCCAGCATCCAGCAGATCATGATCATCTTTGGTCTGACCGGGGCCTTCGTCGCCAACTACGCCCTGGCGGCCACGGCCGGCGGGTCGACGGCCGCGTTCTGGTTGGGCTTCCCCGCCTGGCGCTGGATGTTCTGGATGCAGGTCATTCCGGCCGGCGTCTACCTCATCGCCCTGCTCTTCATCCCGGAAAGCCCGCGCTACCTGATCGCCAAGGGGCGCGATGCTGAGGCGGATGCCGTCCTTTCGAAACTGTTCGGGCCCGGTGCGGGCAGCCGCAAGGCGGCGGAGATTCGCGCCTCCCTGGCGACTGACCATCGCCCGCGCTTCTCGGACCTGCTGGACCCCGCCACGCGCAGGATTCACCCGATCGTCTGGGCCGGTCTGGTGCTGGCCGTGTTCCAGCAACTGGTCGGCATCAACATCGTCTTCTACTACGGCGCAGTGCTCTGGCAGTCGGTCGGCTTCTCCGAAAACGACGCCCTGCAGATCAACATCCTGTCCGGTGTGCTCTCGATCGTGGCCTGCCTGTGCGCCATCGCTGTGATCGACCGGATCGGACGCAAACCACTGCTGCTGGTCGGATCGGCCGGGATGGCGGTCACCCTCGGCGTGATGGTTTGGTGCTTTTCACAGGGCGGGCTGGTCGACGGCACCCTGCGGCTGGATGATCGCACGGGCCTGATCGCGCTGATCGCGGCCAACGCCTATGTCGTGCTGTTCAACTTCAGTTGGGGCCCGGTGATGTGGGTGATGCTGGGCGAGATGTTCCCCAACCATATGCGCGGCTCGGCCCTCGCTGTGGCCGGCTTCGCCCAATGGATCGCAAACTTCGGGATTTCCGTCAGCTTTCCATCGATGGCGGCTTCGCTCGGCCTGACCATCACCTACGGCTTCTATGCGGTCAGCGCCGCAATCTCGTTCTTCCTCGTCTCCGCACTGGTCAGGGAAACACGGGGCAGGGAACTCGAAGAGATGACGGGCTAGGCTGCAGCGGATCTTTGTAGCCATGCGAAAAGATGCGGCGGGCGGGGCGGAATGAACCACATAACGAGCACGGCGGAGCTCTTTCTCATCGCCATGCTGATCATCTTCAGTGTGCCCTATCTGATCTGGCGCGGGCTTCGGACGGAGTATTACGCGCCGTTGGTCGTCGTTCAGATCATCGCCGGCATCCTGCTGGGACCGGGCGTGCTCGGCGCGATTTTTCCGGACGCGCACGCGGCTGTATTCAATCCCCAGGTGATCGGTGCACTGAACGGCGTCGCCTGGTGGGCGGTGATGATCTTCGTCTTCACCGCTGGACTGGAACTGGACCTCAGTCACGCCTGGAGATACCGGATCGAGACCGGGGTGACGGCTGGACTGTCACTTCTGGTACCCTTGGCTTTCGGTGCGGTCGCAGCCATTGGTCTGCTCCGGTTCCCGGGCTGGGCTGGCCCGGGCGGGCAGGAATGGCAGGTGGTGCTCGGCATCGGCATGGCCTGTGCCGTTACCGCCCTGCCGATCCTCATGCTGTTCATGGAGAAGCTGGAGATCCTGAGACAGCCGCTGGGTCAGCGGATATTGCGCTACGCCAGCCTGGACGACATCGCGATCTGGGGAGTCCTGGCCCTCATCCTTCTGGACTGGGAGCGTCTCGGGCGTCAGGCCGTCTTCGTCGTCGGCTTCATCGTCGCGGCGATCGCCATCCGGGCGCTGATGAAGCGTATTCCCGAGCCTGACCGCTGGTACGTCAGCCTCATCTGGCTGGCGGCTTGCGGCTTCGCGGGCGACTGGTCCGGCCTGCATTTCATGGTCGGCGCCTTTCTGGCGGGCGTGGTTCTGGACCAGTCCTGGTTCGACCGTGCAAAAATGGACCAGTTCCGGAATCATATCCTGCTGGCCATCATGCCGGTCTTCTTCCTGAGCACCGGCCTGAGGACCCAATGGGACGTAGGCGGAACTGCGGTATTCTTGGCCGCCGGCGTTCTTCTCATCGCCTCAGTCACCGGCAAGCTGGCAGGCGTTCACCTGGCCGGCCATATCCTCAAATGGCCCAAGGGCGAGGCGTCTGTGATTGGCTGGCTGCTTCAGACCAAGGCCCTGATCATGATCATTTTCGCCAACATCCTTCTGGACAGGCAGGTCATCACCAATGACGCCTTCACCGCCCTGCTCCTGATGGCGGTCGGGTCGACCATGCTGACCATTCCGATGGTCACACCCCTGTTCAAACACGGACGGAGGGGGCCTCCCTGACCAGCACCTCTCAGCGCACCCGCCTGATGGCAAGGATCGTGGTTGCGCCCAAGGCGGCGATGACACCTGACAAACCGAACAGAAACCGAAGATCATGGCCGACCAGTTGCAGGGCAGCGAGCGCTAACAGGGGAGCAAGGACCTGGGCTGCTGTGGCGGCCACGTTCATCAGGCCAAGGTCGCGACCGGCGTTGGCCCGACTTGGCAGGAGCTGGGCAATCAGAGCGGTGTCGACCACACCATAGAGGCCTATTCCGATGCCAAGCACGATCTGCGCCACTGCGGGGCCCGGCCATGCCGGAGCTACGGCCATCAACAGTGTGCCGGTCGCAATGAGCATGCCTCCGGCAAAGACCAGTTCCCGGCGCCGACCGATCCGATCAGACGCATAACCCGCCAGCAGGCCCCCCACGATCGCTGTGACGGTCGATCCGGCAAGAACCCAGCCAAGCACCGCTTCCGGGCGCTGGTCAGGGATGACGGACCCGATCCGGGTTTCGCTTTGCAGGAAGAACAGCAGATAGAGAACATTCATCGCGATCGCGGTTTGAACCAGCAGGCGCGACAGAAATGCCATCTGGAAATCGCGGTCCCAAAGGGCGGCCCAGGACCGGTCGATGGTCGTCGGACCGACGGATGCCGGTCGCCTTCGCCGGGCGGCCAGAATGAAAGGCGTCACCAACAACAGCATGGCACCAACGACGGCCAGGAGGCGCGTCAACTCGGTCGAGAGAACGATACCGATCAGAACCGCGCCGAAAAGGCTGGCCAACGGATAGGCGAGACCCGCATAGGCACTGACAACACCCTTCTGATTGTCGGGCACCAGATCCGGCAGGGCCGCAGCCAGCGGATTCAGCATCAGATTGAGACTCACCTGAAGCACGACGACTGCCAGGAGCAGGGTTGCAGGCGTGTTCGCCACAGCGATCAGACCGTAGCTCGCGACGGTGGCCACAAGTCCGGTTGCGATCCAGCGCCAGCGCTCTCCGTTGCCCCACCGGGACCGATCCGAAACAACGCCTGCAAGGATATTGGCGATGCTGGCTGTGACAGCCCCCCACAGGGCAACGACTGCCAGAAGCTCAGCCTTGCCGTTCGGCGCAATGGCTGCCGCCTTCAGGGGCAGCAACAGGGAAAGTAGCGGGACGAAGCCAATAAAGGCCCCGACCTCGGCTGCTGAGTAGGCCGCGACAAAGCGCGCAGATACCGGCGGGGGATCAATCTCTGGGGGATCGGATGGCGGCATGGAGGACATCCACCCTACCCTGACGCTATCCCGCCCGGGTGTCATGGCCAATCGAACGAACCGCCCCGATATGAGGCGTCGTGACATCGGAGGCCGCAGTCCTTCAGATCAGAGCTGGTCTCTGACCCCGGCACCGGGCGTCCACCGGCACCCGACCCGGCTACCAGGGCTCATGCGGAAAGGGGTGTTCCCCGGCCTTCCGGACTCAGTTTGCGTGCACCCAGCCTGCGCTGGGCAGACAATTTCAGGTCTGCGTGCTGGTTCGGTCCGGTCGAGGCGCGCACGACCAGGCGGTGCGGCACAACCTGGATGGAATTGACCGCAGCCGACTCGTCGTCCGTGACTTGATGGCAGACCTGCGCGACGGCGAGTTCTGCGATCAGTTCGTATGATTGGGAGACGGTCGTCAGCGCCGGCCACAAGGTCCGCGAATTGGGCACGTCATCGAAGCCGGCGACCGACAGGTCGCGCGGTACGGACAGTCCGAGGTCATTGGCCACAACCAGGACCGCAGAGGCCATTTCGTCATTGCTGGCGAAGATCGCCGTGGGCCTGTCAGGCCGCTCCAGCAACGCCCGCGCCTCCCGGACCGCCGCCTTGAACGAAAAATCCGCCGGGCGGATCAGCATGGGGTCGGGCGTTGGAAGTCCAGCCACAGCGTAGGCTTCTTCAAATCCCTGCCGTCGCAGAAGCGTGGCCACGTGGCCCTGACGTCCGGCGAGGAAGCCGATGCGCTCATGGCCCAGACCGATAAGGTGCTGGGTCATCTCCAGGGCAGCAAGCCGGTCATCCACCGCAATCGCCGGTGCACCGGAGACCGGACGCGAGGCCGATATCAGGACATAGCGCACCCCGCGGGCGTTCAGAACGCGATGAATTTCAAACGAGTCAGACAGGGGCGGAACGAGAACCACCTTATCGACCTGGGAGAGCGTCAGAAACGCATTGACCTGGGCATCCCAGTCAGAGCCGGCCTCGTCGAACTGCTGGACGACGAGGAAGTGGTTCACCGCCTGGCACGCGTTGAGAAGGGCACCATAAAGGCTCACCTGGTAGCCGCCTGTCGGATCACCGAAGAAGACGCCGATACCCCGATTTGTCCTGATGGCGGTCAAGGCGTCGCCTGCCGGCAAGCCATACCGCAGGTCGCTGATTGCAGCCTCTATCCGCCGGCGCGTCCTCGCGCCGACGTTGGGATGTCCATTGAGGAAACGGGAAACGGTCTTCGCAGACACGCCCGCTTTTTCAGCAATGTTAGCAATCCGGCCCATCAGTCCACCGCGTATAAGGGTCCCTTGCGCGAGCGCAACTGCCGCGACGACGTTCAGGACAAATACGACAGTTGCCATGTCCGCGGCACCCGGCGGCGAACACTTCGGCGGCAGGTGACGCGCGGCGGGCTTCTCGCGAAACGGCCCGCCGCGCGTCCTTCAGTCCTAGAAGCTGAACCGCCCGACCACGGTCAGCCGTCGGTCATTGCGGAACGCCGACCGCGACAGACGCGTCTGGTCGAAGTCGACCACCTGGGTCGTCTGAGTAACTTCATCCAGCAGGTTCACGCCCTGGACGCCGACCTTGAAGCCTTCGTTGACGGTGTAGAAATACGATCCGTCGAGTTGGCCGGTCGATTCCCCGAAGATAGGGTTGAACGGGAAGATGTCGTCACGCGGTGTCAGGAGGAACTCGGACCTCCAGTTATAGGCCAGTCGCGCTGAATGGCGCTCGTCCTCGTAGAAGACCACCGCGTTGATGGTGTGCTCCGACAAGCCGCCCAACGGAAGGTCGGCTGCGAAGGCACTACGGGCAACGAAGTTGGTCGGGTTCGACAGCTCCCCTGCATCGACATAGGTGTAGGTAAACTGGGTTCCCAGTCCGCCCCAGACACCGGGGAGGAAGTCGTAGACCTGCTGATGGGCCAGCTCGAAGCCGCGCAGCGTGCCGCTGTCCACGTTGGCCGGACCGTTTACCTCAGCCCGAACAGTCACCCCGCCGGCACCAACAAACGATCTGTCAGTTGTGCCTTGGGAGATCAGGCCCTCAAGATCCTTCTGGAACAGCGCAAAGGTGAGAGAGCCCACCTCGGCAAAATACCACTCCACAGACAGATCGTAGTTGGTCGACTCGATCGGCGTAAGCAGGCGGTTGCCCGTGAAGATCTGGAACAAGGGTCCGGTTTCAAGCGTACCGGCGGACCTCAGATCGTTGGTGTTGTCGAAAAGCGCCCCGCCTGTGCGGAAAGCGCCCAGATCCGGCCTGGAAATACCTTGCGACAGACCGAGGCGGAACAGCAGCCCTTGGCGAACCTCAAGCGTGGCGTTCAGGCTCGGCAGCCAGTTTTCGAAAGTGATGTCAGCGTCATCCGCAATATTCTCGCCGGTAAACGCGGCCCTGAACTCTGCTTGGCGGGCCGGAGAAAGGCTGCAATAGCCCGGAAGGCTCGAGCCGGGCGGCAAGGTTGCGGGATTGCAGAAGATCGCGAGGTTCGGAGCCGGTCCCCCGGGGAAGCTGATCAAACCATCGCTCGCAATGGTCGTCTCCACATAGCGAATGCCGAGGTTGCCCGTCAGGGCCCAGCCCTTGCCGAACAGGTCGTCATTGCCAAAATCCAGACGGCCATAGAACGCCGACGTTTCTTCGCCCACATCGGAGATTTCGCCGGGCCGGAACTGGGAGCCGGGAACCAGGCCTCCACGCCCGGAGAGCGGCCGCCACGAGGTGTCGAAAGGCCCGAAGACCGGCCGGTTCCAGAATCCGAAGGTGTTTTCCCAGGCAATGATGACGTCCGTCGCCTGCTGGGTGGTCCTGCCGGACCGATAATCCGCGACCGGATCATCCCCACCGAAGAAGATGCCGGCACCACCCGGCACCGGCACGGCTGAACCGCCGCGCTGGAAATTGGCGAACGGGTTGCGCACGTCCGTGGATTCCTCGCGCGCAAACTGGGCGTTTCCGAGCCAGGGCGCAGACAGGTTGCCCCAGTTGGCGAAATTCGCATCACGATTGACACGGCTGCGCTCCGCCCACCGAGCGCCGAATCTGACGGCCTTCACAAAGCCGCCGTCGTCGAAGTCGTACTCCAGGTCGGCGCGGGCGCTTTCCATGGACGCAGTGTTACGCGTCTGATTGTCGAGCAGGAACCAGTAGAAGCTCCGGCTGGGATCGGTGAAGTAGTTTGCGCCACCCCCGCTGGCGGCCGGGGCCCTGAACTGCACGGTCGGGGTTGAAGAGCGCAGGTCGAGGAAGATGTCCGACGCGGTCTGCATTGCCGAGATGATGGAGTCGGCCTCGAGCGTGGCGTCGATGCTCTGGAACTCCGCATTCAGCTTCAGGCGATCCGTAGGCGTCCAGGAGAATGCCGCCGAGAAATCCTCTGTTTGTGCCGTGTTCTCCTGGTTGAACCGAAGAAACTCCGTGGGGATACCCGCACCTGCAAACTGGGACAGGACGCCGGTCTGGAAAACGCCCTGATCGTCGAACGTCCAGGTCGTTCCGGGAGCGGGTGTCGGGAAGAGCGCGTCATCATTGACCAGGGCCAGGATGGCATACTCGTCAAGGCGCAGGTCTGCCTCGGCCCGCAAATATTCGAAGGTCGCCAGGAAGCGGCCGTCATTGCTCTCCCACTGCCCGACCAGAGAGACGGCAGATCGGTCGCGGTCGAATTCCGTGGTGCGCACGCCGGCACCTTTCGGGACGAGCACAGAATTCGCCGGCGGGAAGTTACTCGCGTCGAAATTCTGGCCTCCGACCCCGCCGGAGCTCACCGAGTTCACCCGGAAGCAAGGCCCGTTGAGCGTCGCAGCCCGATAGCAGGGATCGGTGACCTGGGACGCATCAGTGCGCGTCACGAGACCTGACTCAGAGTAGCCGAGTTGCAGGCCGAACCGCCCGAGGCCGGTGTCCCAGGTGTTCGACCCAAGGATTGAGAAGCCCGGTGCTGTCTCGTCAGCGAGATCACCGTAGTTGGCCTCGATGGCCCCGGCCAGATTGAACCCCTGACTGTCCAGCGGCTTGCGGGTCACAAGGTTGACCGTCCCGGCAATGCCGCCGTCGATCATGTCGGACGTAACGTTCTTGAACACCTCAATGCGCCCGAGCAACTCGGGCGACACATCGTTGAAGCTCAGTTCGCGGCCACCGGCTGCGGAGAAGACGTCGCGGCCATTGAGCTCCGAGCGCACAAACGGCAGGCCCCGAATGACAACGCCTGCGCCCTCGACCGAGAACCGGTCCGGGTCGGTAGTCTTCTGGAACCTTCCGACGTTCACGCCCGGAACCCGCTGCAGTGCCTCCGCCACGGAGCGATCCGCTAGAGCACCGATGTCCTCGGCCGTGATGACGTCCACCACGGTGTCCGACTCGCGTTTGAAATCCTGTGCGTTCTCGAGAGAGCTGCGAATGCCGGTTACGATGATCTCGTCCAGCTCTTCGGACTGGACCTCTGCGTCCTGCGCCCAGGCGGCTGGCGCAATCGCCATCGAAAGCGCCACGCCTGAAACCGTGCAAAGCGCCTTCAGCTGCCAGGCCTTCGCCGCGCGGCGGCCCTCAGGTTTCTTGAGCATCATGTCTCCCTCCCAGGAATGTTTCGAATGAAAACAGCGGCCCCACCGCGATCCATTCCTGCCTCAGGGTTGTTTTGGGTGATTTTCCCGCCTCGAGGCTGGGTGAAGCAGACAACGCTTGTCTCATTTTGTCAATGCCGTCACAGATATTGGGACATTTAGGACAATTTGATTCAAGCCCCATTCGTTTCCACATTCGGAATCAAGGAATTGCGCCACGTCGCCGTGAACACCTGGGCCGCGACAGTCAGGCTCTCCGGACCTCCGGCGGCGGAGAGGTCCGGGCCAACAGGGGCATGATTCGGCACTGGACGCGCTGCCGGAACCAACAGCGTGACGTGCGGGGACTGTCAGTTTTGACAGCCCACTTGTCTTAACATAGGACAATCGACTGCCCGGTCGGACATGTCCGGGGCAGCCCGCTCGGTACCCATGGTCTTGCGGGGGTTAAGTCAGGGGATGCCGGCCATGACCATCAGGAACATTGTGATCGTCGGCGGCGGCACGGCCGGCTGGATGACCGCAGCCGCGCTCTCGCGGCTCAGCGCGGCCGGCACTGTAAACATCACGCTGGTTGAATCGGAGGCCATCGGCACGGTTGGCGTCGGCGAGGCGACGATCCCGCACTTTGTCCAGTTCAACAAGCTTCTTGGTCTAGAGGAGGCCGAGTTGCTCAGCGCCGTTCAGGGCACGTTCAAGCTGGGTATCCAGTTCGTGAACTGGGGGGCCCAGGGGGCCAGCTATTTCCACCCGTTCGGTGATTATGGCTACCAGTTCGACGGCCTGTCCTTTCATCATATCTGGCACATGATGCGCCGTTCGGGCGACCCGCGCCCGCTGCATATCTTCAATGTCGAGACCATGGCGGCCCAGGCGAAGAAGTTCGCGCGCACCGGCCCGGACCACCGTGAAGACCTGCCACCCATCAACTACGCCTATCACCTGGACGCCGGGCGCTATGCGCGCTTCCTGCGCACTCATTCAGAAAAGCGCGCCGTGAAACGGATCGAGGGCCGCATCGCCGATACGACCCTGAACGGGGAGACCGGCTTCGTCACCTCGGTGACGCTGGATGACGGCCGCATCATTGAGGGTGATCTCTTCGTCGATTGCTCCGGCTTCACGGGCCTGCTCATCGAGAAGGCGTTGAAGACCGGCTATGAGGACTGGACCCACTGGCTCCCCTGCGACCGGGCAGTGGCGATTCCGTCGGCCCGCAAGGGCCCGGCCATGCCCTATACCCGCTCCACCGCCTGGTCGGCGGGCTGGCAATGGACCGTTCCGCTGCAGCAGCGCAACGGCAACGGCCATGTCTACAGCTCTGCCTATATGGAGCAGGACGAGGCGCTGGACATTTTGCTGGCCAATCTGGACGGCGAACCGCTGGCCGAGCCGAACCATCTGCGCTTCGTCACGGGCCGCCGGAAAAAGTTCTGGAACAGGAACGTGGTCGCGGTGGGCCTTGCGGCCGGATTCATGGAGCCGCTGGAATCCACCTCAATCCATCTCGTTGCGACAGCAGTTTCAAAACTGCTCTCGGTCCTTTCCCTCGACGGGATTACGCCGACCCAGGAGGCAGCATTCAACCGGTTGACCGCCAAGGAATACACTCGCATCCGCGATTTCCTGATCCTGCACTACAAGGTCACCAACCGCACTGACAGCCCGTTCTGGGACTACTGCCGGACCATGGAGATCCCCGATACTCTGGAAGAGAAACTCGCGCTGTACCGCCATAACGGCCATGTCTTCCGGGAGGAGGACGAGTTGTTCACCGAAACCAGCTGGATCGCAGTCATGATGGGCCAGGGCATGATGCCCGAAAAGTGCAATCCCTTGGCCGAGTCCTTTGCCGGACCGGGTGTTGCCAGGGAGATCGGCGAGATTGAGCGCTCCATTGCCTATCTGGTTCAGACCTTGCCGACCCATGACGCGTTCTTGCAGCACTATTGCCCCGCGACTCCGGTGTCCGCTGCGGGAGCCGTCAGAGGGTGATGTCAGTCCAGACTGGCTGCTGCTGACCGGCTAACTGCCTGGCTGTCGCTGCCATGGCCAGATCGACCAACCCCATGCACGCTTTTCCGCTCGCCCGCGGGCAACCGCGCTTTGCCGGGTGCGGCATAGACGCCTGCCCCGGGTTCGGTGGAAGATGCCTCGCGGACAAGCTCTGGGCTCCCTGCCCTTGCTTCGCTCAGTGGAGACAAGTTGTCTTTGGACTGCTTGCACCGCCACTCCCTCGATTTTGTCCGGTCCGCATGACAAGGGGTGCCCGTAAGCCGGGCGCGGCAAATGTCGGCTGAAATCTGACCGCAACCTCTGTGCGACAGCCTAGTTCAGCGTCGGATTGATAAGGAATTTCTCACCCGTCGCCTTGCGTTCGTAGGCACGCAGAATTTCAGGTTCGAGGGCTTCACTCAGACCGATCGCCCTCGTGTAGTGGGTGGCGAAGGTGGTGGTCAGCTCATCAAACACGCGTTTGCGCAGCCGCATCACGGTCTCGGCCCCTGCTTTTTGCAGAAACGGAGTCAGCAGCCACCCCGATACGCTCCACTGAAAACCAAAGGCCAGGCGATCCAGGACCATCGGTGAGAGATCCAGAGCACCATAGACGTAGAGCTGCTTGAAGCTCGAAGAGCCGTATCGGCTGTATTCGGTCATGCGATTGACGGCGCCTCGCTCCATGGCACGCATGATGTCGCTGCCGAGCGAGCCCCCGCCGATGGCGTCAAAGGCGATGGTGGCACCGGTCGCACTGACCGCATCGACGAGCTGCGCCCTGAAGTCCGCGTCACGGCTGTTGAGGACAATGCTCGCACCGATGTCACGCAGCAGCTGAACCTGTTCGGCAGATCGAACGATATTGACCAGGGGAATGCCGTCGCTGGCGCAGATCTTCTGCAGCATCTGGCCGAGGCTCGACGCTGCAGCGGTGTGCACGATCGCCGCGTGACCTTCGGCCCGGGCGGTTTCCACAAATCCAAGGGCCGTCAGCGGATTGACCGTCAATGCCGCCCCTTCGGCCGCGGTGACGCCCTTCGGAAGCGGGAGCGCATCGCGCGTTCTGATCTTGCGGAGGTCGGCATACATCCCACCCCCGACCATGCCGACGCAACGCCCTATCCAGTCCCGGGCCTGTTCGCCGGCCGCGACGACGGTACCGGCCCCCTCGTTCCCGACGCTCAGCGACTGGCCGAGGCGCGCTGACACACTGGCGCGCCTGGCCTCGGGAATGTCGAAAGCCAATGCGGGCCGGTCCGAGGATCCCTGCGAGCGCATCGACGCCATGTCAGCGGGGCCCAGCAGAAGCCCGAGATCGCTCGGGTTGATCGGAGCCGCCTCAACCCTCACGACGATTTCGTCAGGTGCCAGGTCTGCGGTCACGACCTCTTCGAGTGTCAGCCGGAGCACTCCGTCAGAAACGGTTGACCGCAGTTCGCGTCCAGTGAGCGACATAGGCTTGCATCCCTTTTTCGGCCAGCATGACCGCTGTCATGGTACCGGTGCCCCTGCCAGTCCGGAAGTGCAAGTCGCAGTCGACTCATGGCCTCGGCAGGGTCGCGGCCCGGCTGTGGTTGTATGGACGGCAACGGCCTGCCGGCGTCACCAGCGAGATTGACGCAATGGATTATATTGGCATCCTGTGTGCAATATTACGGAGGTGACCATGCGGATTCTGAGAACGCCCGATTCCTGTTTCGAGGGTCTGGAAGGCTACGACTTCGCACCGCACTATACCGAAATCGCCGATGCCGACGGGACGCCCATACGCATCCACCATATCGACGAGGGCCCGCGGGACGGCCCACCGATCCTGCTGATGCATGGTAATCCGACCTGGGCCTATCTCTACCGCAAGATGGTCCCGGCCTTGGCCGATGCCGGGTGTCGGGTCATGGCCGTGGACCTGGTCGGATGTGGTCGTTCCGACAAGCCGAGCGAAAAACACGATTATACCCTGGCGCGCCACTATGACTGGATCGCCCGATGGCTGGCGGCGCTGGATCTGAAGGGGCTGACCCTGTTCTGTCAGGACTGGGGCGGCACGATCGGTCTGGCCCAGGTCGCCAACACCCCCGAGCGGTTCGATCGGGTCATCGCCTGCAACACCGGCGTGCCGGCGGGCGAAGGCGGCAACGAGATGCTGCGAAACTGGCTGGCGATGATGGCGGTCCTTCCCGAATTCCCGTTCGACGGCGTCATGCAGGGCGGGATGACGGTTCCGCTGACGCCCGCCATGATGGCGGCCTACAAGGCCCCCTTCCCGGAACCGGCTTACCAGGCCGGCATCGTCGCCTTCCCACAACTGATCGCCATCTTCGAAGACAATCCCGGCGTGCCGTTGAACCGCGAGATCCGGGAAAAGCTGAAACGATTCGACAAGCCGTTCCTGACGGTCTGGGGCGGGAGGGACATGGTGACCCCCGGCGGTGACAGGCGCCTTCAGCGTGAAATCCCCGGCACGGCGGGTCAGGCACACCTTCACCTGCCCGAGGCCAGTCATTTCCTGCAGGAGGACGCACCGGACGAGGCGGTGCAGGCGATACTGTCATTCATGGGACGCTGAGGCAGGCCAGGACGTCTCGCAGACGACCCGCGTCGGGCGTCACGCTTTTTGGGCCGCCAACAGCCATGCCGGCATCACGGTCTCAATGTTGAGCTGGCCCTCCAGGCCGGCCGCCCTGTGCACAGAGATCGCCCGCCATTCTGCCGAGGTGCTCATGGCCGTCAGGGCGGCACGGTCGGGATACTGGGCGAGGGCGACCTCGTCCCACAGCCTGTCCACCTCGCCGATCGCCAGCCAGGTGACGTCCCCGACGAACAGGACCCGGCCGCCATAGGCCGTGATCATCTGACCGACCGAGGCCCCGTAAAGGGCATAGGCCTCGCGTCCGGTCAGATCAGACGGACGTCCATCCGCATAGACGGCGCGATCACGGAATTTGAGTAGATTCACCATGACGATCGGCCCTGCGGGTCCAGCTTCGAACATGCCCTGCTTCTGGGCTTCGGAAACCGGGTAGAGCGCGTTTCTGACCTGGATGACGGGACTGGCGTTCATTGACGGCACCTCTGTTGTTTCGTCACACAGAATGTCATATTCCTCGCGCCAGACAAGATCATGACCGGAGCCTTATCTTGAACGACCTCACCCAGATCCAGGTGCGCCGGAATGACCTGCACTCGACGCGGATCGTAAGTCAGACCCTGCCCGTCCCGGCCGCCGGCGAAGTCCTGGTGGCCGTCGACCGGTTCGCCCTGACGGCCAACAACATCACCTATGCCGTGACCGGCGACTTTATCGGCTACTGGGGCTTCTTCCCTGTGGACGCCGACTGGGGACTGGTTCCGGTCTGGGGTTACGGGACCGTGGTCGCCTCCAACTGCCCGGAGATTCCGGAAGGAGAGCGCCTGTATGGCTTCTTCCCAATGGCGTCCCATGTCGTGCTGCAGCCAGGCAAGGTAACGGACGGTGCCTTCATGGATTTCGCCGAACACCGTCGACACTTGCCGGGCGTCTACAATCGATATGTCCGGACCGCCGACGACGCCCCCGAGATCGCCGCCATGGGTGACGAGCGCTGTCTGCTGTTCCCCCTGTTCGCCACCTCCTACATTCTGTCCGACTATCTGGAAGACAATGCCAATTTCGGTGCGACCCGCGTGCTGATCGGCAGCGCCTCGTCCAAGACCGCCTTCGGCCTGGCCCATCTGCTCGCCAAGGCACCGGACCGGACCCTCGAGATCATCGGACTGACGTCGCCGGGCAATGTCGCGTTCACAACCGGCCTTGGCCTGTATGATCGGGTCATCACCTACGATCAGATCGGGACCGTGGAGACCGGCATACCGACCGCCCTGGTAGACATGTCCGGTTCCGGTGCCGTGATCCAGGCTGTCGATGAACATCTGGGCAAGGACGTGGTCCTCAGTTCCATCGTCGGCGCAACCCACTGGGACGCCAAGCGGCACAAGGGCGAGACGCAAGGCGCACGGCCCACCTTCTTCTTCGCGCCCGCACAGTTCGCCAAGCGCGAGCAGGACTGGGGGCCCGGGGTGGTGATGCAGCGCGCCCTCGAGGCCAGCGCGCGCGTCGCGAGCGACGCCCGGTCACTGCTCGAGGTGCGGCACACCTGCGGGGCAGAAGCCGTAAGGGACGCTTATGTGGAGATGTTGAACGGCCGCACTCCGCCCCATATCGGCGTCATGCTGAGCGTCGCCTGAAACATGGCCGGTGGCGGCCCCGAAGGGGTCGCCTGTCTCAGAGGCTGTCAGTTATGATGGCCGGCGCGGGGAAGGCTGCGCTGAGGCCACCGCAGACGTTCAGGGCCTGACCGTTGATGTAACGGGACTCGTCACTCGCCAGGAACAGGGCGGCATCGGCCATGTCCTCGGCCGCGCCGATCCGGCGCATGGGGTTGATATCCGCGAGCGGATTGGATCCAACAGCCGCCTCGAGAAAGTCGAACGAGGGCTTGGTCATCGGCGTGGCAGTGCCGGCCGGGCATAGCGCGTTCACGCGGACACCCTTCCTGCCCAGCGACTGAGCCGTGTTCTGGACCAGGCTGATAACGCCGGCCTTGGAGGCGCTGTAGTCAATCGGACCGGAGTTGGCCCGCTGGCCCGCAATGCTCGCCGTGACGATGATCGCGCCGGACCGCCGGGCGATCAGCCGCGGCGCGCCGTGTTTGATGAGCAGCATCGGCCCCACGAGATTGATGCGGATCGTCTCCATGAAATTGGCGACATCAGTGCCCTGGACAGGAACCATCCAGCCCCCGACACCGGCATTGGCGACCAGGACATCCAGCCCGCCGAAGCGCTCCTCGGCGGCCGCGACGAAGGCCTCCACCGAGGCCTCCTCAGCCACATCGGCGCGATGGAAGACGACATGGTCCGAACCCGGCCCGAAGCCATCGAGGGCCGCATCAAGCCGGCGCTGGGAGCGGTCGACGCCGAATACCTGAGCGCCTTCCGCCACGAACCGGCGAGCCATCGCCAGACCGATGCCGCCTGCGGCCCCCGTGATAAGCGCGACCTTGCCCTCGAGTCGTCCAATGCTCATCATCTTCTCCCTTCGCGATATTTATGGCATAGTTAGTGCCAATATATAGACAGCTGCAACCCCCTGCTCACGGAACTTCTCATGACCCGACCGACCCGGATCCGCCTCGCCCAGCGCCCTGTTGGAGCGGCCGACGCATCGACCTGGGCCATGACCCATGACGCCGGCCGGGATCCGGAAGCGGGGGAAATCCGGTTGAAGGTGACCCACATCTCGCTGGACCCCGCCATGCGGGGATGGATCAACGCCGGTCGCAGCTATATCCCGCCGGTCGGGATCGGCGAGGTCATGAGGGCGATCGGCGTTGGCGAGGTCACGGCAACGGCCTCCGACCGTTTCAAGGTCGGGGAGGTCGTGATGGGCCTGACGGGCGTTCAGACCGATGCCACCGTTCCCGCCAAGGATTTCAACAAGATCGAGCCGTCACTTGCACCGCCCTCGACCTTCCTCGGCGGCCTCGGCATGCCGGGCATGACGGCCTATTTCGGCCTGCTGGAAGTGGGCAAGCCCGAGGCCGGACAGACTGTGGTTGTCTCCGCTGCGGCCGGGGCGGTCGGAGCCGTCGTGGGACAGATTGCGAAGATCAAGGGGTGCCGGGTCGTCGGCCTGGCCGGGGGGCCGGACAAGTGCCGCTACGTGGTCGAGGAATTGGGCTTCGACGCCTGCATCGACTATCGCTCGGGTTCTTTGCACGAACAGCTGAAGGCCGCCTGTCCGGACCGGATCGATATCTATTTTGACAATGTCGGCGGCGAAATCCTGGACGTCTGTCTGGGGCTTCTGGCCCAGAAGGCCCGGGTCGTGATTTGTGGTGCCATCAGCCAGTACAATGCCACCGAGGGCATGACCGGGCCGGCCAATTACATGAGCCTTCTGGTCAACCGTGCGCGGATGGAAGGCTTCGTCGTGTTCGACTACCAGAAGCAGTTCCTGGGTGCGATCATGGAGATGGCCGGCTGGATGGTGGCCGGTCAGATCAAGTTCAGGGAGCATGTGGTCGAAGGCATAGAGAGTTTCCCTGAAGCCTTTGACATGCTGTTCGCCGGCACCAATTTCGGCAAGCTGGTCATCAAGGTATAGCCGGGATCAACTGGCGTCGGGAGCGGCGGCCGTGCGCGGCCCCGCGACCCGTGCCGGGAGCGGACTCTGCACCCAGCTCCAGCCCTGCCAAAGCCGTATCGGTTGGGAACAGGCCACTTCTCTATTCCGCCCAAGCCGTGAGTCCGGCCACCGTTTGAATCTGGATCCAGATCCGGGTCTGGGTGCGATCGCGTCCAGACCGGCTTCTACCTAGAGCCCGTCCCGCCGGGCCTTCCGGTCACCATAGACCGCGAGAAGCCAGGCGATCACGATGATGGGGAGCAGGATCATGTTGAACATCTCGCCCGGCACCTCGACCGGAAGAGGCCTCCAGAATCCCAGGTTCGCGACGGCCCCCGCCGTCAGGAGGACCTGCAGGCCAAGTCCGAGCGAAAGGAGGTCCCGTCGCT
>JBEIJS010000025.1:0-22036 GCA_040380105.1 Caulobacteraceae bacterium | reverse complement strand
GGGTGGCGTCGGGCTGTTCGTGGCGCGCGACTATGCCCGGATGGGCGAGTTCGTTCAGGCCTTCGGCTTCTTTGCCGAAGGCGTCGAGGTGGTCGAGTTTCCGGCCTGGGACTGCCTGCCCTATGACCGGCTGAGCCCGACTTCGTCGGTTTCGGCGGAGCGGATGGCGGCCCTGACGCGACTGGCGCAGCGCGCGCCGGGCGACCGCAAGCCGATGCTGGTCGTGACCACCGTCGGCGCGGCCATGCAGCGGACACCGCCACGCGAGATCACCAACGGGGCCGGGTTCCAGACCACGGTCGGACTTGATCTCGATACGGCGGCGCTGGAGCGCTATTTCGCGGCCAACGGCTATATGCGGGCCTCGACCGTGTCGGAGAAGGGCGAGTTCGCCGTGCGCGGCGGGGTCATCGACGTCTATCCGCCCGGCTTTGAGGAGCCGGTGCGGCTGGATATGTTCGGCTCGGAGCTGGAGTCGATCCGAACCTTCGACCCGGCGACCCAGCGTTCGACAGGTCAGCGCCGCGAAGTGCATCTGGCGCCGGTGTCCGAGGCCCTTCTGGACCCCGACAGCATCTCGCGCTTTCGCACCGGCTATCTGGGCCTGTTCGGGGCGGCGGGCGACGATCCGCTCTACGCCGCGATCAGCGAGGGCGCGCGGCGGCAGGGTATGGAGCACTGGCTGCCGCTGCTCTACGACCGGCTGGAGACCCTGTTCGACTATCTGCCGGACGATGCCCGGCTGTTCCTCGACAATCAGGTGGAGGCGGCGCGGGGCGAGCGCTGGAACCTGACCCGGGACGCATACGAGGCCCGACGCGACGCCGCCATGGGCAAAGGCGGGGCGGCGTATCGGGCCCTGCCGCCGGAGCGGCTGTATCTGGGCGAGGGCGACTGGAACAGCGCCTTGGCCGGTCGCCGGGTGCGACGGCTGTCGCCCTTCCACGGTCCTGGTGAGAATGCCGGGGGCCGGTTGGGGCGGAATTTCTCCGCCGAGCGCGCGCAGGACAGCGTCAATCTGTTCGAGGCTGTGGCGCGCCATGCCGAGGCGTTGAAGGCGTCGGGCAAGCGGGTGCTGTTCGCCTCCTGGACCGAGGGCTCGTCCGAGCGACTGGCGGCCATGCTGTCGGACCACGGGCTGGAGCCTGTGGTGGCGGTGCGCAATTGGGCCGATGTCCAGGCGGCGCCGAAGGATCTCTATCTGCGCGGCGTCCTGCCGGTCGAGCATGGGTTCGAGACCGACACCATCGCCGTCATCTCCGAGACCGACATGCTGGGCGACCGGCTGGCGCGGCCGAAGAAGAAGCGGCGGGCGTCCAACTTCCTGGCCGAGGCCTCGGCCCTGACGACGGGCGATCTGGTGGTCCATCTGGATCACGGGATCGGTCGCTATGAGGGGCTGAAGACGCTGGAAATCCAGCAGGCCCCGCACGACTGTCTGGAGCTGCTCTATGCGGGCGACAGCAAACTGTATCTGCCGGTCGAGAACATCGACCTGCTGACCCGCTATGGCTCGGAGACCGACGGGGCGCAGCTGGACCGGCTGGGCGGAGCGGGCTGGCAGGCGCGCAAGGCCAAGGCCAAGGCCCGCCTGCGCGACATGGCCGAGGGGCTGATCGCACTCGCGGCCAAGCGGTCGCTGCGGACCTCGGCCGCCATTGTGCCGCCGCAGGGGCTGTTCGACGAGTTCTGCGCCCGCTTCCCCTATGAGGAGACGGACGACCAGCTGAACGCCATCGGCGATGTGCTGGAGGACCTCGGCAAGGGCACGCCGATGGATCGTCTGATCTGCGGCGACGTCGGCTTCGGCAAGACCGAGGTCGCGCTGCGGGCCGCCTTTGTCGTGGCCATGAGCGGGCAGCAGGTGGCTATCGTCTGTCCGACCACCCTGCTGGCGCGTCAGCATTTCAAGACCTTCAGCGAGCGGTTCGCCGGCTGGCCGGTCAAGGTGCGGCACCTGTCGCGGATGGTGACGGCCAGGGACGCCGCCGAGACGCGGGCAGGGCTGAAGGACGGCTCGTTCGAGATCGTGGTCGGCACCCATGCGGTGCTCAGTGATCAGGTCGGATTTAAGAATCTGGGCCTTGTTATCGTTGATGAAGAGCAGCATTTCGGGGTCAAGCACAAGGAGAAGCTCAAGGGCCTCCGTGCCGATGTGCATCTGCTGACCCTGACCGCGACGCCCATCCCGCGGACGCTGCAGATGGCGCTGTCGGGCATCCGCGAGATGTCGATCATCGCCACCCCGCCGGTCGATCGCCTGGCGGTGCGGACCTATGTCACGCCGTGGGATCCGGTGCTGGTCCGCGAGGCCCTGCTGCGCGAGAAATATCGCGGGGGTCAGGCCTATTATGTCGTGCCGCGCCTGTCGGACCTGCCTGATATCGAACAGTTCCTTCGCGAGAAGGTGCCCGAGATCAAATTCGTGGTCGGCCACGGCCAGATGTCACCGACCCAGCTGGAAGACGTGATGAGCGCCTTCTACGACGGCAGCTACGACCTGCTGCTGTCGACCACGATTGTTGAGTCCGGACTTGATGTTCCGACGGCCAACACATTGATCGTGCACAAGGCGGACATGTTCGGCCTGGCCCAGCTGCACCAGATCCGCGGCCGTATCGGCCGGGCCAAGGCCCGGGCTTTCGCCTATCTGACCACGCCGCCGAACCGGCCCATGAGCCTGTCGTCCGAGCGTCGGCTTCAGGTGCTGCAGTCTCTGGACAACCTCGGGGCCGGCTTCCAGCTGGCCAGCCATGACCTCGACCAGCGCGGCGGCGGCAATCTGCTGGGCGATGAACAGTCCGGCCATATCCGCGAGGTCGGGGTCGAGCTGTACCAGCAGATGCTGGAAGATGCGGTGTCGGAGCTGCGTCTCTCGGGCGAGGGCGGCGGGGTCGTCGATCGCGGCTGGTCCCCGGCCATCAATGTCGGGGCGGCGGTGCTGATCCCGGAGAATTATGTCCCCGATCTGAACGTCCGTCTGAGCCTGTACCGCCGTCTGTCGGATGCCGAGAATTCGGAGACGCGCGAGGCCCTGGCCGCCGAGCTGATCGACCGGTTCGGGCCGCTGCCGGACGAGGCCAAACAGCTGCTGCGGATTGTCGGCATCAAGGCCAACTGCAAGACCGCCTGTATCGAGCGGATCGACATCGGGCCCAAGGGGGCGGTGCTGACCCTGCGCAACAACACCTTCCCCAATCCGATGGGACTGGTCGGGCTGATCCAGAAGAACCACGCCTTCTGGAAGATCCGGCCGGACCAGAAGATCGTGGTCAAGGGCGAGTGGGAGACGGCGGCCGAGCGCCTGAAGGTGGCCGAGCGGATCACGGCCGATCTGGCGCGGGTGGCGACGGCCTGAGGTCAGGCGGGCGCATGACCCTGACGCCCTGCGGCATTCCCGACCCGGTGCGCGGTTGCGGACCATTCGTCGCAGACGGCGGGCCATGGCAGGCACTGCCGTGAACGTGCATTATGGCCGACGAACCCGGCGTCGAACGCCGACTCTCTCTGACGAACGGATATATGATGCGACCGATCAGAACCCTGGCCCTCGTCTCCGCAGTGCTGGCGACGCTCGCCGCATGCTCCGCTCCGGCACCGACAGCCCCTGCGGCCGAGGTCCTCGACGCCAGCAGCAGCACCGTGCGGGTGCGCGGCACGGTCCAGTCCGTGACGGACGGTTCGATGACGGTCCAGACCTGGGACGGCCGGACGGTCGCTGTCCCGGTTGCAGACACAACCCGTTTTGTCTGGGTCGTGGCGTCCAGCCTGTCGACCCTCAAGGACGGCGATTTCGTCGGGACCGCGACGACGGGTCCGAAGACGGCGCTTCAGTCGCTGGAGCTGGTGATCTTCCCTGAATCGATGCGGGGCGCCGGCGAAGGCCACTATGAGTGGGACGTTCCGGGCGTTGTTGCGTCCCGTGGTGGCGGTTCGGTCGTGTCGAGCGCGATGACCAACGGCACGGTCCAGAGCCAGAGCGCCATGACCAATGGCACGGTTGCGGGCAATGAAGCCTCGTCCGGCGGCCGCATGCTGACCATCACCTATGCGGGCGGTTCGGCAAACGTCACGATCCCCGAATGCACGCCGGTCGTACGTTTCGAACCGACCGAACGGGCTTCACTGGCGGCCGGTCAGAAGGTCTATGCCGTCATTCCCAAGGGGACGACGTCTGCCGGGTTCCTGGCGATGGGCAAGGACGGCGTGATCCCGCCGATGTAACCGCAGGCCGCTTGGCCGACCTGCGGCCGGCTCCACAAAGCGAACTCCTGTTGAGAGCCCGTCATGCCCGTCACCCTCTACGGCATCCCCAACTGCGACACGGTCAAGAAGGCGCGTGTCTGGCTGGACCAGCATGGCGTGGCCTTCGACTTTCATGACTACAAGAAGGCTGGGATCGACCGGCCGCGTCTGGAGGCCTGGGTGGCCGAGCATGGCTGGGAGACGGTGCTGAACCGCGCGGGCACGACGTTCCGGGCGCTTCCGGACGCGGACAAGGCTGATCTGAATGCCGGCAAGGCCGTCGCCCTGATGCTGGCCCAGCCGTCGATGATCAAACGGCCGGTGCTGGACCTCGGCGACCGGACCCTGGTCGGCTTCAAGCCCGAGCTCTATGCGGCGCTGGTGGTCTAGCCGGACACCTCGACCTCGGGCCGGTCATGGCCGTCGGCGCGTTCGGTGACCCAGCGGCCCGACGCGTCGGCATATTCGATCAGGGTGTCCTCGTCCGGGACCTTCTGTTCGCGCGACGCCGCCACCGCCGCAGCGCGGGCGGAATCATGGTTCGGGAAGGTTTCGGAATATGTGCCGCCGAGCTCATAGGCCCAGCCGCCGTCGTGTTCGACGATACGATAGGTGATCTGGACCATGGCGGGCTCCGAGGGGGCGGGCTAAAGGGACTTCGGCAAGCCAACGCGCCGCGATCACATGCGTTGCCGTCGAACCGGTCGGACTCCGGGGTCAAAAAAGTCGGAACCCGTCGCATCCACTGGCAATGGGGGTGGCGCCGCTTCAGCGGGCCGATCCGGGTCCCGTTCCGGGCGCGCTGACGGTCGGGTCTGCGGTTTCGCCGACCTTACGAAAGTTTCACCTGCTGGTTCGCATCCGTTCGGCCACGCCGGTGCCTCTTGTCGTCAGAAGGCCGGAACATCATGCCCGGTCAGGAACGAAAACCAGGGGAAAACCAGATGAATGAAGCTATGATTCCGATCGCGATGTTCGCGATGATCGCAGCGATCGTGATCGTGCCGACCTGGCTCAAGAGCAAGGAGCGGCGCGACATGCAGGCTACGCTGCGGGCTTCGATCGACAAGGGGCAGGCGCTGCCGCCCGAGGTGATCGATGCCCTGACCCGCCAGACTGTCAAGCCGCCGGCAACCGCCGGCCGCGACCTGCGTATCGGTGTGATCCTGCTCTCGCTGTCGCTGGGTATCGCCGCTACCTTCTCCGTTATCGGCTACACGCTCGGAAAGTCGGAGGCCTGGGGCTTCGGAGCCTTTGCCGCCATTCCGGGTGCCATCGGTCTGGCCTTCATCGTCCTGAGCGCCTTCAACAAGAACAAGGGCTGAGACCGGGCGGGCAGGGGGACCTCAGCATGACCCAATCCCTGGTCGACCTGCACGACGTCGAGCTCGCCGCCCATGCGGCGGCGGGCGGACGACGGGAGTTCGGAGAACTGGTGCGTCGTCACGGCTCGGCGGTGCGCGGCCTGCTGCGGCGGATGGGGGCCCAGCCCTCGCTGGCCGACGACATTGCCCAGGACGCCTTCATCCAGGCCTTCGAGCGCTGCGCCGAGTTCCGAGGCGAGGGCACCTTCGCGGCCTGGGTCAAGCGGATCGCGGCGCGGCTCTACATCAAGCGGGTCGCCAGAGAGGCCCGCTATGTCGCCGAGGTCGGGAATGAAGAAGCCGCCCCCGCAACCGACCACGCGGGCCGGGTCGATCTCGATGAAGCCCTGAAGGGCCTCAGCGAGCCCGAACGACTGTGTGTCTCCCTTTGTCACGGGGCCGGCATGGCGCATCCGGAGATCGCCACGGCCCTCAATTTGCCACTCGGCACGGTGAAGTCTCATGTCAAACGTGGTCTGGATAAACTCCGCGCGCGGCTCCAGCCGCAGGCCGGACAGCCCTTGGGGAGCGCGCAGCATGTCGGCTGACGAGTTCGATCCTGAAATCGAGCGCCTGTTCGCGCGTTCGCCCCAGATGCCCGATTCTGCCCTCTTCCTCGCCCAGGTCGAGCAGAAGCTGCAGAAGGGATCGCAGGTCCGTTTCCTTGCTCTCAGCCTTGCCGGCGTCATCGGCGGCGTTGTGGCTGTCCGCGAAACCATGAGCGTCAGCCTGACAGCCGGCGACGGTGTCGTGGCGGGCAACGCCCTCGGACAGGGCATCCGCAGCGCCTTGCTGAGCAGCGAGGGCATGATCCAGTCGGGTCTCGACCAACTGGGCCTGGCCAGTCTGGAGCTCGGCTCCATGGGCGGAATGCAGTTGTTCTGGATCGCCGCGGGGGCCCTGATTGCGGTGGCTGCCGCCGGTGTGACGAGGCTCACGCAAGACCTCTGATCCGACGTCCCGTCTTCCCAAGGGATGACGGGACGGACGCCGGCGACTATCTAGAGGGTCCGAACAGGAGGCCTCGCCATGTCCAGCCAGAAGCAGGAAGCGGTCAAACGCATCGCCGCGCCCGACATCCGGGCCCGCAAGGGTGGGGAACCGATTGTCTGCCTGACGGCCTATGACGCCCCGACGGCCGCCCTGCTGGACGATCACTGCGACCTGCTGCTGGTCGGCGACAGTGTCGGCATGGTGGTCCATGGCATGCCCAATACGGTCGGCGTGACCCTGGAGATGATGATCCTGCATGGCCAGGCCGTGATGCGTGGTTCCCGCCGGGCCATGGTGGTCATCGACATGCCGTTCGGCAGCTATGAGGGGGGCAAGGAGCAGGCCTACCAGAACTGCGCCCGCGTCATGAAGGAGACCGGTGCCCAGGGGGTGAAGGTCGAGAGCGGGCCGACGGTGGCGGAAACCATCGCCTATCTGGTCCAGCGCGGCATTCCGGTCATGGGCCATGTCGGCCTGAGGCCGCAGGCGGTGCTGACCGACGGGGCCTTCAAGGCCAAGGGCAGGACCGATGAGGAGCGGCTGCGGGTCATGAGCGAGGCCGAGGCCACCGCTGATGCGGGGGCGTTCGCCGTGGTGGTCGAGGGTGTGGCCGAGGGGCTGGCGCGCGAGATCACCCTCGCCATCGACAAGCCGACCATCGGTATCGGGGCCTCGTCCGCCTGCGACGGCCAGATCCTGGTGACGCCCGACATGCTGGGATTGTTCGACTGGACGCCGAAATTCGTCCGCCGCTACGCCGATCTGCGCAGCGACATCGATCGGGCCGTGGGGGCCTATGCCGCTGATGTGAAGGCCCGCCGTTTTCCTGCCGAAGTCGAGACCTACTTCTCGAAAAAGCCCGCGACGCCCTAAGCGGTGCGTTGCGGCGGGGCAGGGGACCCTCTAGGGTCCGGCCGGATTGAGTTTCAGCGGCCTTGAAGCCGTTTTTGGGGGCGACGTATCCGTGGTTGATGTCTTCGAGCAGGTCGAGGAGGAGCTTCGCTCCGATCGCTACAAGCGGCTGGCCCGCACCTGGCTGCCCGTTGCGGGCGGTGTTCTTCTGGTCGCCCTGGTCGCGGCCCTGGCCTTCTGGGGCTGGGACAGCTGGCAGACCTCGAAGGCCGACAAGGCCTCTGTCGCCTATGACCGCGGTCTGGAATCCCTGCAGTCCGGAAATCCGGTCGGCGCAGACGCGGCCTTCATCCAGGCGGCCAAGGAAGGCAACGGCGCCTACAGGGCCATGGCCCTGATGCAGCGCGCCGGCATCGCACTGGAGGCCAACAAGGTTCCTGAGGCGATCGCGCATCTGGACGAGGCGGCCCGGGCCTCCGGTGACCCTCTGCTCTCCGACACCGCCGGCTACAAGGCCGCGCTGCTGGCCATGGATAGCGGTGAAACCCTTGCTCAGATCGAGGCCCGTCTCGAGCCCCTGTCCAAGGATGGTCGCCCGCTGAGTGCCTTCGCCCTGGAAGCCCTGGCCATGGCCCGCCTCCAGAACGGCCAGGTCGCCCCGGCCCGGGAGGCCCTGGTTCTGCTGAAGAACGGCCTGGACACCCCCGAGATCGTCATCCAGCGCGCCGACCTCGCCATTGCCACGATCGATGCCGGTGGCGCGCCCGGCCTTGCGGCCATCTTGCGGGCGCAGGCTGCCATCCCCGTCCCCCCGCCTGCTCCGGCCGGCCTTCCGGCTCCCGCTGCGGCTCCGACCCGCCCGTGATCTTCGCCTTCAGGACGTATCCCATGAATCGCGTGCTTAAAGTCGCCCTGATGAGCGGGCTCGCCGTCACCCTCGCTTCGTGCAGCACGGTGCAGGGCATGTTGCCGTTTGGCCTCGGCCAGAACAACGCACCGCAGGCCACGGCCACGGAGGGGCAACGCATCTCGGTGCTGGAGTTCGAACAGGCGCTGGTTCCTTCGGCCGCCCTGTCCGGCCGTGACTTCTTCATTCCGGGACCGCAGGCGGCGGTTGCCTGGACGCAGCCGGGCGGTAACGCTGACAACGCCGTCGAACACGTGATCGCGGGTGCCGAGTTCACGGTTGCCTGGCGTCGCGGCATTGGTGCCGGCTCCTCGCGCACGCGTCAGGTCATGGCCCCCGTCGTCGCGGACAATGGCCGCGTGTTTGTGCTGGATGGCGAATCCACGGTTTCGGCCCTTGACGCCGGAACGGGCGCACAGGCCTGGCGTGTCAACGTCAAGCCGGCAGAGGACGCGCGCCGGACCGGTTTCCTCGGCATGGGCGGCCGCTCGGACGGCGGCGGCTTCGGCGGTGGCGTGGCCGTCGGCAGCGGCAAGGTCTTTGTGGCTTCGGGCTATCGCACCGTCACGGCCATCGACCAGGCCTCCGGTGCCGTGATCTGGACTACCCCGGTCGATGTGCCGATCCATGGTGCCCCGACGGTCTCGGGCAGCCGGGTTTTTGTGGTCGACGTCGAGAACCAGATCCAGGCCTTCGATACCGCCACCGGCCGTCAGGACTGGTCCTATCGCGGCATCCCCGAGCCGGCCCGGCTCCTGCGCGCCTCCAGCCCGGCGGTGATCGGCGACACGGTGGTCGCACCCTTCTCGTCCGGCGAAGTCATTGCCCTGCGCGCCTCCACAGGCCAGTCCCTCTGGCAGCAGGTGCTGTCGCGCACGAGCCGCACCAGCGCCCTTTCCGAAATCCGCGACATTGCCGGCCGTCCGGTCATCAGCCGCGGGGTCGTCTATGCCGTCAGCCATTCCGGCGTGATGTCCGCCATGGACATCCGGTCGGGCCAGCCGAAATGGGCACCGCTGCCGATTGGCGGCGTCAATGCGCCCCTGCCGGTGGGTGAGGTGGTCTATGTCGTGTCCAAGGAAGGCGAACTGACCGTCATCAACCGCGACAGCGGCCAGATCTACTGGACCCGAGACCTCAACGAGGGCCGTGTTCGCCAGGAAGGCGGCATGTTCGGCTTCTTCGATCGGACCGTCAGGCCGATCTGGTCGGGTCCCCTGATGGCCTCGAGCAGACTTGTCCTGACCAATTCGGACGGCGAGCTGGTCGCTCTTGATCCCAAGACCGGCGCCCAGACCGCCTCGATCCGCATGGGCGGCCCGGTCTACATCGCCCCCGCCGCCTACAACGGCGCCCTCTATGTTCTCACCGACAAGGGTGATCTCGTCAGCATTCGCTGACGTTTAGCCCCCGAACTGCGTTAGAAGGCCGACATGGCTCTCAAAGTCGCCATCGTCGGCCGCCCCAATGTGGGCAAGTCGACACTATTCAATCGCCTCGTCGGCAAGCGCCTCGCGCTGGTCGATGACCGGCCGGGCGTGACCCGCGACCGCCGGTACGCCGATGGCAACATCGGCGACATGGACCTGACGCTGATCGACACCGCCGGCTATGAGGACGTCACCGACGACAGCCTTGAATCCCGGATGCGCGAGCAGACCGAGGCGGCGCTGGAAGACGGCGACCTGATCCTGTTCGTGATGGACGCACGCGAGGGTGTGACCTCGCTGGACCAGATCTTCGCCGAACGCCTGCGCAAACAGCACAAGCCCGTGATCCTGCTGGCCAACAAGTCCGAGAGCCGCGAGAGCGGCGGCGGCATCGGCGAGGCCTATTCGCTGGGCTTCGGAGAGCCTGTCGCCATCTCGGCCGAGCACGGCGAGGGTATGGCGGACCTTTACGCTGCCGTGGTCGCCGCATCGGCCGACATCTTCGTCGAGGAGGTCGACGAGCCCGACAAGCCGATCCGTATCGCCATCATCGGCCGTCCAAACGCCGGCAAGTCGACCCTGATCAACCGCCTGATCGGCGAGGACCGGATGCTGACCGGCCCCGAGGCCGGCATCACCCGCGACTCCATCTCGGTCGACTGGGAATACGAAGGCCAGAACATCCGGCTCGTTGACACCGCCGGCATGCGTCGCAAGGCCCGGGTGCAGGAGAAGCTGGAGAAGCTGTCGGTCGCCGACACCATCCGCGCCATCACCTTCGCGGAGGTGGTCGTCCTGGTCATGGACAAGGACGACGCCTTCGACACCCAGGACCTGCAGCTGGCCGACCTGGTCGAGCGCGAAGGCCGGGCGCTGGTCTATGTCGCTGCCAAATGGGACCTCGAGGAAAGCCCGCAGGCCAGACTGGCCAAGCTCAGCCAGATGGCCGAGGACAAGCTGCCCCAGCTGAAGGGGTCGCCGTTTGTGGCCCTGTCGTCGCACAGCGGCCGCGGCGTCGAGCGGCTGATGCCCGCCGTGCTCCAGGCCCACGCCACCTGGTCGGTCAAGGTCAAGACCAAGGACCTGAACGACTGGCTGTCCATGGCGACCCAGAGGCATCCGCCCCCCGCTGTCGACGGCAAGCGGATCAAGCCCAAATACATGGCCCAGACCAAGGCCCGCCCGCCGACCTTCGTGCTCATGGCCAGCCGGGCCGAGGCCATGCCGGAGCAGTACAAGCGCTATCTGGTCAATAATCTGCGCGAGTCCTTCGACCTGCCGGGCACGCCGATCCGTCTGATCGTGAAGTCGGGCAGCGAGAACCCCTATGCGCCGGGCGGGTCCAAGTCGGGTCCAGAACGCTACAAGGGCGACGCCAAGACCGCGCCGCGCAAGGTCATCAAGAAGGCCGAACGCGCCGAGATGCTGTCCAACCTGCCCGGCAAGGCGCTGGAGCAGAAGAAGGCCGGCAAGACCAAGCTCAAGCCGCTGGCCGGGCTGAAGGCCAGCGCCAACAAGAAGGCCGGGTCGTCGGTGGCGGTCCAGAAGGGCGCGCGCGGCGGGGCGAGGCAGGTCTCGCGGTCAGGTCGGATCCGGACCGGGCAGAAGCACGCACCGAAGAAGTAGGTCAGATCAGCGCCGCCACGCCCGGCCCCGGGCTCCAGTCCCTGAAGCTGATCTCCAGCGGCGGCTCCCGGTCGCCGCGGGCCAGTTCCACGATCAGGGGGCCGATGACCGACGGGTGCACGACGGTCTCCGGATCCTCGCCCGGGAAGGCCTGGGCCCGCATCGCCGTGCGCATCCGGCCCGGATCGACGATCGAGACCCGGATCGGCATGGATTCGATCTCGTCCGCCCAGCATTTCAGCAGCGCCTCGGCACCGGCCTTGGTCGCGGCATACATCCCCCAGAAGGCCCTGGGGGCGGCGGCGACGCTGGTGGTCAGATAGACGGCGCGGCCGCCGTCCGAGACCTTCAGCAGGGGCTCCAGCGAGCGGATCAGGCGATAGACGGCGGTGAAATTGGTTTTCTCGACCTTGCCCCAGATGCGCGGGTCGGCGTGGCTGACGGGGGTCAGGCCCGAGGCCCCCATGGTCGCTGCAGCCTGCACCCAGATGTCCAGCTTGCCGAAGCGCTCATAGATGGCCCCGCCCAGACGGTCGATCGCGCCGCCGTCCACCAGGTCGAAGGGGATCAGGGTCGCGTGTTTGCCGGTGGCGGCGAAGATGGCGTCATCCAGCTCTTCCAGCCCGCCGACCGTTCGGGCCGTGGCAATCACATGGGCACCGGCTTTTGCCAGGGCGAGGGCACTCTCATAGCCGATGCCGCGAGAGGCCCCGACGACGAGGGCGATACGGTCCTTGAGGGGGAGGTCGGTCATGCCGGGGTTGGTAGGCATGGCGTCGATCACGGTCAATGTGTTACATTGCCCTACAGTCGAACGAGGTCACGGCATGGCGAAGACGGCCACACTCACGCTTCGGGTCAGCGAAGAGCTCAAGGATAAACTCGGCCGGTTCGCCGAACAGACCAACCGGACGCCGTCGGCGGTGGCCGAACGCACGCTCGAGGTCTTTCTGGATCGAGAGCTGGAAATGATGGCCGCCGTCGACCAAAGCCTTGAGGACTTCCGTGAGGGGCGAACGGTACCCCACGCAGAGGCCATGCGGCGGATTCGCGCCACGCTCGACAAGCACAAGAAGCAGCCTTGAGAACCGTCGATTGGTCGGAAACGGCAATCGACCAATACGAAAACGCCATCGACTATCTGGCGGAACGCAATCCGGATGCGGCGGAGCAGCTGGCCGAGCGCATCAAGGCGACCGTCGAAGGATTGGCGCGGCGTCCCATCGGGCGTCCCGGCCAGCGCGAGGGCACCTATGAAAAGGCGGTTCTTCGGACGGCGTATCTGGTGATCTATTCGCTGGTGGGCGGACCCGAAGGCCAGCTCCGCATTCTGCGCATCTATCATACCGCCCAGAACTGGACAGCATGGTCGCCCGGGCCTGAAGAGCTCCCCTAAAAGCCCGCCGCCGGTTGCCACAGGCTGAAACTGCCACCCTGGTCGTCGCAGACCACGACCGAACGGCCGGTGGCGCTGTCCGAAGGGATCGCTGCCCTGCCGCCGAGCTCCGTCACCCGCCGGCACAGGGCATCGATGTCATCGACCCGAAAATACAGGTGTGGCAGCTGGCTGGCCCGTTCGGACTTTGTGAAGCCGAAGGGCGGTTCGCTATCGGCGACGTGGGCGTAGGTCGGGCCTGAAGCCGCGTTGTCAAATGTCCAGCCGAACAGGGCACCGAAGAAGGCGCGGGCCTTGTCGATATCTGGGGTGTCGAGGGTGAAATAGCCGAGCTGGACCATTGGGGCTCCCGGATGCGCGAAAATCGGGGCCCGGACGCTCTGCGCGTCCGGTCCGATTTCGCTCTTAAGCGCTCACCAGCAATGAAAGTTGCCGTGCAGCGACCTCACGGCCGCCCTCCTCGATCTCGCGATCCAGCAGACGGGTGGGGTATTCGCCGGTGAAATAGTGATCGGTGAACTGCGGATTGCGCGGATCGCGAGGCCCGGCCTCCATGGCGTCATAGAGGCCTTCGACCGACAGGAAGCCGAGGGAGTCGACCTCAAGGTGGGCCCGCATCTCCTCCAGGGTATGGTTGGCGGCGATGAGCTGGTCCCGCTCAGGCATGTCGATGCCGTAGAAGTCCGGCCACAGGATCGGCGGCGAGGCCGAGCGCAGGTGTACCTCGGTGGCCCCTGCGGCCCGGACGGCGCGGACCAGTTTGACCGAGGTCGTGCCGCGCACGATGGAATCGTCGATCAGCACGACCCGCTTGCCCTCAAGCACCGAACGGTTGGGACTGTGCTTCATCTGCACGCCCTTCTGCCGGGCCCCCTGGCTGGGCTGGATGAAGGTGCGACCCAGATAGTGGCTGCGGATGATCCCCATCTCATAGGGAATGCCGCTCTCCTGGGCATAGCCGAGCGCCGCGGGTACGCCGGAGTCCGGCACCGGCACGACGACGTCAGCCTCGATCGCATGCTCCCGGGCCAGATTCATGCCCATCCGCTTGCGCACGCCATAGACCGAGCGGCCGTTCACGATGCTGTCCGGGCGGGCGAAATAGACATATTCGAACAGGCAGGGCCGCGCCCCGCGGGTTGGGAAGGGCTTGAGCGACTTCAGCCCCTCGTGGTCGATGACGATGACCTCACCGTGCTCGACATCACGCTCGAAGGTCGCGCCGATGGTGTCCAGCGCGCAGGTTTCCGACGCCAGCACCCAGGCGTCGCCGAGCCGCCCGAGGACCAGCGGACGGATGCCCAGCGGGTCGCGCGCGCCGATCAGCTTGGAACGGGTGGCGCAGACCAGGGCGTAGCCGCCCTCGATCCGGCCGATGGCGTCGATGAAGCGATCGACGATCTTGGCCTTACGGCTCCGGGCGATCAGGTGAAGGATCACCTCGGAGTCGGAGGTCGACTGGAAGATGGCCCCTTCGCCGACCAGCTGGTTCCGCACATACAGATGGTTGGTCAGGTTGCCGTTGTGCGCGATGGCGATGCCGCCCTGATCGAGATCGGCGAACATCGGCTGGATGTTGCGCAGGAAGCTGCCGCCGGCGGTGGAATAGCGGGTGTGGCCGACAGCCGCGGACCCGGGCAGCCGTTCCGGCAGGTCGGTGCCGCCGAAGGCCTCGCCGACCAGCCCCATGTGGCGTTCGGTGTGGAAGCGGGTGTCGTTGACGCTGGCGATGCCGCAGGCCTCCTGACCGCGGTGCTGCAGGGCGTGCAGCCCGAGGGCGACGATGGCCGATGCGGCATTCTTGTCGGCACCCCAGACGCCGCAGACGCCACATTCCAGCCGCGGCCGATCATCATCGGCTTCGCGGTAGTGATCCCGGTGGATGACCGGGTCAGCGATGGAATGCACGGGACTGCTCATCGTGGGGCTCCGATGATGCGGGGAACGCTAGTCGGCGGCGGACGCGGGCGGAGTATTGTTTGTTTGGGGCGAGGGCAAGGCTTCTTCGCTGGAAAATCCCTCGTTCACGGACGAACTCACGACGGGTGCCAGGGCGTCGGCACCGCGGCCGATGCCTGGCAGCACGATCTGGATCAGCCGCGCCGCCCCCGCCGTGACCGGCCGCAGGGCCGCCTCGCTGAGCCAGCGCGGTGTGCGTTCGCCCGGCATGGCGGCGACGACGACCAGATGGATGGCTCCCAGCAAGACCAGCGCGCGGGCTGCACCGACGAAGATGCCGAGGCCGCGGTCCAGGCCGCCGAGCTGCGGATGGGCCTGGGCCTGCTTCGAAAGAAACGATCCGAAGATGCGGATGCCGAAATAGATCAGCAGGAAGGAGGTCACCGCTGCCGCGATCGTCCCGGCCCAGTCCGGGTTGACCAGCGCCCGCCCCAGGGGTGCCGTCAGCGGCAGGGCCACAAGGGCGATGAAGGCCGCGAGCACAAAGCTGAGCAGGGTGATGATCTCGCGCGTACCGCCGCGCACCCAGCCGGCCGCCGCCGAGGCGAGGATGACCAGAATGGCGATTACGTCGAAACCGGTCATGCGCGCCCGAACTGAGTTCTTCCGTATCTCAATAGCGGTTTTGCGAGATTCGTTCGACCGCTTCCGCCAGCCGCGTCACCGAGGTCACGCCGACGTCCTTGTGCCTGACGGTCAGGGGAGGGGTCAGGGCCCGGTCGAAGCCCAGTTTCTGCGCCTCCCGCAGCCGCGCCTCGGCCCGCCCCACGGCGCGGATTTCACCCGACAGGCTGATCTCGCCGAACACGACGCAGCCCTGGGGCAGGGGGGTATCGGTCGCGGAACTGATCAGGGCTGCCGCCGCGGCGAGATCGGCCGCGGGCTCATTGATGCGCAGGCCGCCCGCCACGTTCAGATAGACGTCCTGGTCTCCGAAGCCGAAACCACAACGCGCCTCCAGCACGGCCAGCACCATGGCCAGCCGGCCGGTGTCCCAGCCCACGACGGCCCGGCGCGGGGTGCCATAGGCGGATTTCGACACAAGGGCCTGCATCTCGACCAGCACCGGCCGTGAACCCTCGATACCGGCGAAGACCGCCGCACCCGGGGCCCGGTCCTTGCTCTCGCCCAGGAAGAGGGCCGACGGATTGGCAACCTCACGCAAGCCCGCGTCCCCCATTTCGAACACGCCGATCTCGTCAGTGGCGCCGAAACGGTTCTTGCCGGCCCGCAGGATGCGAAACGGATAGCCCCGCTCGCCTTCGAAACTCAGGACGGCATCGACCATGTGCTCGACCACCCGGGGGCCGGCGACCTGGCCGTCCTTTGTGACGTGGCCGACCAGGATGACCGCGACGCCCTGGGTCTTGGCCAGCCGGACCATCTCGCCGGCGCAGGCGCGAACCTGGGTGACCGAGCCGGGTCCGGCCTCATGGGCGTCGGACCAGAGGGTCTGGATGGAATCGACGATGACGATGTCGAATTTCTCACGCTTCAGCGTTCCGAGGATGTCCCGCAATGCTGTGGCCGAGGCGAGCTCGACCGGGGCCTTTTCAAGCCCCATCCGCTTGGCCCGGGCACGGATCTGCTCGACGGCCTCCTCGCCCGAAATATAGGCGACCCGCCGCCCCGCAAGGGCTGCGCGCCCGGCCACGTCGAGCAGCAGGGTCGACTTGCCGACTCCGGGATCGCCGCTGAGCAGCAGGGCCGACCCCGGCACGACCCCGCCGCCGCAGACACGGTCGAACTCGGTCACCCCGGTGATGATCCGGGGCGGCTCGGGCGTGTCGGACTGCAGCGTCTCGAACTGGAGGCCGCGGCCACGCGCGGCTGCACCGGTCGCAGGCTTCATCGCGCCGGGCGGAGCCGAGCGGCTCTCCTCGACGATGGAGTTCCACTGATTGCAGGCCCCGCACTGGCCCGACCATTTGCCATGGACGGCCCCGCAGGCCTGACAGACATAGATTGCGCCGTCACGAGCCATGGGACCGGCTTACAGGAGTCGCGCGCGTCGGGGCAGGGGCGTTCGCGGACCTGCGACCGATATTGACGTGGGTCTTTCGACGGCCTGCTCTTTGCGCAACCGACGGCGCGGTCCATATCTCGCCCCATGGCAATGCGAGGCGAGCGGGCGGGACGGCACGGGGATTCCGTAGCAAAGGCGGCACAGGCGGGCACGTCGATGCCCGTAGCCGATGGCCCGCCGGTCTGGCGGGCACTCGGTGATCTGATCCGGCTGGTCGGTCGATCAAACGCGCCCCACCTGCGCCTGCGCCTGATCGCGGCCATCGGCATGACCCTCGCCGGCAAGGGGCTGGGGGTGCTGGGTCCGCTGGTCCTGGGTGCGGCGGTCAACCATCTGGCGGCAGGGCAGGGGACAGCGGTCGCTGTCGGCCTCGGCTTCGCCGGGTTCGCTGTGGGCTGGGCCTTTGTCCGGCTGCTGTCGGCGATCGCCCCGAACGCCTCCGATGTGGTGTTCGCACCGGTGCGTGCGGCGGCCCAGCGTCGGGCGGCGACCGAGACCTTCGCCCATGCCCTCAGTCTGTCGCTGGACTTTCACCAGACCAAACGGTCCGGGTCGCTTTCGCGGACCATGGACCGGGGGTCGCGAGCGGTGGACTTCCTGCTGCGTATCCTGGCCTTCAACCTGATCCCGACCGGCGTCGAACTGGTGCTGGCGGCGGGCGTTCTGGCCGGGCGGTATGACTGGCGGTTCGGCGCGGTGGCGGTGGCGGTGGTCGTTGTCTACGCCGCCTCGACCTTTGCCCTGGCCAACTGGCGGCTGGAGCACCGGCGCGAGATGAATGCCGCCGATACCGAGGCCGCGGGCGTCTCGGTGGATGCCCTGCTCAACTATGAGACGGTCAAATCCTTCGGGGCGGAGGCCCGGGCGGCCGGGGCCTATGACCGGGCGCTGGGCGACTACACACGCGCTGCCCTGAAGGCCAACAGCTCCCTGGCCATGCTGAACGTCATGCAGGCGGTGATCATGAACATCGGCCTTGCCGTGATGGCCGTGATGGCCGGGTTCGAGGCCGCAGCGGGCCGGATGGGACCGGGCGACGTGATGGCCGCCGTGCTCATCATGATCTCCCTCTATGCACCGTTGAATATCCTCGGCTTCGCCTATCGGGAAATCCGCCAGTCCTTCATAGACATGGAGGAGATGCTGAAGGTCACGCGTCAGACGCCCCAGGTTGCGGATGCGCCGGATGCCTTGCCCTTGCCCCATCCGGCGGACGCCCGCGGGGCGGCACTGGCCTTTGAGGGGGTCGGTTTTCGTCATGACTCCCGGGCCAACGGCCTTCGGGATGTCAGCTTCCTGGCACCTCCGGGGACCACGACCGCCCTGGTCGGGCCGTCCGGGTCCGGCAAGTCGACCATTGTGAAACTGGCCCTGCGATTGCTGGATCCCAAGGAAGGCCGGGTGCTGATCGATGGCCTGGACGCGCGGATGGTGACCCAGACGTCCCTGCGCGCCGCCGTCGCCCTCGTGCCGCAGGATGTGGCGCTGTTCAACGACAGCATTCGCGCCAATATCGGCTTCGCCCGCCCGGACGCTGACGAGGCCGCCATCTGGGCGGCGGCCGAGGCGGCGGAACTGGCCGATTTCATCCGGGAACTACCCGAGGGGATGGAAACCCGCGTCGGGGAGCGTGGACTCAAGCTCTCTGGCGGCGAGCGCCAACGGGTCGGCATCGCCCGGGCGCTTCTGGCTGATCCCTGCATCCTCATCCTCGATGAGGCCACCAGCGCGCTTGACAGCCGGACGGAGGCGGCCATCCAGAAGACGCTTCGCAAGGCGCGGGCGGGCCGAACCACGCTGGTCGTGGCCCATCGCCTGTCGACGATCGCCGACGCAGACCAGATCCTGGTCCTCAAGGCGGGTCAGATCGTCGAACGCGGCGCCCATCACGAGCTGGTGGCGCATCTCGGGGGAGAATATGCGGCCCTGTGGCGCAAACAGACGCGCGGAGCCCGGACCGAGCGTCAACCGGTCTGAGTCAGCTTTCGCTGAACGACCTCGTTGAGACTGTCGAGGATATGCGCGCGCTCCAGCGCGGCTTCCGGAGGCAGGGCCTGCAGGAGCCTTAGCGACCGGGCGTGGACGGTGACGATGCGCCAGTCGAAAGGCTGTTCCGGATCAAGCACTCCGATCAGGTCGCAAAGGCCGGAAGCGGCGCGGCACAGGTCGAAAAGCTCGAAGGGTCCCGCCGCATCAATCAGGCTCGTCGCCTCCCGGTAGGCCTGCTCCCGTCGCTTCGATGTGTCTTCCGGACCCGTCGGTGCCGGGATTGACTCCAGGGCACTGATACTCGCATCGATCACCCGCAGCGCCTGCTCGCGCATCGTCTCCAGACTGGCGCGCGCCCGGGCAATGGCGGTGCCGACAGTGATACCGCCCGGTGAGCCGATCATGGTCGCAAGGTTCGACTTGCGAACAGCGTGTGTGATGACACTCAAGCGGCCTCTCCCTCAGCCAGGCTGGCGGCTTCCGCGGCTTTCGCGGCTTCCAGTTCCCGTTTCCGGATCATGTCGGCACGACGTTCCTCGCCCAGTGGCGACGTTTTTCGAAACCGGCGATCAGGCCCGAAATAGTCCCCAACCTCGAGGAAGGGACGACTGTCGCGCGCCACCCAGATAATCCGCTCAAGCAGGGTGGTGGCGGAGAACGGTTTGGTGATGATGAAACTGGCACCGCAATCCCGGGCCTCTGCCACGCGCGGTCGACGGATATGGGCAGCCGTCATGATCACCGGGATGAAGGCATTGGGTTCGAGCCCCGAACGGCGCAACCAGCGAACCAGTTCAAAACCGTCCATGCCGGGCATTTCGCAGTCGACCAGGAGCAGATCGATGGTCTGCTCCTTGAGGATCTCCTTGGCCTCGGCCGCGCTCAGGCAGGCGTGTCGGGCCCGGACACCGAACGCCATGAGGGCCTGGCCGGTCAGGTCAAGGGCGAAGGCTGAGTCGTCGACGACCATGGTCACTGCGCCGCTCAGATTGACCGAAGCGCTCTCGCGAAGTGTTTCGCCGATCGCGCTCACTTAGGGGGACGAGCCATTGAGGGGGGACGGCTGGCGTACATACCAGCCGTTATTGCAGCTTCCGGTAGAGGAAAGATTAACGGATGGATCGGTTCAAAAAACGACCGAATCAGCCGGCCCGGCCGATGGCGTAGAACCGGTCTGACCGGGCCTTGCGCAGCTGGGCCGGGGTAAGGCCTGACAGGGCCGCCAGTTCCTCGGCAAGGACATTGCCGACTGTGGCGACAGCGGCGGCGCGGTCGGCATGGGCCCCGCCGACGGGTTCGGGGATGATCCGGTCGACGATCTTCAGTTCCAGGAGATCGGGGGCGGTGATCTTCATGGCCATGGCCGCGTCGCGCGCCCGGGCCCCGTCACGCCACAGGATGCCGGCCGCGCCTTCGGGCGAGATGACCGAATAGATCGAATGCTCCAGCATCAGCACCCGGCCCGCGGCTGCAATGGCGATTGCGCCGCCGGAGCCACCTTCGCCGGTGATGGTGGCGATGGAGGGGACGCCCAGGGTCAGGCAGCGTTCGGTCGAGCGGGCGATGGCCTCGGCCTGGCCGCGCTCCTCGGCGCCGAGGCCCGGATAGGCCCCCGCTGTGTCGACGAAGGTCAGGACCGGCAGGCCATACTGTTCGGCCAGGTCCATCAGGCGGACGGCCTTGCGGTAGCCCTCGGGCCGGGCCATGCCGAAATTGTGAACGACGCGGGTCTGGGTGTCGTGGCCCTTCTCATGGCCCATGAGCACCACGGGGGCGCCGCGGAACCGGGCGAGGCCGCCGATGATGGCCTGGTCGTCGCCGAACTGACGGTCGCCCTTCAGCTCGACGAAATCGGTGAACAGGCCCTGGACATAGTCCACGAAATGCGGCCGCTGCGGATGGCGGGCGACCTGGGTCTTCATCCAGGGATCGAGGTTGGCGTAGGTCTTCTTCCGGAGTTGCTCCGCCTTCTTGCGCAGTTGCTCGACCTCGGCGTCGAACGAGCCGGAGGTAGCCGAGAGCAGGTTCAGCTCCTCGATCTTCGCCTCCAGATCGGCGATCGGCTTTTCAAACTCGAGGTAGTGCACGGCCATAAGGCATCCGGATGAGGCGCGCCGCGTGGCGCATCGGAAGGCGGCGGAACCTAGTCAGGTCAGCGCCCGGGAGCAAGCGACGGTTCACTTATCCCGGGCCAGCGGATGTTTGTCCCGCACGACCCGGGCCAGACGGTCGGTGGCGACGTGGGTATAGATCTGGGTCGTAGAGATATCGGCGTGGCCCAGCAGGGTCTGGACCACCCGCAGGTCAGCACCGCCTTCCAGCAGGTGGGTGGCGAAGGCGTGGCGCAGGACGTGGGGGCTGACCCGGGCCGGGTCGATGCCGGCGTCGAGAGCGGCCTGATCCAGAAGTTGGGCGAAGCGGCGGGGGGTCAGATGGCCCCTGGCCGAGGCGGAGGGGAACAGCCACGGGCTATCCGGGGTCTTTTCCGGCCGGGCGGCATCACGGGCGGTCAGCCAGACCTTCACGGCCTCGCGCGCCGAGGCGTTGAGGGGGGCCAGTCGTTCCTTGCCGCCCTTGCCGCGTACGATCAGGAAGGCGGGGTCGCGCCGCACGGCCTCGACCCTGAGCCCCAGCAGCTCCGACACCCGCAGGCCCGAGGCGTAGGCCAGCTCCACCAGAGCCACCATTCGCAGACCAGCGGCTCCGTCATGGATCGCGGCGGCGGCCAGCAGCCTCTCGATCTCATGGGCTTCCAGGGTGCGGGGCAGGCTGCGCCCCTGTTTTGGCGCATCGAGCCGCCGCGAAGGGTCGTCGGCCCGCCAGCCCTCCCCCAGGGCGAAGCGATAGAACTGCCGCACCGCCGAGCGCCGCCGCGCCTGGGTGGCCGGGGACAGGCCACGCCGTCCCAGGTCTGCATACCAGGCCTCTATCCCCGCCTCGTCGCCGCCCATCAGGCCGCCGTCGATCCCGGCCTCCGCATCGGCCAGATCGCGGCCATAGGCGGACAGGGTATGGGGTGAAGCATCCCGCTCGACCGCCATCATCTCGAGAAAGGCCTCGACCTGGGGCGTGCTCATGCGCGTGGGTGCTTTGCGACGACGGCGCTTGGTGTAGAGGGTGTTGGGGTCATGCCGTGCCTGCCGCCGCCCGTTCCGTCGACATCCAGCGACCTCGCAAGAGGCCGGCCATGAGTCCTGACGAACCGATTCCCGTACATGAGCGCACCATAGCGCTGGTCGGGCTGATGGG
>JBEIJS010000024.1:0-22566 GCA_040380105.1 Caulobacteraceae bacterium | reverse complement strand
GTCGGGCGAGGTGTCCTGGGCCTCGTCGATCAGCAGATGGTCGATCCCGTCCAGCTTGAACAGCACCCAGGCCGCACCGGGACCCTCGCCCTCGGTCAGCAGGGTGCGGGCACGCACGATCAGATCGGCGAAATCGAGGGCGCCGGTGGCCGTCTTGGCCGCCGCATAGGCCTCGGCATAGGTCCCGGCGAGGATCAGGGCGTGGGTGGTCTCCGCCGCGACCCGGGCGGCGCGCAGGCGCTCGGCTGTCGCGGCCACCCATGTCCGCTGTTCCACCAGCCAGTCGCTCAGCCCCGGTTCCGCCTTGGCCGCCGCGCTCGTCGCGCACCAGGCGGCCGGTGCGCCCTTCTGCGTCAGGAAGATGCCGGCAAGGTCGGAGAAACAGCCCCCGCCAGACCGGACGGCCTCGATGAAGGTCTGGATTGCGCGCGCCTGGGCCTTGTCTCCGGCAGCCTTGGCGCGGCTGAGGGTCCCGGCGGCGCGGAGCCAGCGGTCCGTATCGATCGCAGCGGGATCCAGCGCCGCGGTCTCGATGGCCTCGGGGTCAGCCCCGGCCGCGTCGTCGAAGCCGACCGAGCGGGCGACGAAATCGGCCAGTCCGCCCTCGCTTTCGGCGTGTTCGACATAGGCCGCGAGGGCGGCCCGTCTGGCCTCGAACACGGTGAACATGGCCTCGAAATCGTCATGGGCGAGGGTCTCGCTCATGGCTCCATAGGCGTCGGTCAGGGCCGGATATGCCCCGCTCAGGGAGGCGCGGGCCAGGGCCTCGCGGGCGATGGCCGAGACCGCAGCGGCCTCGGTGTCGTCGATGACCCGGAAGCCGGGCGACACCCCGGCCTCGATGGGAAAGCGGCGCAACAGCTGTTCGCAGAAGGCGTGGATGGTCTGGATCTTCAGCCCCCCGGGCGTTTCCAGGGCGCGGGCGAACAGGGCACGGGCGCGCGACAGGCCGTCGCGATCATAGGTTTCACGGGCGCGGGCCTCCAGCTCGCCGAGGTCCTTGCGCAGGTCTTTGTCGGTGGCCACGGCCCAGGCCCCGAGACGCTGATAGAGACGGCGCTGCATCTCCGCGGCGGCGGCCTTGGTGAAGGTCAGGCAGAGGATGGCGTCCGGCTTCGAACCGTCGAGCAGCAGGCGGGCCACCCGGTCGACCAGGGTGGTGGTCTTGCCCGACCCGGCATTGGCCATGACGAAGGCGTTGATCGCCGGATCGGCGGCGCGGGCCTGGGGGGAGATGGAGCCGGCCGGGGTCATTCTTCCTCCGTCTCTGCCTCATCGGCCACCGACCATTCGCGCACGCGGGCCAGATGGTCGTAGTCCGAGAAGGTGCGCTGGGCGAACGGGGGGGCCAGATGTGAGACATAGGGCTTGTCGGCCCGCTCATAGGCGGCGATCAGCCGGTTCAGCCCCTGCAGGGCCTCATCGACCGTGACCGCGATCGGCTGGGCGTCCTTCTTCTGGACATCGCCGCTGCGGTCGACCTCCGTCGCCGGCGGGCGGCGTCCCGTAACCGTGACATAGAGCAGCTGCCCGGGCTCGGGGTTGCCGAGGCCGGGAAAGCCGCCGGCGCGGGCGATGGCCGCCGTCAGGGACAGCTGGGGCGAAAAGCCGGTTCGAACCTGTTTCCAGCTCGGGGCTCCGCCGGTCTTGAAATCCATCACCGTCAGCCGGCCGTCGTGCAGCTCCAGCCGGTCGGCCCGGGCGCTGAGGCGGAAGGGCTCGCGCGGGGCGTCGATCTCCATGACGCCGCGCTGTTCAATCAGGATGGCGGCGCCGTCGGCCCGTCGCGCCGCCTCAAAGCCGACGGCCCAGGTGGCGACATTGCGGGCCAGTACGTCCTCGCGCGCCAGACCGGCCTCGGGCAGGCCGCCGTCGCGCAGCCGGTCGAGGTAGAGGCCGACGAAGGTTTCGGAGGCCGTGACGGGGTCCAGGGTCGGCCAGGCCTCGGCGAACTGCTCCAGGGCTGCATGGATGGCGGTGCCGCGCATACGGGCGTCGACGCGCTCGTCGGGCCGGGCCAGGGCCTCCAGCCCGAGGATGAAGCGGGCATAGGTGGCATAGGGGTCGCGCACCCATTCCTCGATCCGTGTCACCGACAGGCGGCGCGGGCGCAGGGCCACGGGCGGTGTCGGGGCCGGGCGCGACGCGGGCAGCAGGGACGGCGGCGGCGCCGGGTCGGCAGCGTCGAGCGCGCGGGCCATGGCCAGGATGTCGGGACGACCGGGCAGTTTGCGACCGGCCCCGCCGACCAGGGTCTCCAGCCGCCACAGCCAGCGCGACTTGACCGAGGGCTGGCCGCCGCGCCGCTCGGTGTGCAGCAGAAAGACCTCGGGCGCGCAGGCGGACTGGGCGAAGTCGTGGGCGGACAGGCCGATCCGCCGCTCGGGCGGGGGCAGGCCCAGGGTCTTGCGCATGGGGCGCGACAGGAAGGGATCGAGCGGGGCCCCGCGCGGCCAGACGCCCTCCTCCATCCCGGCCAGGATCATCCGGTCGGCGCGCGCCAGTCGCGCCTCGATGGCGCCGAGGATGAACAGGCGCGGATGGGCGGCCCCGCCGGTGCGAACGACCTCGGCCGCGACCAGGCCGGAGATCAGCCGGGCGAAATCCGGGCCGGACAGGGGCTCCAGCCCGGCCCCGTCGGTGATCAGGCCGGACAGCATCCGCGCCGCCGCCTCGCCCTCGGCTCCGCGCCAGGCGGCGTCGGTGGTGCCGGCCTCGTCACAGGCCATCCGCTCCATGGCCTGCACCAGGGCGGTAGCGGCTTGGTCGACCGGTGCGGACCCCGTTGCGAACACGGCCAGCCAGGGCTCCAGTGCGTCCCGCAACCGGGACAAAAGGCCCCGGGCCGCGTCGTTCACCGCCAGCCAGGCTTGCGGGCGGTCGTGGCCGAACCGGGGCGCGCGGGACTGGTCGAGCTGACGCGCGATGGCGGTCCAGTCACCGGGGCGGGGCCCGCGCAGGCCCTGCAGCTCCAGCCCGGAGGCCTGGTCGGCCAGGGTGCGGGCCCCCAGACCCAGCCGGACCAGCGGATGTTTGAGCAGCGCCAGAAGGGTTGCACTGCTGAACGGTTCGCCGACCAGATCCGCCATCAGGGACAGCAGGACGCCGACGGGGGTGATCGACAGGGGCGCGCCGGCGGAGGAATCAGCCTCCAGCCCCCAGCGCGACAGGCGGGCCTGGACCCGACGGGCGAACAGCGGGTCGGGGGTGACCAGTGCAGTGGTCTTCCCCGGTGTCTCCAGGGCCTCGCGCATCAGAACGGCCGCGACCGCGGCGGCCTCTTCCTCGGCGCGGGCCGTGACCAGGGTCAGGCCCTCCAGACCCTCGGCGACGGGGTCGCCCGGTTCGCGGCCCATGGCATCGATGGTGTCGCGCCAGTCAGCGGTGGCCCCGGGCGGGGTCAGGGCCTCGGCAATCAGGCGGCGGCGGGCCGAGGGCACAGGCCCGGCGCCCGCACCCCAGACGGCGACCTGGTCGCGGGTGATGTCATGACGCTGCAACAGCTCCTTCAGCGCCCCCTGGGGGTGTTGCACATCCACCTCTTTCCAGGCCTCGGTCGTGAGGGTCAGGTCCAGCCCCGGCAGGACGACACAGCCCTGCGGCGCGCGGGCGGCGGCCCCGATGACGGCGGCGGCCGCGGGGGCCGTGCCGGTCGATCCGGCCACGATCAGGGGCTGGGTCGGCGGCCGGGCCGTCCAGGCCTCGGCCAGACGCCGCAGCAGCAGGGTGCGCCGGGCGGCGGGGTCCATCAGGCCCAGTTCCGCCAGACGCGCGGGCCACTGCTCGACCGCGATGGCGAGGAAGGCAGCCGTCTCGAGCCAGTGCTGGGCCAGGTCCGCCTCGACGAGGTCGGCAACACGTCCCATATCCGGGACTTCCTCGATCTGGCAGGAATCGAGAAAGGCCCCGAGGGCGTCGGCCATTTCCAGTGCATGGAGAGGGGAGGCGGCGGCGCGGGGGTCATGGGCCGCCACCAGCCGGGCCAGTTCGAAGCGGCGGGCCAGGGGGGTGATGGCGGGGCGCAGGTCCAGGCCGATGTCGCCGGGCGCGAAGGGTGGTTCATCCTCTTCCAGATCACCGAGCGGCCGGACCTGGGGCAGGAGGATGGGTCGCCCGCCCGCCCGACGGGACAGGGCGGCGGTAAAGGCCCGGGCGGCACGGCGGTTGGGCAGCAGGATGACGGCATCGGACAGGGTCTCGGGCGGATGGTCGCCCAGCCAGTCCAGAACCCCGGCGGCCAGATCGTCGAGAAAAGGCCGCTGGGCCTCGATCGCGAACCAGCGCGGGCCGGCCCCGGAAAAGGGATCGAAACGGGCGGTCATCCGCCGGCCAGTCTTGTCTCGGCCGCATCCCGGGCGGCGGGGTCGCCGACATGCATCCAGTCGCCGTCCAGTACACAGCCGAACAGCCGCCCCGCCGCGGCTGACCGGCGCCAGAAGCCGCTCAGGGAAAAGGGGCCGTCGGGGCCGTCCGCGACATAGTCGGGCCGGCAGATGTGGACGCCCATATAGGCGTAGGGAGCCTCGGCGGCGTCGCCGCGGAAGGTCAGACGTCCGTCCCCAGCGAGGAAGAAATCGCCACCGCCTTCGAAGCCGATCGAGCCCTCGCGTCGTGCGAGAAGAAGGGCCGCATCCATGATTGACGGATTCCACAGCTGCGCGAGTTGATTCAGGGCCGTGTCGCCGGGCGCGCTGTTGTCGGTCCAGACACTGTCGATATTGGCGACAAAGACCGGGTCCGGGCCCAGCAGGGCGGCCGCCTTCTTCAGGCCACCACCCGTTTCCAGCAGTTCGGCGCGCTCGTCGGAGATGAGGATTTCGGGTCTGCCGGTGCGCGCTGCGAGGTGGGATTCCAGCCGTTCGGCGAACCAGTGGACATTGACGACGGCGCGCTGGACTCCCGACTCGCCCAGACGGCGAAGCACATGGTCGATCAGGGCCGCCCCGCCGACCTCAACCAGGGCCTTGGGCCGGTCGTCGGTGAGGGGCCGCATCCGGGTGCCGAGGCCCGCGGCGAGGACCATGGCGGTCGTGGGAGCCGGGCTCATCCCCGCACTCCTGCAGGGACGTGGCGGTCGAACCAGGCCGCGACGGTCTCCAGCCCGGGTTTGCGCAGATTACCGTTCAGGTGCGCCCACATCCGCGGCATGAAGGCGCGATAGCGGGGCTTGCCGTCGCGGGCGACCAGCCGGGCAAAGACGCCGAGGATGCGCGCCTCGTTCAGCGCGGCGAGGGCGGCATAGTCGCGGCGGTAGACCTCCCGGTCGACCATCATCACATCGAAATAGTGGTCCAGGGCGACCGCCTCCAGCTCGGGCGGCACATCGCGACGGGCGTCCTGCAACAGGGAGTGCAGGTCCCAGACCGGATGGGCCAGAACCGCATCCTGGAAGTCGATCAGACCGACCCGTCGATGGTGGGTCCGGTCGGGCAGCCAGATCAGGTTCTCGGCGTGGTAGTCGCGGTGCGCCATGACCCAGGCCTTCTGCTCGCCCATGGCCGTAACGGGTGCCCAGGCCTCATGCCACGCCTCCAGCGCGGCCGTTCCGAAGTCGAGTTCGGGAAAGAGCTTCGGCATCCACTGCACGAAAAGGTCCGCGCCGCCCTGAAGCGCGACGGCGTCATAGGTCAGCAGCGGCCAGCCGCCGCCGGGTCCCGGCATCACTTCGGGCAGGAGCCCTGACATATGCAGTCGGGCGATCGCGTCCACGGCGGCCAGATAGAGCGGCACCTGCGGCTCCCCGTTCTCGATCACCCGGGCGAACAGATCGTCACCGAAATCCTCGATCACGGCCAGGCCGCCGGGGGCGTCAAGCGCCACGATCTCCGGCGCCGAGAGCCCGGCGCCGCGCAGATGTTCGGCCACGGCGGCGAAGGCCTCGATCCGGCCCGCCGACAGCCGGGCCACGGCATTCCAGCCGGACGCATGACGCCGGGCCGGGCTCCAGTCGGGGTCACAGGGGTGGGACTCTGTGGCCGGCGGCTGATCCATCAGCATCAGGGTCGAGCCGGACGGGGTGGTCAGCCGCTCATACCGGCGCGTCGAGGCGTCGCCGGCCAGCGGCGTGCGCACGGCGTCGGCGAGGCCGGCCGATTTCAGAAAGTCGAGGCGGTGGTGTTCGCGGTCAGACATGCAGATCCTTCAGCTTGGCGTCCCACGCCCCTGCGCCAGAAACGGTCGCATGCCGGCCGTCACCCGCTTCGGCCAGGGTCACGGTGAGCCGGTCCGGCCCCAGCCAGGCCGCCGGATCGTCGCCCAGCCGCTCGGGCCATTCAATCACGGCGCAGCCGTCATCGAGCGCCTCGTCCAGCCCGATCTCCGCCGCCTCTTCGGGTCGGGTCAGCCGATAGAGGTCGAAATGGGCCACCGGCGGCGCGCTTTCGTAGAACTGCACCAGGGTGAAGGTGGGGGAGGGCACGTCCTCGTCGGGCCGGGTCAGGGCGCGGATCAGGCCGCGCGCCAGGGTCGACTTGCCCATGCCCAGCGGCCCGTACAGCAGGACCGCCTCGCCCGGCGCCAGCTTGCGCGCGATCGCGGCGCCCAGACGGGTCGTGGCCACGGCGTCCGGCAGGGTCAAGTCCCGGCTCATGCGAAATCGGCGTCCGGCTGGTCGGGCAGGACCCGTTCGGTGAAGGTCTTGAGCGTGCCGGTCGCCCGGGCTGCATCGATATCGAGCCGGGCGGGCGGAATCGGCTTGCCGACCTTGAGCTGAAAGGTCGCCTTTCGCTTGTTCAGCAGCTCGTGGAACAGGGTGATGTCGCGCAACTCCTCCGACACCCGGTCGAACAGGTGGAACAGGGTCGAATCGGGGCCCGCGACATGGATGGGCACGACCGGGGCGTCATATTTGCGGGCCAGGGAGGCGGCCGTCTGCGCCCATTCCGGATCGGTCAGGGAGCCGTCCTTCGCCACGCGGGACAGCCGGCCGGCCGGAAACAGCACCACGCAGCGATCGGCCTCGAAGGCCTCCCGGGCCGCCGCCAGGGTGGCGCGGGTCTTCTCGCGGTTGCGTTTGGCCACCACCCATTCGACCGGGATGACGGCCTCGCCCAGACGCGGCGAGACCCTGAGCGCATCGGCGTTGGCGAAGAAGATCGCATCGGCGCGGCGGGCCCGCACGGCGTCGAAGACGGCGATTCCGTCGGCGATCCCGGTCGGGTGGTTGGCCACGACGATACAGCGGCCGCTGGCCGGAATCCGCTCGGGACTCCTCACCTCGACCCGCAGGTCCATCAGGGCGCTCATATAGTCGAGCGCCCCGGCCCCGGACAGCGGCCTGACCGCATCGGCCATGTCCACGGCGGCCTGGTAGTTCAGCAATTTGTAGAGCAACGGCCGCAGCACCGGCCAGAACAGGGACCGGGTCAGGCGCGGCGCGCGCTCGGCGATCAGCACGTCGACAATGTGCGGTTCGCGGCGGGTCGGCATGGGGGCGTCGGTCTCGGTCATTGAACCGGTTGTCGCCGCTCCGGACGGTCGCCGCAAGCGGCAAGCTGGCCTCCTGTCTTTGCCCGGCGTCATGCCGGTGCTACCCCTTTGCATCGAGACCTTCGCCCCCCGTTCGAGGAAGCCTGCATGCGCCCGCTGACCCGTCTGCTCACCGGCCTGAGCGCCGCCGCCCTGCTGGGTTCCGCCGCCCTGCCCGCCCTGGCCGATACGCCGCCGGTGGCGGTCGCCGAGGCCCCGGTTGCCGCCGGGGCGGAGATCAATGCCTTCACCTGGGAGGACATGATCGCCCTGAACCGGCTGGGTGATCCGCAGGTGTCGCCCGACGGCCGCTGGGTGGTCTATTCGGTGACCACGACCGACGTCGCTGCCAACCGCCGCTCGGGTGCCCTGTTCATGATGGACCTGAACGCGCCCGGCGAGCCGGTCCGTCTGGCCATCAATGAGGGCGGGGCCAACACCGGTCGCTGGGGGTCGGACGGCAATCTCTATTTCCTCTCGGGCCGCTCGGGTTCCAGCCAGGTCTGGCGCGCCGCCGCCGACGGCACCGGCCCGGTGCAGGTCACCAACCTGCCGCTGGACGTGAACGCCTATCGCCTCAGCCCCGACGCCTCGAAGGTCGTCGTGTCGCTGGCGGTCTTCCCCGACTGTCCCGACCTGACCTGCACCGTCGACCGGACCAAGGCCATCGCCGACGATCCCGCCACCGGCCAGGTCTATGACCGGATGTTTGTGCGCCACTGGGACACCTGGGCGGACGGGACCCAGAACCATCTGTTCGTGGTCAGTGCCGACGGCACGGGCGCGCCGGTGATGGTGACGCGCGGCTTCGACGGCGACACCCCCTCCAAGCCGTTCGGCGACGAGAGCGAATTCGTCTTCGCCCCCGACGGCCAGTCGATCGTCTTTTCGTCACGCGTCGCCGGCCGGTCCGAGCCGTGGAGCACCAATTTCGACCTGTTCCGGACCAATGGCCTGAGCGGCGACGGGACCTTCGAGAACCTGACCGACGCCAATGACGCCTGGGATACGGGTCCGGTGTTCTCGCCGGACGGCTGGACGATGGCCTATCGGGCCATGGCGCGGCCGGGGTTCGAGGCCGACAAATACGCCATCTTCCTGCGCGACATGGCGACCGGACAGGTCCGTCAGATCGCCGCGGACTGGGACCGGTCCGCCGATACCCTGCAGTGGTCGCGCGACGGACGGACCCTCTACACCACGGCCGGTGACATCGGTCAGACGCGGCTGTTTGCCATCGATGTGGCCCGCGGCTCGGTCGTGCCGGTCACCGGTCCGGGCCATGTCTCGGCCTTCCAGCAGACCCCCTCGGGCTTCGTCTTCGCCCAGGACACCCTGACCCGGCCGAGCGAGCTGTTCGTCAAGACCTTCCGCGGGCGGGAAATGCCGCGCCGGATCACCGATGTGAACCCGTCGCTGGACGCCGAGACCTTCGGTGAGCCCGAGCAGTTCAGCTTCGCCGGCTGGAACGGCGAGACGGTGCACGGCTATGTCATCAAGCCTGCCGGCTATGTCGAGGGCCGGCAGTATCCGGTCGCCTTCATCGTCCATGGCGGGCCGCAGAGCTCGTTCGGCAATGCCTGGTCCTATCGCTGGAACGCCTCGACCTATGCCGGGGCCGGCTATGCGGTGGTGATGATCGATTTCCACGGCTCGACCGGCTACGGCCAGGCCTTCACCGATTCGATCAGCCAGCACTGGGGCGACCGCCCGCTGGAAGATCTGCAGAAAGGCTGGGCCTTTGCCCAGGAACGCTATCCCTTCCTCGATGGCGACAATGCCTGCGCGCTCGGGGCGTCCTACGGCGGCTATATGATCAACTGGATCGCCGGCAACTGGCCCGGTGCGTTCAAATGCCTGGTCAATCATGACGGCATCTTCGACACCTTCGGCATGGGCTATGCCACCGAAGAGCTGTGGTTCACCGAATGGGAGAACGGCGGGACGCCCTATGACAACCCGCGTGGCTACCAGGAATTCAACCCGGCCAACCATGTGCTCAACTGGCGCGATCCGATGCTGGTGATCCAGGGCGATCTGGACTTCCGTGTCCCCACCACCCAGGCCCTGTCGACCTTCACCGCCCTGCAGCGGCGCGGCATCGAGAGCCGGCTCGTGGTCTTCCCCAACGAGAACCACTGGGTGCTCAAGCCTGCCAACAGCCGCCAGTGGCACAGCGAGGTGTTCGGCTGGCTGGACCGCTATCTGAGCCCGGCCGAATAGGGGCCGCATGACCCGAAGAGGCCTGTTCGCCCCCGCCCTGGGAATGCTGGCCGCGGCCTGTTCGCCCCTGGCCATGCTGAATACCTTCGGTCCGCGCGACGGCGGGGTGCGCCGCGCCGCGCGCGACCTCGCCTATGGCGATGACCCGCGCCAGAGGTTCGATGTCTTCGTCCCCACAGCGGTCCCCGAGCGGCCCTGGCCGGTGCTGGTGCTGTTCTACGGCGGTGGTTGGGACAGCGGCGACAAGACCTATTACGCCTGGGCCGCCCAGGCGCTGGCGGCGCGCGGCTTCGTCGTCGCCCTGCCGGACTATCGGCTGGTGCCGCAGGTGCATTTTCCGGCCTTCATCGAGGACGCGGCCCTGGCCACGGCCCGGGTCGGGGAGATCGCCGGCCGGTACGGGGCCGATCCGGCGCGGCTGGGGGTGATCGGCCAGTCGGCCGGGGCTCATCTGGCCATGATGATCAGCCTCGACCGGCGCTATATGGCCGCCGTCGGGGCACCCGGCCTGATCCGGGCGGCGGTCGGCCTGGCGGGGCCCTATGATTTCCTGCCGTTCGACGTCCCGGCCTCGATCAATGCCTTCGGCCGCGTCGCCGACCCGACCCTGACCCAGCCGGTGACCTTCGCCCGCGCCGACGCGCCGCCCCTGTGGCTGGGTCATGGCACGGAGGACGTCATCGTCCATGCCGAGGACACCACAATCCTGTGCGAGCGGATGCGGGCGGTCGGCGGGCGTTGCGAGGAGAAACTCTATCCCGGCCTGAATCACGCCGACCTGATCTCGACCTTCTCGCCCCTGTTCCGCAAGAAGGCCCCGGTGCTGGACGACGCCACGGCCTTCCTTCACCGCGAACTGGCCGGCTAGGCGTCACCGTCTCGCCAAGGCCACGATCCTCCGCTAGAGGAGGCCATGACAGAAACGATGACACCCCAGGCGGCATTGGACCGCCTCGAAACCCTCTACAGCCAATCCGTCGCCAACCTGCGCTCCGCAGTGGCGACCTTTCTGCGGACCGGCGAACGCGCTGATCCGGAAGCCCGGGCCAAGGGCCTGTTTTCCTATCCGGAACTCAGGGTCAGCTGGTTTGGCGAACGGCCCGGGAACCTTGAAACCCGTGCCTATGCCCGCCTGTCGCGGCCCGGTGCCTATTCGACCACCATCACCCGGCCGGACCTGTTCCGCCCCTATCTGCTGGAACAGCTGAGCCTGCTGCAGGCAGACTACGGCGCCACCTTCGACGTCGTCCCGTCGCACCAGGAGATTCCCTTCCCCTATGTGATGGACGGATCGGCCGTGGCCCTCGACCGCAGCCAGACGGCCGCCGTCGCCCGTTGGTTCCCGACCACGGACCTGGCCCATATCGGTGACGAGATCTCGGACGGCATGTTCGACCTGACCCGGGACTTCCCGCTCGCCCAGTTCGACGGCCTGCGCACCGACTTCTCCCTCGCCCGCCTGCGCCACTACACCGGTACCCCGGTCGAGGACGTCCAGTCCTACATCCTGTTCACCAACTACAATCGCTATGTCGACGAGTTCGTCCGCTGGGCCTGCGACCAGCTGCAGGACCCGGCCAGTCCCTATGAGACCCTGGTCTGCGCCGGCGGCATCGTCATCACCCGCGACACGCCCGATCCCGAGGCGGCGGTCATGGATGCGGCCTGGAAGAAGCACCAGATGCCGGCCTATCACCTGACTGCGCCGGACTCGGCCGGCATCACCCTGGTCAATATCGGGGTCGGTCCGTCCAACGCCAAGACCATCTGCGACCACCTGGCCGTCACCCGGCCGCACGCCTGGATGATGATCGGCCACTGCGGCGGCCTGCGTCCCTCGCAGAGCATCGGCGACTATGTCCTGGCCCACGCCTATCTGCGTGACGACCATGTGCTGGACGCGGTCCTGCCGCCGGACATCCCCATCCCTTCGATCGCCGAGGTCCAGCGCGCCCTCTACGACGCCGCCAAGATCGTGTCGGGGGCACCCGGCGAGGAGGTCAAGCGGCGTCTGCGCACCGGGACGGTGGTGACCACGGACGACCGCAATTGGGAGCTGCGCTATTCCAAATCGGCCCTGCGCTTCAACCAGAGCCGGGCCGTGGCCATCGATATGGAGAGCGCCACCATCGCGGCCCAGGGCTACCGCTTCCGGGTGCCGTACGGCACCCTGCTGTGTGTCTCGGACAAGCCGCTGCATGGCGAGATCAAACTGCCGGGCCAGGCCAACCGCTTCTATGAGGGCTCGATCTCCGAGCATCTGCAGATCGGCATCCACGCCATCGATCTGCTGCGCGCCGAGGGCAGCCGCCTGCATTCCCGCAAGCTCCGCGCCTTCGACGAGCCGCCCTTCCGGTAAGGAAAAACGCCGCCCCCGAAACGGCGGGGGCGGCGCGCTTTTCGTCCTCAGCCGGGGGATTTGGTCTTCTGGCCGAAGGCCTGTTTGGTCTCAGCCTCGGTGATCCGTTTGGAGGGGTCACCCTTCTGGTTGAGGTTCTGCTCCTGGGTGCCGTCTCCCATCATGGCGGGATGCGGGTCCTTGGTCGGGGGGGTGGTCATTGCGATCTCCTTTTCACCCGGGAGAAAGACATCGCAGGCGCGGATGTTCCCTTATTTCTTCAGCCGTTTCGCATTGGCGACGGCGGTGTTGTGGATCGGGCGGATGGCGTCGGCCTGGCCCTGCAGCAGGGCGCTGTTCAGGGTCAGCATCTGCGCGGCCGCCCGGCTCCACCAGCCGACCGCATAGCTGTACTGCGCCTGCAGGGCCGCGGCCGGGGTCGCGGCGGTGGCGATCGAGGTGGCGGCCTTCGAGGCGTGCCCGGCCTCTGTCATGACACCCGAGCCCAGCCGGCCGCCGATATCGCCGAATGTCTTCGCCATGGCCGAGGCCGAGGCCGACAGGGCCTCGACCTTTTCGGTGCTCATCAGCGACATCTCGGTCAGGTCGACCTTGCGTGGATCGGCCATGCCCGCGGCCATGATCTCCAGCCGGGCGTTGATGACGTCGCCGGCGGCCTGCATCATCTCTCCGCCGGACAGGGCCGTACTGGCCGCCTTCGCACCGTCGCGGGTCAGGCGGCGGCCGGTCTTCAACGCTTTTTCAAACTTGGTCATGTCCCAGCCTTGGGCCGGTTTCAGACCTCCGGCAAGACCTCGGCGGAGAAGTCGGCGACATCCTTGAGCAGGGCCGCGACCGAGGCGTCGATGATGGCCTGGCCCTTTTCGGGGCTGGCCTGGGCCGGGTCGGAGCCGATCCGGCCGTCCGGGAAGCGGGCGCGATAGTCGAGGGCGTCGCGGATCGGCCCGGTCGGCGCGATCTGCGGGCTGTAGCTCGCGGTCTTGATGTGATCGGGATATGCGGCCTGGGTCACGGCGATCTCGGACGGGGTGGCATGCATGCCGTGCCCGGTCGGGAAGATCTTGTTGCACAGGCTGTTGACCCCCGGCAGGTCCCACCAGTTCTTCAGCTTCAGCACGAAGGGCGGCTGTTCCTCGACGAACGACCACTCCGCATAGATCTCGGCGAAGGTGGCCTCGATGGTGGCGACATTGCCGCCGTGGCCGTTGAGGAAATAGATCCGCTCGAAGCCGTGCCGGCTCAGCGACGACACCCAGTCGGTGATGGCGGCCATGAAGGTCGAGGGGCGCAGGCTGATGGTGCCGGCGAAGGCCAGGTGATGCTGGGCCATGCCGATGTTGAAGGTCGGGGCCACGACCAGGCTCCCGTCCTGCTTCTCCGCCGCATGGGCGATGATCTCGGGGCACATCCAGTCGGTGCCCAGCAGGCCGGTCGGGCCGTGCTGTTCGTTGGAGCCGATCGGCACGACGACCGTCTTCGTGGTCTTCAGCCGGGCGTCGATCTCGGGCCAGGTCGACAGATGGATCAGCATGGGGGGACTCCGGATGGGTCTGCGCGGTCTAGTCCGATTGGTGGCCGGGGCCAACCGTTGCGGTCACGGTCGGATGACCCTGTTCGCCGTACGCCCCCGCCACCCGCTAATTGGATGGTCGGGCCAGCGGCTCTCCCGGTCGGGCTTCGGGTCTGCTACCCGATCCGGATGACGTCGCCGAAAGTCCGCCCCAAGCCTGCCCCCAAGCCCGCGCCGAAACGGCCCGCCGTCATGACCGGCGCGCCGGTCCCCGTGCTCGGCTGGCCGCCGGAGGAGGACCGGGTCGAGGCGATCTTCGAGCGACTGGCGCGGATCATGCCCGAGCCGAAGACCGAGCTGAGCTTCTCCAGCCCCTATACGCTGGTGGTCGCCGTCGCCCTGTCGGCCCAGGCCACGGACGTGGCGGTCAACAAGGCCACCGACAGACTGTTCGCGGTCGCCGACACCCCGGCGAAGATGCTGGAACTGGGGGAGGCGGGGCTGGTCCCCTTCATCGCCTCTATCGGCCTGTACCGGAACAAGGCGAAGAACGTCATCGCCCTGAGCCGGATCGTGCTGGAACAGCATGGCGGGGAGGTGCCGCTGAACCGCACCGACCTCCAGGCCCTGCCCGGCGTCGGCCGCAAGACCGCCAGCGTGGTGCTGAACGAACTGGGCATCGAGGCGGCCATCGCCGTCGACACCCATGTGTTCCGGGTCTCGCACCGTCTGGGTCTGGCCAATGCCGGCACGCCGGACAAGGTCGAGGCCCAGCTGTTCCGCGTCGTCCCCGAGCACTGGCTGCCCAAGGCCCATCACTGGCTGATCCTGCATGGGCGCTATGCGTGCACGGCGCGGAAGCCCAAGTGCTCGGCCTGCGTGATCTCGGATCTCTGCCCGTCGCGGGCGGGGCTGGCTGCGTTGGGGGAGGCGGGTTGAGCTACTGAAGGCGTGCGCGAAGACGCGGGAGCTCGGCTTCGAGGCTTTCAAAAGAGACCGCCGCGAGATCGATATCGCTGCAGGTCACGGCGCGGAGCACAGCCAACGGTGGGTAGTCCTCCCCGATCGGCTCCCATTCCCGGGATTCCGCCGCATATGTCGAACGGATCCGACCCTCAGCATCGGAGGCACGGCCACCGAAGGAGCGAATTCTACCTTCCTTGCAATCGATCTCGACATCGTTGTCGCGCCGCACCTCCTCCCATCCCTCAGGGCCAAGCGGGAAGATTTCGATGAAGGTGGCAGTCCGGATATCACCGGCGCGCCCAATGCTGTTCGTCGGTGTCACGAAGACCGTGTCACCGCTCAGAATCAGGACAACACCGGGTGTGTCCAGCGAAGGGGCTGTCTGGAACCAGAGGATGGCGAACAGGGAAAGGAGCATGACCCATTGGCGCCGGGCCGCGCCTGTCAGTCAATCTATAGTCTGGCCCGCACCGCCTCCGCGAACCGCCGCCCGCCCTCCGGCGCCGAGGCCAGATAGAAGTCCGGCTCGATCAGTTCGGCCTCCATCAGGAGCCAGCCGCCGTCGGCGTCGGGGGCCATGTCGATGCGGGCGTAGAGCAGGTCCTCGTTGATGGCATTCAAGGTCGCTTCCGCCAGCGCCAGGGCGGCTGCCGGCGGCTCGGGCAGGGCGACATAGCCGCCGCCGTACTGGACCTGGACACGGAACTCGCCGGGGACGGGCCGTTTGTTGACGACGTGGCTGAGTTTGCCGCCGAAGAAGAGCAGGGAGGTTTCGCCCTCGGTTTCGATCGACGGCAGATAGGGCTGGATCATCGCCGGGCCCTCGGGTGCCCCGACCATGGCCTCGCCGCGTGACAGGCGCAGGGTCTTGTGGGCCCCGCCCGAGACGCGCGGCTTGACCACGATCCGGTCGACACCGAAGCGGTCGAAGGCGGCGTCAGCGTCTGATTGCGTCGGGCCGTCGATCCAGACGGTGTCCGGGATGGCGATGCCCTGATCGGCCAGCCGGCCGAGGTAGCTCTTGTCCGAATTCCAGGCGAGCACCGACGGCGGGTTCAGCATCTTCACCCCCGCCGCCTCCCAGGTCGCGCAGGCCTGCATCCAGCGGTCGTGATCGCGGTGATAGCCCCAGGCGATCACCGGCAGGACCAGCGGAAACCGCATCAGGCCGGAGGCGTCCGCGATGTGCTCTGTCCAGGCCGAGGGCACCGCCGTCAGTCCGGCTGTGGCGAGGGCCTCGGCCAGCCGCTCCAGCACGCCGGGCCACTGGCCGGCATAGGAGGGGTCGGCGGCATCGGGGGTCAGGACGGCGATCTCGGTCATGGCGGCGCTCATGCCAAGGATTGCCCTCTTTTGCTATCGTCATCCTCCGGCGAGCGAAGCGAGACCGGGGGACCCAGCGGCGCCGAAGCGCAGCGAAGGCGATGGCTCTGACAGCTGTGCTCTCGACCGTTTCGCGCTCTCGCGCGCCGCTGGGTCCCCCGGTCTGCGCCGCTGACGCGGCTTGCCGGAGGATGACGATAGCGAGGGAATCGCCGGCGACACTCGCCAATCCCGCCCGCGCCCGCTAATCCCCGCTCATGACCCAGAACCCCACCTTTGACGTCTGCGCCGTCGGCAATGCGATCGTCGATGTCCTCGCCCCCTGCGAGCCTGCCTTCCTGACGGCCCAGGGCTTGACGCCCGGCTCGATGCAGCTGGTCGATGCGCAGCAGAGCGCCGCCCTCTATGCCGCCATGGCGGCGGGGGTGGAGGCCTCGGGCGGATCGGCGGGCAATACGGTGGCCGGGATCGGCTCCTTCGGCGGCCGCGCGGCCTATATCGGCAAGGTCGCCGATGACGTGCTGGGGACGGTCTTCAGCCACGACATCCGCGCCGCCGGTGTCGCCTTCGACACGCCGGTGCTGCCGGGTGCCGCCACCGGCGCCTGCATGATCAATGTCACCCCCGACGGCCAGCGCACCATGTGCACCTTCCTGGGGGCCGCCAACCAGCTGGAGACGGCCGACATCGACGCCACGGTGATCGGCGCCTCGGCCATCGTCTATCTGGAAGGCTATCTGTTCGACCCGGCTCCGGCCCGCGCCGCCTTCGAGGCCGCCGCCGCCGCCGCCCATGCCGCCGGACGCAAGGTCGCCATCACCCTGTCCGACACCTTCGTCGTCGCCCGCTGGCGCAGCGAGCTGCTGGCCTTCATCGCCGCCTCGGCCGACATCGTCCTGGCCAATGAGGGCGAGCTGGCCGCCCTGTTCGAGACCGATGACTTCGACGCGGCCGCCGCGCAGCTTGCGTCCATGGTTGACGTAGCCGCCGTCACGCGCGGCGAGGCGGGGTCGGTGGTGCTGAGCGGCGACGAACGCGTGGTCATCGCCGCCGTGCCGGTCGACAAGGTCATCGATACCACCGGCGCCGGCGACCAGTATGCCGCCGGCTTCCTGCTGGGCCTCGCGCGCGGCCTGTCGCTGGAGGACGCCGGCAAGCTCGGTTCGCTGGCGGCGGCGGAAGTCATCGCCCACTGGGGGCCGAGGCCGATGGTGTCGCTGGAAGGGCTGGCGAAGGAGGCGGGGCTGACGCTTTCCTGAGTGGCGAGTGGCGAGTGGCGAGTGGCGAGTGGCGAGCGATGCATGCTCACTTTCCGGCCATCGAGGTTGCGTTCAATGACCACCAGTGGCCAACGCCTCGCCACTGGTCCTCACCCCTCACCCCCGCCGGATCGTCACATACAGCGCCCCGTCCCCGCCGTGGTGGCGGGCCGCAGCGGCGAAGCCGGACACCACCCCCCGCAAGGCCGGGGCCTGCAGCCATTCATGCACTGAGGCGCGGATGACGCCGGTGCCGCCGCGCCGGCCCTGGCCGGTGACGACCAGAACGGACCGGTAGCCGCGCGCCTGGGCCCCCATCAGAAAGGCGGTCAGGGCGTCCTGGGCCTGGAAACGGCCATAGCCGTGCAGGTCGATCTTCGCCTCGATCGGATCGCGTTCGCGCGACAGCCGGCGCTGGCGGCGTGGCTCCAGTTCCTCCGGGTGGCCGCGCGGGCGGGGCGGGGCGACAGCGGGCGGGCTCCAGGCGGGCGCGGCGGGCCGGGGCTTGGCCAGACCACGCGGCAGCGGTGCCGCGGGCGGATCGACCACGGCAGCGCCCGGCGTGATCAGGGCGGCCTTCTTCGGCTTGCGGGGCGTGACTGATCCGGCGACGCGGGCCCAGATGCGGCGGTCGTCGGGGCTCAGGTCGTCGCGGCGGCTCATGTGGTCCCGGGGGCGTTCCCGTCGAGATCCTCGTCGGAGCCGATGTCCTGCGGACCGGGCGTCTGGACCAGCAGGTCGCCCGGCTGGCAGTTCAGCTCCCGGCACAGGGCGTCCAGGGTGGTGAAGCGGATGGCCCGCGCCTTGCCGGTCTTGAGGATCGACAGATTGGCCAGGGTCACGCCCACGCGGTCGGCCAGCTCGGTCAGCGACATGCGCCGTTCGAGAAGGATTCGGTCGAGTTGCACGCGGATGGCCATCGGACGCTCTCTTAACCGGCGCGCGTCAGGTCGAGAAGGGCGGAGCCTTCCGACCGCGCGCCTTCTAGATGGTGAGTTCGGATTCGCGGCGCAGGCGGGCCCCTTCACGGAACACCTCGGCCAGGACAAAGACGACAAAGACGGAAAAGGCCGGCGTCACCAGGTCGAACAGGCTGGGCGGGTCCATCTCGCCGCGCGCCAGTCGTGCCACCAGGGTCTGGCCGATCCAGGCACCGCCCGTGACCACGGCGAGGATCAGGCCGATCTGCTTCAGGCGGCTGACATTGGTCGGATGAAAGGGATCGCCGGTGGCGAGGGTGTGGAAGATCCGCCTCAACAGCCGGAGGATCAGGGCGAAGCCACCGAAATAGCCGACAAAGGCCCCGAAGCCGAACAGGATATAGGCGCGGGACACGGGAACCTCGGTGCCGCCCGACTCATCGCTGAAAATCAGGCCGGTCGGTCCCATGGGCAGGAAAAGGGCGATCACAAAGGCCACCGACATGATCACCGTCAGCACGATCATCAGCCAGTAGGCGGCGACCAGGGCCGCGTTCAGCAAGGGGGACATGGAGCGGGCGTGCAGGCCCGGAAGGGAAGGCACGCGGATCCCGATCGAAAGCGACTTCGGGAAACGCATGGGTCGACCTCTCTGCTAGAGCGCCGGTCGGCAGGGCGAGGATGCCGCGCGGGGTCCGGCAAACCCGCACGCGGTCTTATTCATCGCGATTGTCATGCCGATCGTCAAAGCTCCTGTGAGACTTTTCCGTGTGGCCTGCCGTCCTTCGGGCTATTTGAGGCCGGACTGTCAGGCCGATCACCGTTCTGGCCAGGCCTGGCCAGAACGAAATCAGAAGCTCTGGACCAGGGTAGCGACCAGGGCGGTCGGCAGGGCGGCGAGCAGGAAGGTGTTGAGGATGCCGTGGCCGACCTTCTCGATGAAGAAGGAAACGTTCATGGTGTTCATGGTGGTTCTCCGTTGGCTTTGAGCGAAGGGGTTTTTTGCCCTTCGATCGGTGATCCGCTGCATTGAACTTGCCCTTTCGGGCCTGTTCGTGGAACGTCGCGGCGTCCGTCCTTGAAGACATAGATAGTCCGTGCTCTCACAAAAGGCACGTTACATATCGTTTAACGATATTAAACTTTGGCAATAGATTGTTGCGGAGCGCGTGATCGGGATGAATCTGAAGCTTATCAAGGGGATGCGGCTGGTCGTGGCGACCCACAACCCGGGCAAGGCGGTCGAGATCGACGCGCTTCTGGACGGACATTACGTCGTGGTTACCGCCGCCAGCCTGAATCTGCCCGAACCGGACGAGACCGAGAGCACCTTTGTCGGCAATGCCCTGCTCAAGGCCCGCCATGCGGCGGATCGTTCGGGCGAGGTCGCCCTGGCGGATGACTCCGGCCTGTCCGTTGCGGCCCTCGACGGGGCTCCGGGCATTTTTTCCGCCCGATGGGCCGGGCCGGACAAGGATTTTGCCTTTGCCATGCGCCGGGTCGAGGAGCGGCTGGATGAGACCGGTTCACCGGATCGCCGCGCCTGGTTCACCTCGGCCCTGGCCGTGGCCTGGCCCGACGGCCCGGCGGTGGTGGTCGAGGGCCGGGTCGACGGCCAGCTGACCTTCCCCCCGCGCGGCGACCGTGGCTTCGGCTATGACCCCATCTTCATCCCCGACGGATACGACCAGACCTTCGGCGAACTGGACCCGGCGCTGAAGGACTCGATCAGCCACCGGGCGGTGGCGTTTGCGAAGCTGAAGGCGGCGTTGATGGGGTGAGTGGCCAGTGGCCAGTGGCTAGTGATTAGTGGTTAGTGCGGCTTGCTCCCCGCCGCCGACCACTTCGTGAGCACAGGCGCCCGTCCTCGCCGCTCACTGGCCACTAATCACTAGCCACTAGCCACTTCTCATGCCCGTCCCCCACCCCGGCACAGACCTCGCCCTCTACGTCCACTGGCCGTATTGCGCCCGGATATGCCCCTATTGCGACTTCAACGTCGTGCGGGATCGGGGGCGGGTGGAGGAACAGGCGGCGCTGGTCGAGGCCATCCTCGCCGATATGGCGGCGCAAGCCCTGCTGACGGGTCCGCGCCGTCTGGCCTCGATCTTCTTCGGCGGCGGCACCCCCTCGCTGATGGCCCCTGAGGCCGTGGCCGCCGTCATCGACCGGGCCCGCACCCTGTTTCCGCCGCGCGGCCCGATCGAGATCACGCTCGAGGCCAATCCCACCGACGCCGAGGCCGCCCGGTTCGCCGCCCTGGCCGGGGCCGGGATCAACCGGCTGTCCATGGGGGTGCAGGCGCTGGACGACGCGGCCCTGGCCTTCCTCGGCCGCAACCATTCGGCGGACGAGGCCCGCCGCGCCGTCGCCGTCGCCGCCCGCGCCTTTCCGCGCCTGTCCATCGACCTGATCTATGCCCGCCCCGACCAGACCGTCGCCGGCTGGCGCGCCGAACTGGCCGGGGCCATCGACATGGGCTTTGAGCACGTCTCGCCCTACCAGCTGACCATAGAGCCCACGACCGCCTTCGGCCGCGCCGTGGCCCGCGGGGCCTGGACCCCGCCCGACGAAGACCGGTCGGCCGCCCTGTATGAAACCACGCAAGTCCTGCTCGAGGCCGCCGGTTTCGACGCCTATGAGGTCTCCAACCACGCCCGCGGCGAGGCGGCGCGCTCGGCCCACAATCTCCACGTCTGGCGCGGCGGCGACTACCTCGGCCTCGGACCGGGCGCGCATGGGCGGCTGACCCTGCAAGCCGCCCGGACGGCGACCGTCGCCCACAGGGGCATCGGCGCCTATGTCGCCGGCGTCGCGGCGGGCACGCCCTGGAGCGAGCGGGACGCCCAGTCGGACCGGGACGCGGCGGAGGAGAAGGTCCTGCTGGGACTGCGCACGGTGGAGGGGGTGGCGCTGGGCGATCTGGCGGTACTGGGGCGGGCGGAGGCGGCGGAACCGCTGGCCGGTCTGATCGCGGACGGCTTCCTGGCCGTGGAAGCGGACCGGGTCAGGGCAACGGCGGCCGGACGGCCGGTTCTGGACGGGGTGCTGAGGGCGCTGCTGGTGTGATGTTGGCGGCAACGGCGAAGGCGCGAGCAACCGCATTGCGCCGGAACCGGTCGTTCACCGAGCGCCGGAAACCCGACCTTCAGCCATGCCGTCTGAGCCCGGAATGGTCCGCTTTGCGGTCCGAACCCGATGACCGCTACCGACGGTGAGCTCAACCGGTGAACGCAACACGCTAGCTTTTCTTCGGAGATGGAGCGTGGGTCATGAAGCAGCGGCGTCGCATCTACTATTCGGCGGCCCAACGGGCTGAGATCTGGGATCGCTGGAAGGCCGGCGAGTCGATGAGTTCGATCGGACGACGGTTCGATCGGGAGTCCTCGTCGGTGTTTTCGGTGCTGTCACCGACGGGCGGCATCCGGCCGCCGGACCGCAAGCGGGCGGATCGGGCGCTCAGTCTGGGCGAGCGCGAGGAGATATCGCGAGGGCTCAGCACAGGTTGCTCGCTGCGGGGGATCGCCCGGTCGCTGGGTCGGTCGCCGTCCACGATCAGCCGCGAAGTGCACCGCAACGGCGGGCCGGAGCGGTATCGGGCGACACGGTCTGATCAGGCGGCGTGGGACCGGGCGCGGCGCCCCAAACACTGCAAGCTGGCTTGCCGACCGGCGCTGGCGCGGACAGTATCTGGCAAGCTTCGGCGGAACTGGTCGCCCGAGCAGATCGCCGGCTGGCTCAAGCGCACCTGGCCCGGGGAGCCGCACAATCAGGTGTCGCACGAAACCATCTACCGCAGCCTGTTCATCCAGACCCGAGGGGTGCTGAAGAAGGAACTGCTGGATCACCTCAGAGCCCGGCGGACCATCCGTCGCTCAAGGCACGCCAGCCTGAAGCGCAATGGTCTGGGCCAGATCAAGGACGCCGTCTCGATCAGCGAACGGCCCGCGTCGGTCGAGGATCGCGCTGTGCCCGGTCACTGGGAGGGCGACCTGATCGGCGGGTCCAGCAACAGCTACGTCGCAACGCTCGTCGAGCGCCACTCGCGTTACGTCATGCTGGTGAAGGTCGCCAACAAGGACACCGAAAGCGTCGTCACCGCCCTGATCAAACAGTCCAGCAAACTGCCCGGCGAACTCTACCGGTCCCTGACGTGGGACCGGGGCAAGGAGCTGGCCGACCACAAGCGGCTGGCCCTGGCTTCCGACGTCGCGGTCTACTTCTGCGATCCCCGATCACCGTGGCAGCGCGGCTCGAACGAAAACACCAACCGGCTGCTGCGCCAGTACCTGCCCCACGGGACCGACCTGTCCCTGCACAGCCAGGCCCAGCTCAACGCCATCGCCCGACAGCTCAACGAACGGCCCAGAAAGACCTTGCTCTATCGAACGCCAGCAGAGACCTTCGCCGAGTGTGTTGCAGCGATCAGTTGAGGCCGCCGTCGAAAGCGGACAGTGATCTGAGGGCGTAGAGCGGACGTCCGTCAGGGCCTAAGAAGCCTGCCGGCGCGCAGCGCTACCGTGTCTGACCGGTTGACCC
>JBEIJS010000023.1:0-22923 GCA_040380105.1 Caulobacteraceae bacterium | reverse complement strand
GGTCGGATCGTCCAGGCCTTCGGGCTCAATAAAGATCTGGTGCGAGGCCTTGTACGAAAACCGGACCACCTTGTCCTCGATCGAAGGGCAGTAGCGCGGGCCGCGGCCGGACAGATGACCGCCATAGACCGCACTGTCGCCGAGATTGTCGGCGATGATCCTGTGTGTCGCCTCGGTCGTATGGGTCACGCCGCAGGCGATCTGGGGCACCTCGATCCGGTCGGTCAGGAAGCTGAACGGCACCGGCTCAACGTCGGCCTGCTGCATCTCCAGCCGTTCCCAGCCGATGGTCCGGCCGTCGAGGCGCGCGGGGGTGCCGGTCTTGAGCCGACCCATCTGCAGGCCGGAACCGTAGAGGTCAGCCGCAAGGCCGGTGGAGGGGGCCTCGCCGTGCCGTCCGGCCGGGATGCGTTGGTCGCCCTTGTGAATGACACCGTTCAGGAAGGTGCCGGTGGTCAGGACCACAGCCCCGGCGCGCAGCTCGACGCCCTCCCCCGTCACCACGCCGACGACCCGGTCGCCGTTCAGGATCAGCCGCTCCGCCGTCCCGGCCATCAGGGCCAGGTTGGGCGTCTGCGCCAATTCAGCCTGCATGGCCTCGCGGTAAAGCCGCCGGTCGATCTGGCTGCGCGGGCCCCGCACGGCCGCCCCCTTGGAACGGTTCAGCAGGCGGAACTGAATCCCGGCCTTGTCGCCCAGCCGGGCCATCAGACCGTCCATGGCATCGATCTCGCGTACCAGATGGCCCTTGCCCAGACCGCCGATCGCCGGGTTGCAGGACATTTCTCCGATGGTCTCAAGTTTCTGGGTCAGCAGCACAGTGCGAGCGCCCACGCGCGCAGACGCCGCCGCTGCCTCGCAGCCCGCATGCCCGCCGCCGATGACAATGACGTCAAAACCCTTCATGGGCGGGCACATAGGGCAAAACCGCCCCTTTCGCCACCTCGGCCGCCGGGTTGTTTCACGTGAAACCGCCTATTTGCCGATGCAGAAGGTCGAGAAGACCTCGCCCAGTATGTCCTCAACGCCGATGGCACCGGTGACCCGGGCCAGGGCCTCGGCGGCCCGGCGAAGATCGTCCCCGGCCATTTCCGGTGAAGCGCCCAGCGCTGCCCGCCCGGCCTCGACCGCTGCAAGAGCCTCGACAAGCCGACGCCGGTGCCGCTCGCGGGTCACCGCCGGAAAATCCGCCCCGGCCAGGTCACGGGACAGTCGCGCGGAAATCCAGGCGAGCAGATCGCCAAGGCCCTTACCGGTCACCGTGCTCAGGGTCATGGTCTCGAACCCCGGCACCGCCGGGGCCGTCCCGAGGTCGGCCTTGGTCAGGACCAGAAGGTCGCCGGGGCGGGCAAATCCGGCGGCATCGCCCTCGACATCGTCCGGTCCCCGGACCCACAGCCTGAGGTCGGCCGCCTCTGCCCGGGCACGCGCGCGGCGCACACCCTCGGCCTCGACAGGGTCGGTGCTGTCGCGCAGGCCGGCGGTGTCGGACAGGGTCACGGCATAGCCGCCGATGATCAGGTCGGCATCGAGCACATCGCGGGTCGTACCGGCGATGGGGGTAACGATGGCCGCCTCGCGCGCGACCAGGGCATTAAACAGCGAGGACTTGCCGGCATTGGTCTCGCCGATCAGGACGATGCGATAGCCCGCGCGCACCCGCTCGCCGCGCCGGGCGTCGGCGAGGGCGGCCTTCAGGTCAGCGATCAAACAGTCGAGCAGGGGTCCGGCGGACCGGGCCAGATTGTCCGGGACCTCCTCGTCAGGGAAGTCGATTTCAGCCTCGATCAGGGTGAGGGCGGTCAGCAAATCCCTGCGGAAACCCATATAGGTCTGACTCAGTGCCCCCTCGAGCTGGCCGAGCGCCTGGCTGGCCTGGGCCTCAGTCTCAGCATCTATCAGATCGGCGACGGCCTCGGCCTGGGCCAGGTCCATACGACCGTTCTCGAACGCACGGCGGGTGAACTCGCCCGGCTCCGCCGGACGCAGGCCCAGATCGACCAGTGCCAGAGCAGCCCCCTCAACCACCGCCGGACCGCCGTGCAGATGCAGTTCGGCACAGTCCTCACCGGTGTAGGAGTTCGGGGCCGGGAAACGGAGCACCAAAGCCTGGTCGATCGCCCTTCCATCATGGGCGAGGTCTCGCAACGATGCCGTTCGGGGTTTGAGCCCGCCGGCACCGAGCGAGAGGAGGGTCGCGTTCGTACCCGGGCCCGACAGGCGCAGGATGGCGATGGCCCCTCGGCCGGGCGGAGTGGCGAGGGCGAAGATGGTGTCGGTCATGGCGAGCGGTCTACCCCAAAGTAGTGGGCAGCAGGACGGGCAAGCGGCGGAGGGGCCTGGCCAAATTCGATGGTGTCCGGGGCCCTGCCCCGCCACCATCCGTCGGATGGCTCCCCTCCCCACGACATGGGGAGGAGACAAACGTCACGGTTTGACCGCAGCTTCCATCAGTTTTCGGAACTGGTCCTGCGCCTGAAGGCCGAAACTGGTCCAGGTTTTCATGAGCTCGTCGGGCTGCATGGCCGTGATGTTCTCGTCCATGCGGCGTTTCATCTCGGTGACCAGCTGGTCGTTCAGACTCTCGACATCGGGCAGGCCGAGAAAGGCCCGGGCCTCTGCCGGGGTGCAGTCGACCTCGAGTTTTACCTTCATAGACCCGCTCCTGTTTCACGTGAAACAGCGGCCATACCGCCGTCAGGTGTTCATCGACTGGAAGAAGTCCGCATTGTTCTTCGACTGGCGCAGCTTGTCGATCAGGAACTCGATCGCATCCTGCGGTCCCATCGGGTTGAGGATGCGGCGCAGGACATAGGTCTTGGCCAGCTGATCCTTTGGCGTGGTCAGCTCTTCCTTGCGGGTACCGGACTTGAGCACATCGATGGCCGGGAAGATCCGCTTGTCGGCGACCTTGCGGTCCAGCACGATTTCCGAGTTACCCGTGCCCTTGAACTCTTCGAAGATGACCTCGTCCATCCGCGAGCCGGTATCGATCAGGGCGGTGGCGATGATGGTCAGGGATCCGCCCTGCTCCACATTGCGCGCTGCACCGAAGAAGCGCTTCGGCCGCTGCAGGGCATTGGCGTCGACACCCCCGGTCAGGACCTTGCCCGACGAGGGAACTGTGGCGTTGTAGGCGCGGCCCAGACGGGTGATGGAGTCGAGCAGGATGACGACATCCTTCTTGTGCTCGACCAGACGCTTGGCCTTTTCGATGACCATTTCGGCAACGGCGACGTGACGGGTGGCTGGTTCGTCAAAGGTCGAGGCAATGACCTCGCCCTTCACCGTACGCTGCATGTCGGTCACTTCCTCGGGCCGCTCGTCGATCAGCAGGACGATGAGGAAGACCTCGGGATGGTTCTTCTCGATGGATTTGGCGATGTTCTGCAGCATCACCGTCTTGCCGACCCGCGGCGGGGCGACGATCAGGCAGCGCTGGCCCTTGCCGAGCGGGGCGACGATATCGATGACCCGGCCCGACCGGTCCTTCAGCGTCGGGTCCTGGATTTCCATATGTAGCCGCTCCTCCGGATAGAGCGGCGTAAGGTTGTCGAACAGGACCTTGGTCTTGACCGTCTCCGGGTCCTCGAAATTGATCGTGTCGACCTTGAGCAGGGCGAAATACCGCTCGCCCTCGCGCGGACCGCGGACGGCACCGTGAATGGTGTCGCCCGAGCGCAGCCCGAAGCGGCGGATCTGGGACGGAGAGACATAAACATCGTCTGGCCCCGGAAGATAATTCACGTCCGGGCTGCGCAGGAAGCCGAACCCGTCCGGCAGGATTTCGAGCACGCCGTCAGCGATGATCTCGACTTCTTCGTCGGCCAGGGTCTTGAGGATGGCGAACAGCAGATCCTGTTTGCGCAGATTACCGGCGTTCTCGATCTCCAGGCTCTCGGCGAAGGCGACCAGGTCTTCCGGAGTTTTCTCGTTGAGCTCCTGGAGGGTGATCCGGCCGTTGGGGACGATCGGTTCGCCGTCATCATCCTCGTCGCCCGACTCCTGGTCGACCATCGGAAGATCTGCGGCAGCCATTTCCTGATCGGTCCCGTGCGCTTCAACCTCTGCAGTCAGTTCTGTTTCGGGCGTGTCGGTGATATCGGTCATGGCGTGCAATCATAAGCATCGCCGCGGGACAGAACGTCGCGCGGTCGGGAAAATCCAGCGATGTCTGGCCTTGCGGCCGGGTGGGAAGGCGACGGGTCGTCCCGGTGAAACCAGCGGGCGTCGAAAGGCGTGGGGCCGCCCCAGACTCCTGCAGGGCGACCAGCCCGAGCGAAACCACGCGAGGGAGCTCAGGTCAAGCTGGGCGAACTATCCGAATGTCCATTGAGTGGTCACCGAAAGCACCATCACCACGGCGATGACAAACGGGATCTCATTGGTCATCCGCCAGAATTTGCCTGATCGGCTGGAGGTCCCGGCCTCAATGCGTTTCAGCTCTCCGGCCAGGAAACCGTGCCAGGCCGAAAGCGCAACGACACCGGCGAGTTTGGCGATCATCCACGGCTGGACGAGGAAGCCCCAGCCTTCGCCGTATTCGAACATGTGGATGCCGATCATCCAGACACCGAACACCCAGGTAACCGCCATGGCGGGGTTGACGATGATCTTCAGCAGACGGTTCTGCCATGTCCGCAACAGGTTGCGCATCTCGGATCGCAGCGGCTCGGCCTTGCCCGCCTGTTCGGCGTCATAGGCGTAGAGCCGCGGCAGGAACAGCATCCCGGCCATCCAGGCGATGACCGCGAGAATATGCAGACCCCGCACGATCTCGAAAGTCATGCGGGGTTCCCTGGACAGGTCCGCGGGCAGGCTCTCCAGCCGGCCCGGCAACCGGGACCAAAGGGTGCTGTTCCGGTCCGTGACAGGGCTTCGACCACTGCATCGGCCAGGGTCCGGATGAACGGCGCGGCAACGCCGACGGCCGGGCTGCGCAGATAGGGTGACACGCCCAGCTCATGAGCCAGTTCCGCATATTCGATGTCGAGTTCGACCAGTGTCTCGATATGTTCAGAAACAAAGGCGACCGGGACCACCACGGCCCCGACCCCGTCGCGCCCGGCCTGAGCCAGGGCATCCGGCGTCGATGGACCGAGCCATTTCATCGGACCGACCCGGCTCTGGTAGCAGATCGTCCAGTCCGTCAGGCCGGCATGCGATGCTATCGCGGCGCAGGTCGATTCAATCTGCTCCTGATATGGATCGCCCTTCTTCAGCACCAGACTTTCCGGGATGCCGTGGGCCGAGAACAGAACGCGGACTGGTTGGTCACCGGCCTCGGCGAGCCTTGCTCTCACCCCGTTGGCCTGGACCGAGATCCATCCGGATGCTTCCGGATAGCAGCACACGGTCCGACTGACCCCGGGACCATCATAGGTTACGCGCCAGGCCTTCAGCGACGACTGGGTCGTGGTGGTCGAGAACTGCGGATACAGCGGCAGCAATACGATCTCGTCCGGGGCAAATGCGGCGACTTCAGCGGCGGTTTGCTCGGTCAGCGGTGACCAGTAGCGCATGGCTATGAAGGCCTCGACCACGTCACCCGGCAGAAGTCCGGACAGGGTTTCCGCCAGGGCCGCTGCCTGACGCCGGGTCTCCGGCAACAGGGGCGAACCACCGCCCATAAGAGCATAATTGGCCTGTGCACTCGTCTCGCGCCGGCTGGATATCAGTCTTGCGAGCAGGGCCCGAAACGGATTGGGCAGGCCGATGATAGCCGGGTCGCTGAACAGGTTGAACAGGAAGGGTTTGACCGACGCCTGGTCATCCGGCCCGCCGAGATTGAACAGCACCACCGCGATCCGGCGACGCTGCTTCCGAGCTATTGCCGGACCACTCATTGCGCACCAATCCGCTTCAGAACCTGTTCCACATGGGCGATCGGCACGTCCGGCAGGATGCCGTGTCCGAGGTTGAAGATCCAGGGCCCATGCCCCCAGGCCTCAAGCAGCTGATCGACGCGCCGGTCCAGCATCGGGCCGCCCGCACGCAACAGAAGGGGATCAAAGGCACCCTGAATCGGCTTGATCGCCTGCACCCTCCGTCCGATCTCCAACGGACAGGCTGTATCCAGCGCCACGGCCTGTACATCGACCTCAGCGGCATACCTTTCTGCCAGCGCTGCCGAACCCCGCGGGAAGCCGATCAGGGGGACTGTGACCCCCAGTTCGCGGACCCGCCCGACCAGTTTTTGGTGTGGGCGAAGGACCAGGCTTTCGAACAGATCCTCCGGCAGACCCTCGGCCCAGCTCTCGAAGATCTTCAGCACCTGGGCCCCGGCATCAGCCTGCATCTTCAGATAATGGGCCGTGGCCTCAACCAGTACCTCAAGCAAGGCTGCAACCTTGTCCGGCTCGGTATAGGCATAGGTACGGGCCTGTGCACGCTCGCCCTTTCCGATGCTGCGCGCCTCGCCGTCCAGCATATAGGTCGCAACCGTCCAGGGTGCTCCGGCAAAGCCGATCAATGCCCGGTCCGGTTCAAGCTGCGATCGAACCAGAGACAGGGTCTGACCCACCTGTTTCAGAGCTTCGCCGGCCCCTGACGTCAGATCGCGCATGGCCTCGACCGGCGGCAGGCGACCCAGCCGTGGCCCCTCACCAGCCTCGAACCAGACCTCCTGCCCCAGGGCTCCCGGAATCAGCAGTATGTCGGCAAAGACGATCGCGGCGTCAAAACCGAACCGACGCATCGGCTGCAAGGTCGCCTCAGCGGCTTTTTCAGGATCCAGGCAGAAGGAAATGAAATCAGGTGTGGTCGCTCGCAGGGCCCGGTATTCCGGCAGGTAGCGCCCGGCCTGACGCATGAACCAGACAGGCGGGCGAGCGCTCGATTCTCCGGCGAGAACCTTCAAAATCAGGGGAGAGGCGGGGGAAACGGTCATCTGACACCGGTCCTACCGGGGGCCTCGGTTCCGCTCAAGCCTGAGACGTGTCGCACCCTTCCATCCTTCTCAATAAAAGAGTCTTGAAGTCTGGAAGAAGAAGGCAGGGCCGGGGATGCCGGGGACAAACAGGCCAGTTTGGTCGAGACCGGACGAGTTTTCCGCAAACAGTCACAGTCGCCGGTGCACCTTCTATCGGGTTTGGTGAAACCGGGGATAAATCCTAACGATCCCTTAACGAAGCGGTTTCACGACCGGAGAGCGGGTTCCAGTCCTGGGCGCCGTTAACCGCTCGTTAAGGATTTCCACAGGTTGGTCTTGAGCCGGGAGCGGCCTTGGGATGAATACCCCCGGCAACTGGCCAGCAATCCACCTCCATCCCCGCTCGCGGCGGACACCGGGCCCGGCTATAGGAAATGATGCACCCGTCAGCCCTGACGGCGCCCTGACGGCGCCGGGGCTCATCCACAGGAGTCTCGCAGTCATGGACAGCCGCCGATGACGCCCGGTTCATCTGGACGAGCGGCTGGTCCGACGCGCCTGGCGACCTATTTCCATGTCCATCTGGTCTCCGACTCAACCGGCGAGACCCTGAATGCCATGGCCAAGGCGGTGGTAGCCCGCTTCGACGGTGTCATTCCGATCGAGCATATCTATGCCCTCGTCCGTTCGGGCAAACAGATGGAGCGGGTGCTGGAGGAGGTGGCCGCGTCGCCGGGTGTGGTGCTGCATACGCTCGTCGATCGGGAACTCCGCGAGCTGCTTGAAGAAGGGTGCCGCAAGCTGGACATGCCGCAGATCGCAGCGCTGGACCCGTTGGTCAGTGCGCTGTCCAGATATCTGGGTGCTGCCTTGTCGACGAGGGTCGGGGCCCAGCATGCGCTCGATACCGACTATTTCAACCGCATCGCCGCTCTCGATTATGCCATGGCCCATGATGACGGCCAGGGGTCGGCGGTCCAGCTGGAGGGGGCCGATGTTGTCCTTTGTGGCGTCAGTCGTACCTCCAAGACACCGACCTGCATCTATCTGGCTCACCGCGGCATTCGTGCTGCCAATGTGCCCCTGGTGCCGGGTCAGGAAGACGGTGAACGTCTCGTCGGGCTGAAAAACCCCCTGGTGGTCGGCCTCACTGTCTCACCAGACCGGCTGGTACAAATCCGCAGAAACCGGCTTGACGGGCTGAACGCCAACCGGGCCAGCGCCTATGTCGACCACGATGCCGTGCGCGAGGAAACGGTCAGGGCCCGCCGCGCCTTCGAGCGCCGCGGTTGGCCGGTTATCGACGTCACCCGCCGTTCTGTCGAGGAGACAGCCGCGGCAATCATCAACCTGTTGAATGAGCGCCGGACCCGCCGGCTGGGAACCAGCTGGTGATCGTCTCCCCGGAACGATTGGTTCTCGCTTCAAAAAGCGCAGCGCGGCGCACCATGCTGACGGAGGCTGGCGTCGTCTTCTCGGTCCAGGTCGCTGATGTGGACGAAGATGCCGTCAAGGCGGTTCATGACCCGGCGGATGCCGCCGGACTCGCGCTTGAACTGGCGCAGGCCAAGGCTCTGGCGGTCTCGTGCCAGGACGCAGATGCCTGGGTTCTGGGCGCTGACCAGACCCTCGGTTTCGACGGCGGCCTGGTCTCCAAGGCGGCTTCGCTCGGTGAGGCGCGCGCGCGGCTGGCGGCCATGCGCGGCAGGGTCCACCAACTCCATTCCGGTGCTGCCCTCGCCCGAAACGGCCAGATCGTCTGGTCAGGACTCGATACGGCAAGCCTGAGAATGCGTGGCTTCTCCGACAGCTTTCTGGATGCCTATCTGGAGGCCGAAGGTGAGGCCCTGCTGGCCTGCGTCGGTTCTTACCGGCTTGAGGGCATGGGCGCGCAGCTGTTCGAGGCGGTGGACGGCGACTATTTCACTGTCCTGGGCCTGCCGCTGTGGCCGGTTCTGGCTGAGTTGCGCCGGGCGGGGGTGCTCCCGTCATGAGGATTCAGACGGGTGTCGCGGGCCAACCGATTATCCATTCGCTCAGCCCCCTGATCCATGAGGCCTGGATCGCAGCGGCCAAGCTGGATGCCGATTATCGCGCGTTCGGGCCTGCCGACGCGGTGGAGTTCGCCAGGCTCGTCGCGGAGGGGCGCGCCGGTCTCCTGCGCGGTTTCAACGTGACGGCCCCGTTCAAGGAGCAGGCGCTGGCGTTGGCAGACGAAGCGTCCACGACGGCGCGGAGTTGTGGCTCTGCCAATCTGCTGCTGTTTTCGGGCGGGCGCGTCAGCGCCGACAGCACGGATGGTGCCGGGCTTATGGCCGCCCTCGCCGATCAGACGCCCGGCCTGGCTGTTAGGGATCGTTTGGTGGTGGTGTTGGGCGCGGGCGGCGCAGCCCGGGCGGCAGTGGCAGCCCTGCTTGCCGCCGGAGCCCGTGTCGGCGTGCTGAACAGAACAGCCGCCCGGGCTGAAGGCCTCGTCGCCGACGTCGGTGGGGCCGTGGTCTACCCGGAGGCGCTGGGTGAGGCTTCTCTGGTCGTCAACGCATTGAGTGTCCCACCTGACGTCGACCTGTCGGTGCTTGGGCCGGAAACCGTCCTGATGGACATGACCTATCGTCCCCTGATGACCCCCTTCCTGACAGCTGGACGAGCACGGGGCCTGACGGTGGTGGACGGCCTTGCCATGCTGATCGGTCAGGCCCGACCGTCGTTCCGGGCCCTGTTTGGCATCGAGCCGCCGGATGTGGATGTGCGGCGGATCGCCTTGCACAAGCTGGAGAGCGAAGCATGATTGTTCTCGGCCTTACCGGCTCCATAGGCATGGGCAAGTCGACGACGGCAGCCATGTTTGCGGACGCGGGCGCCGTGGTCTGGAATGCCGACACGGCTGTGCACCAGCTCTATGCCCGGGGAGGGGCGGCGGTCGGCCCGGTCGGCGAGGCCTTTCCCGGCGTCGTCCAGGACGGCGCCGTCGACCGGACCCGGCTGGCCGAGGCCCTGGGCCAGGACCCCGACGCTTTCCGACGACTGGAGGCCATCGTCCATCCCCTGGTCCTGAGCGGCCGGCAGGCGGATCTGGCCGCGGCTCAGGCCCGGGGCGTGAAACTGGCCGTGCTGGATATTCCTCTGCTGTTCGAGACCGGCGGTGATGCAGCTGTGGATGCTGTGGTGGTCGTGACGGCTCCGGCTGCAGTTCAGGCTGAGCGGGTGCTGGCACGGTCCGGCATGACCCGCGAACGGTTCGAGGCCATCCTGGCGCGCCAACTGCCCGACGCAGAGAAGCGTCGCCGGGCGGATTTTGTCATCGACACCAGCCTGGGACTTGAGGCGGCCCGGGCACGGGTGGAAGAAATCGTGGGGACGGTTCTGGCTCCGGGGTGGACGCCGCCCCGGCAGAGCCTTTGAGTAGGCCTCGATCGTCGGCCCTTCGGGACCTCACGACCCGACGCGGCCTTTTGAATCCGGCTGAACCACTGCACTGAGAGCTCATGTCCCGCGAAATCGTCCTCGATACGGAAACGACCGGCTTCGACCCCCGCACGGGCGACCGCATGATCGAGGTCGGCTGTATCGAGATCGAGGATCTGCTGCCGACCGGGCGGACGTTTCACCGGCTGATCAATCCCGATCGCCTGATCCCCGCCGACGCCATCCGGGTGCATGGCATCACTGACGACCGGGTCAAGGACGCGCCGAGGTTCGCCGAAATCGTCATCGACCTGTGCGATTTCATCGGCGACGCCCCGATCATTGCCCACAATGCCCAGTTTGACCGGAATTTCATCGATCACGAGTTTGGGCGTTGCGGCCGGCCGCTGTTCCCCGAGGATCGCTGGATCGACACGCTGAAACTGGCCCAGACGCGGTTTCCCGGCATGGCCAATTCGCTGGACGCCCTGTGCAAGCGTTTCAAGGTTTCGCTTGTGGAACGCACCCTGCACGGGGCTCTGATCGATGCCCGGCTGCTCGCCGAAGTCTATCTGGAGCTCAAGGGCGGCAAGGAACGCCGGCTGGATCTGTCGGCTTCACGCGCCACGGTTGCCGCAGCGGCGGCCGTGGCCGCCAAGGGCCATGGCCCTCGCCCGCGGCCTCTGCCGGTCCGGACCAGCGAGGCGGAACGGTCGGCGCATCTGGCTTTCCTGCAGGCCAATCTGAAGGACCGGTCGCTGTGGCAGGGGTATGGGCTGGAGTTGGAAGAGCGGTCGTAGACCCGACCCTGAACCCTGATCCTCAGGCCTGCCCGGTTTCGGCCGGTCCGCGTGCGATCGACTGCTGGCGGGCGACATAGATGCCGGCGAAATCGATCGGATCCAGCATGAAGGGCGGGTAGAAGCCGCCGTCCGAGGTCGCACGGGCGATGATTTCGCGGGCGAACGGGAACAGATAGCGGGGGCATTCGATCAGCAGCAGCGGCTCGATGTCCTGTTCGGCCACGCCCTGCAGGGCGAACAGGCCCCCGTACAGAAGCTCGACGTTGAACACGGTCATGGCGTCGGTCGTCGCCTTGATGGTCAGGCGCAGATCGACTTCGAACAGGCCGTCAGGACGGCCCTGGGCGTTCATTTCGACACCCATGTCGATGGCCGGCTTGCCTTCGACCCGCAGGCTGTCGGGGGCCTTCGGGTTTTCGAAGGACAGATCCTTGACGTACTGGGCGACGATGCGGAAGCCGGGACCGACCGGGGCCTGCGGAGCGGCGGTCTTGGCGTCGGAGGGAGTCACGGTGTCGGTCATCGGTCGGTCTGTCTGAAAGCGTGGGCGGTGCCGGATTGAGACACCGTGAAGGCGCGGCGACTAGCACGAGGCGCAGGGTGCGGCAACGATGCTCGCCTGCCGGAAGGGCGGTTCCGGTTGCGCGTCCCCATATCAGTCCCTAATCGTCTGTTGTTGCGTCGGGTCCCCTCGCCGTTCGCCCATCAAGGTTCACCAGTGCCGCCGGTTCAAATCCAGATCGTCATTTTCGCCGTCATCGCGGCCGTGGTCCTGTTCCAGCTCTATAATGTGCTGGGCAAGAAGGTCGGCCGACAACCGGAGGAGGACGCCCGTGCAAAGCCCGCCCCGACGGCGGCCGCGTCGGACCAGACAGCGGGCCGCCCGAATGTGCTGGACGCCGTCACCCTGGCCTCGATCGCCGGCCTGAAGGCGCGTGACCCGGCCTTTGACCCGGTCCGCTTCCTCGAGGGTGCCCGCCAGGCGCATGAGACCATCGTTCGCGCCTATGCCGCCGGCGACCGCGAGACGCTGAAGCCGCTGCTGACTCCGACGGTCATGGCCTCGTTTGAGGCCGGCATCGCGGCCCGTGAGACCCGGGGCGAGACCGAGGTCGCCGAATTCCTGCAGCCAGCCCGCGCTGATCTGGAGGAGGCCTCGGCCGAGGAGAACCGGGCCACCGCCAAGGTCCGTTTCCTGGCCGAACTGCGCAATACGGTGACCCCTGTCGACGCCGCAGCCGAGCCTCAGACCGAGGAACGGCGGGTGGCCGAGCTGTGGACCTTCGAACGCACGCTCGGTGCCAGCGATCCCAACTGGGTCCTGGCCCGCACCGAACCCGCCGCTGCATGATCAGGGACGGCGCGCGCCGTCGGGGTCTTTCTGCAACGGCCGTCCTTGTCGGCCTGGCCCTGACGCTCGCCGCCTGCGCCACGACGCCCGTGGCCGGGCCGGTTCCGCCGGAGCCCGGCCCGTCGGCACCCGCACTGACACCCGATCCCACCCCTGACCCGGTGCCCGCTCCGGCTCCCGAGGGGCTGAGCCCGGCGACCCTGCCCGGCTGGAATGACGAGGACCATCTGGCCGCCTTCGAGGCCTGGGCCGTCGGCTGCACCGTAGCCCGCGACGCCGCCGCGCGGACCCAGTGTGCCCGGGCCATGCAGCTCAAACAGACCTCGAAGCCGGTGACGCCCTCCATGGCCCGCGCCTTTTTCGAGAGCGGCTTCACCGTCGTGGCGGCCGTGACGGCGGACGGCAGGCCCGGCCTGCTGACGTCCTATTTCGCCCCCGAATACAACGCCCGCCGGGCGCCGGACGCCGAGTTCGACATGCCCGTCCGGCCGCGCCCCGAAGGCTGGACCCGCGGCGCCGTCGGGGCCGTACGCGCCGATATCGAGGCCGCCCCACCGACCGACGCCCTCGCATGGATGCGGGCCGAGGATCTGTTCTTCATGCAGATCCAGGGCTCGGGCTATCTGACCTTTGAGGACGGCTCGACCGCCCGTGCCGCCTATGCCGCCGACAACGGCCGGCCCTTTACCGGCATTGCCCGGCCCATGACGGAACAGGGGCTGTTGCCGGCCAACGGCACCTCGGGCGAGGCCATCCGCGCCTGGCTGGCGGCCCATCGCGGCCCGGAGGCCCGGGCCGTCATGGCCCTGAACCCGCGATACATCTTCTTCGCCATGACCCCTGATGACGGGGGTCATCCGAACGGGGCGGCCGGCATCCCCCTGACGGCCCGCCGCTCCATCGCCGTCGACCCGGCCCACTGGCGCTATGGCGACCTGGTGTGGATTTCAGCCGACGGCGGCAATCTGGTCGGAGCCCGGGCCAGCTATCAGGGTCTGGTCGTGGCGCTGGACACCGGCTCCGCCATCCGCGGCCCGGTGAGGGCCGACTTCTACATGGGCCGCGGCGCGGTGGCGGGTGAAGAGGCGGGCGCGGTCCGCCATCCGCTCCGGATGTGGCGGCTGGTGCCTCGGGACTAGATTTTCAAAGACCGGGCAGGCGAAAGCCCTTCCCGGCATGGCTGCCGGAAAGTTCGGGAGGCGTGGCGGAGCGCCCGGGCCTTCGCCCGGATGAGCAGACAGAAATACCGTTTCGACGAAGACAGAACGCTCCGCGCAGACAGTTTTCCGGAAGCTTGCGTCGGGTGGCCGTATTCGGGCCTTACCGCAGCGCCTCCGACGGGCAGGCTGCCCGACGAGGCAGTCCTGGAACGACCTGGGTATCCCCCCCGGTCCTCCACCCCGGCCGGCGAGCCCTTAGGAGGCCCCCGATCGCGGTCCGGCCTCCCTGTTTGCACAGCGAGATCCCGCTCCATCCGCTCCCGCCGCCGCTTCGGATCGCCGGCCGAGCGAGCCTCCCTTGCGACGGGACGAGGTGAGTCTAGGACCCGGCCTTCCTCAGGCGGGCTGGTGACGCTGTATTTTTTGGAAGGTGAGTTAAATCAGCGAGTTGGTGGCGCGAGATATGCTGGCAATCGGCAAATGGGTAGCAGTGTTTTCCGTCTCCTCCCCGTTCGCGCAGCGAATGGGGAGGGGGACTATCCGAAGGATGGTGGAGGGGCAGGGAGGCCCGTGCGGTCGGCGCTGGTCGCCATCAGCCGTCACGGTTGCCGGGCGGCCGTGGCCGGCGGCTGTCCGACGATGGCGCGGATGCCCATCGGCGGGGCGTGCTCGAAGGTCAGGGTCAGGGAGACCTGCTCGCCCTCGGCCAGCGGCTGTTTCAGGGCCAGAAGCATGATGTGGTTGCCGCCGGGCCGAAGCGCGACCGCCTCTCCGGCGGGCAAGGCCAGTCCGTCTTCCAGCTCGGCCATCGACATCATGCCGTCGGCGACCTTCATCTCGTGGATCTGCCCCTCGCCCGCGATCGGGCTGGAGACCGCGATGAGGCGGTCATCGCGGCTGGCGGTCAGGGTCAGGTAGCAGCCGGTCATGGGGCGGCCATTGGGGGTGGGCCGGCACAGGGCGTCCATGGTCGTGACGACGGCGGGGGCCTCTGGCACCGGGGTCTGGTTGCAGGCCGTCAATGCCAGCAGGGCGGCGGGGATCAGCAGTCGTTTCATCATGAAGTCCTTGCGGCGCGGGCGTCGAGACGGCGGCGCACGAGGGTGGCGGCCCGCTCGATCGCCAGGGCGGCGATCAGGCTGAGACCGGTGAGGGGGTAGAGGATGGCCAGCGGCAGGACGATGCCGAGGACGGCGGCACGGACGCGCGGGCCGGGCGGGGCTTCAGGCGCGCCGAGGCGGCCTTTCGCGAGGTTCGGCGGGCGACGCTTCCACCACATGATGATGCCGCTGATCCCCAGCAGCCATATGGCGATACAGCCGCCCAGCATCAGGTAGCGATTGATCCAGCCGTACTGGGTGCCCTGATGGACGGCGATGCCCCATTCGAAGGCCCTGGCACCCACGCCGAACTGGTCGTAGCGGATGTCGGCGCGGACGGTGCCGTTGGCGGCGTCGACATAGAGGGTGCGGGTGTCCTCGACCTGTTTGACCTGGCGCGCGGCCGTCCAAGCCAGGGCGGGGTTTGACGGGATCGAGACCAGATAAGGCCGGGCCAGAGCCTGCACCTCAGCAGTGTCGACCACGCGCGACAGGCTGGCCGGTCCGGTGTGGGGCGTGGGCATGACCATCCCCTCCATGATCCAGCCGACGCCGACGGGGGCGTCCCCCGGATGGTCAGCGTGGGCAAAGGGGCTTGCGGCCGCCGGCGGCTTCGGCCGACCGAGGCCGTTGGCCTTGACCGCAGCCATATACTGGTCGCCCCAGAAGGCTGACCAGGGCATGCCGGTGATGACCAGAAAGGCGATGACGGCACCGGCATAGAGGCCGGTCACGGCATGGACGTCGCGCCAGAAGGGGCGGCGTTTCGGGTCGGCGGCCCTGACCGATACGACGCCGACGCCCCGCCCGCGCGGCCACCACAGGAACAGGCCGGTGGCGACGAGGATGATGGCCCAGCCGGCGACGATCTCGACGACATAGTTGGCCCAGCGGCCCAGCAGGATCAGGCTGTGGAGCTGTTTGACCACCTCCATCACCCCGCCGTAGCCGGTGTCGCCGATCAGCCGGGCGTCATACGGATCGACGAAGGCGGTGCGCTTGTCGCCGTCGGGCAGGTCGACGGTCAGGCGGACGGCCTCGTCCGGCCGGGCCGGGACCAGCACATTGGCGACCTTGCCCCCCAGGCCGGTCTCGGCCGCCGTGATCCAGAGGTCCGGCGCGGCGGACCCGGCGCGGGGTTCGACGCGGGACAGGTCGCGATAGACGGCCCCGTCGATCTCGTCGGTGAACAGATAGAGGGCACCGGTCAGCGCCATCAGCATCAGGAAGGGCAGGACCAGCAGGCCGGCGTAGAAATGCCAGCGCCAGACGGCGCGGAAGGCACCGGAGAGGGGAGCGGGAGCAGGGTCGTGGGTCATGGGAAAACTCCGTCGAGGCTGGCCTGTCGGCCCGCCCCGGTTGTCGGATCAGTAGGTCAGGCGAAGGCCGACGAAGGCCGAACGGCCCTCACCGGGGAAGAAGACCGAGGTCGAGGCGGTCCGTGCATCGGTGACGGCAGAGAATTCGCCGACATAGCGCTCGTCCGTCAGGTTGCGGGCGTCGAGATAGACGGTCGCGCCTGAGCCGAGCTTGAAGCCGGCATTCACACCCAGCAGGGCGAAGGACGGTGCCTTCAGTGTGTTGGCGTAGTCGACCCAGACGTCCGAGATGCGCCACTCGACCGAAGGCGTGACGAACAGGCCGGACGGATGCCGCCAGGTCAGCTCGGCCCGGTACTGGTTCTCGGGCACGACCGGCAGGGTGTTGTCGCTCCACCGGGCGTCATCGACGAAATGGAAGTCGCTGAACGCATACGTCTGGCGCAGCAGCAACGAGCCGTCGGCGATTTCCACGGGCATCCGCCAGTCCAGACCGGCTTCGACTCCCTGGTGAATGGTCCGGTCGGCGTTGAAGGTCGCGGCCGGAATGTCCGGGCCGACGATGAAGTTCAGGATCTCGCCGTCGATCTGGCTGCGATAGACGGTGAAATCCCAGGCGAAGGCACCGCGACGCCCCCGGGTCCCGAGCTCCGCCGTCCATGCGTCCTGGATGTCGATCGGGGTGAAGCCGACCAGCGGTGCCTGGACCAATGCGCCATAGGCCGGGGGTTCGACCGAACGGGTCACATTGGCGAAGACCTGGGCTCCGTCCTCAGACTCCCACAGCAGGCCGAGCCGGGGCGAAAACCACTCATAGGTGATGCCGTCGTTGTTCAGGGCGTTCCGGCGATCGACATAGTCCCGGGTGGCCCGGCCGAACGAGCCCCCGGCGACGAGGGCGAGGCGATCGCTGACGAAAAGCCGGCCCTCCGCGAAGACGTCCAGCCCGTCCGCTTCCTGAAAGCCGTTGGCGGTCAGGGCGCCGCGGAAGCCGCCGACATTGACGTAGCGCAGGGCGTCGATCTGACCGTCGCGATAGCTCATGCCATAGAAGGCGTCGGCGCGTATCCCGCCGACCGTTCCGGTCCAGTCGATCCGGGCAAAGGCGCCGAGGGTCTCGCTCTCCTGATCCACGACCTGGAAGATCGGGTGGTAGAGCGACTTCTCCCAGCCCCAGATCGCGCCCTCGAACAGGGTGCTGTCATCGAACCGCCAACGGGTCTGCAGGGTCAGACGTTTGAGGGTCTGGTCCCGAGCGTAGTCATTGGTGATGTTGACGGCGGGCGCGACGCGCGGCGCGCTGAGGGCGAGGGTCAGATTCAGCGCGCCGGGGACCGACTGCTGGATGTCGGCGGCCTGGGCGATCAGACGGATCTCGCGGTGCTCGCCGAAGCGGCGGCCGACGCTGGCGGTCAGCCGGCCCTGGCTCTGGTCGCTCTGCTGGCGATAGCCGTCGGTTTCCATCGCCGTGATGCCGACGAAGGCATCCCAGTCGCCCCGCTCGCCGGCGAACGCGCCGTGCAGGCGGCGGAAGCCGAAGGAGCCGGCTTCGAGCTGCAGCACCAGATCGTCCGCGGCGGTGCGGCCGGTGGGCGTGACCATATTGATGGCGCCGCCCAGCTGGGCCCCGCCGAAGCGAAGGGTGTTGGCACCCTTGTAGACCTCGATGTAGCGGGCGCTGAGCTGGTCGATGCCCTGGAAGTCGGAGAAGCCGTCCGCGTCGGCGAAGGGCACGCCGTCCTGGGCGAACAGGACGCCACGCTGGTGGAAGCCCTGGGCGATGCCCGAGCCGCGGATGGAGAGGCGGCTTTCCTCACCATAGCGCTTCTGGGCGAGGACGCCGGGGACGTTCCTGAGGCTGTCGGAGAAGCCCTGGGCGAAGCGGGTTGCATAGCTCTCGGCGGATACCACGGCGACGGAGCCGGGGGTGCGGCTGAGCAGGGCCCGGGCGTCGGCGACGACGGGGGGGTCTTCGGGATTGCGGACACCGGTGACGATGACCGTGTCCAGCGTCGCCACATCCTGCGAAGGCGGGGTCTGGGCATGGGCGGGAATGGCGAAGGCGGCAGCAAGCAGCAGCGCGCAGGGCGCGGCGGTGGTCTTGAGAGACATTTTCTGGAAATCCTGAACAGGGGAAGGCGCGCGCCGGCGATGTGTCGGCGCGCGGGTGGTTCGTCCGGTTCAGGCGGTCGGGGGGGCCGTGGAGGGGGGCGGCAGGCCGGCGAGGCGGAGGCCTCCGCGCCAGGGGGCGGCGCGGGGCAGGTCGGGCTGGACCGCGACGATCCGCGGCGGGGCCAGGGGCCGGATCACGGGCGGAGGCGGCAGGGTGGTCAGGGCGGACAGCACACAGTCGGCGCAGTCCAGACTGTCCATCGAGGTCGGCTCTGACGAACCGTCCTTGTCGAAGACGACCATGATCCGGTCGCCCGAGCACAGAATGACCGGCTCACCGGTGGCTGCCGAGGCCGCGACCGCGGTCGGCAGCAGGGTGCCGAACACGATGGCGAAGGTCGCGGCCAGGAAGGCCAGCGAACGCATCAGGGACCAGTGCTCGACGGGAGACGGTTTCACAGCCCCGCCTTTAGGCTGCGCGGCGGGAACTGCAAGTCTGTTGCGCGGAATGCGGCACCCTGTCCCACGCGCCGGGCGGGAGTCTAGTTGAAGCGTCGCCGGTTGTCCGCGCTGCGCAGGGTCGAGCGGATGAAGTCGGCGGGGGGATCGGTTTCCGCCAGCACGGCTTCCTTGATGGCGCGGGGCTCGCCGAACAGATGGCCCTGGCCCATGGCGACGTCGAGCTCGAGGATGTCGACGATCTGGCGCTCGCTCTCGCATTTCTCGGCGATGAGCTCGATGCCGTAGCGGCGGGTCAGGCCGGCGAAGTCGGCGGCGGAGATGTCGCGCAGGGAAGGCAGGGCCGAGGCCCCGTCGAGGTCGAGCAGCTGTTCGATGAGCAGGTCGGCCGCGATCTTCATGAATTTGACGTCGGACCGCTGGAGGTCGGCGAAGTCGAGGTCGAGGGTCTGGACCTTGTCGATCGAGAAGCGGAAGCCGAGGTCGGCCAGCTTGGCCATGTTGCGGGCCTCGACCGCGCCGCGGGCGTCGAAGGTGGCCTGGCCCAGTTCGAAAATCAGGGCCTGGTTGAGATCGCGGTTCTCGCTGAGGAAGTTGAGGAACTGGGGGAAGAAGGTCTCGTCGCCGAGCGACGACAGGGCGACGTTGCAGAAGACCCCGACCTTGCGGTCCTGCCGGGCCAGGCGGCGCACGATCTGGGCGCAGCGGAACAGCAGCAGGTTGTCGATCGCCGGCACCAGGCCCTCGCCCTCGGCGGCCGACAGATATTCGGCCGGCATCATCACCCGGTCGTCGGCGGCACGCAGGCGGGTGAAGCTTTCGTAGAAGATGGTCCGGCGCTGGGGCAGGGAGACGACCGGCTGGAGGTAGAGGTCGACCCGGTTCTCGGCGAGGGCCTCATGGATGGTGGCCAGCAGGACGTTGGCCTGTTCGCGGTGGCGGGCCTCGTAGGGATTGGTCGGTGCCGGCTGGGCGGCCCGCTGCTCGAGGGTGTCGCTCATCTGCTGGATCAGGGTCTCCAGCATGCGGACTTCGCCTGACAGCGTTTCATTCGAGGTCACGGCACCGGACTCGAAGACCTGGGCCAGTTCGCTGAGGGCCCCCTGCGTCGACTCCATGGCGTCGGCAAGCAGGCGGTGGGCCTCACGGACCTGTTCGATCTCCTTGCGCAGGGCGGCCGTGTCGGCGCGACTGCTGATACCGACGTGCATCGCACCCAGCAGCCCAAGGGTGCCGATGGCACCCGCCGCACCCGCACCGGCGCCGAGGCCTGCGCGCCACACGAAGGCGCCGACCGTGAGGGCCAGAAAAAGGTAGCCGAAGATCAGAAAGGCCTGTGTCAGTGCGCGCATTGGAAACGGATGGTCCGTGTTCCCGGATGGAATCGTTTGATTATCAGGGTATCAGAGCCGATCGCCTAGACCGATTTTGCTTCGTGACCGTGGTGCGCGAATCCAAAAATCGATCCGGACGATATATCTGTGCATTGTTCCGTGTTTGACGCTGTGCCGCCGGACACGGAACACGCATGGGGCTGTCCTGCACCAATTCTCCCCACGTCTTTGAGGTTAACGATGGAATTGTTCGATCTGAGCGGCAAGGTCGCGGTCATTACGGGCTCCTCGCGGGGAATCGGCAAGGCGATCGCCGAGCGGATGGCCGAGCACGGCGCGCGGGTGGTGATCAGTTCGCGCAAGGCCGGGCCCTGCGATGAGGTGGCGTCGGCGATCAATGCGAAACACGGCGAGGGCCGGGCGATCGCCATTCCGGCCAATATCGCCTCGAAGGAAGACCTGCAGCGGCTGGTCGACGAGACCAATGCCGCCTTCGGCAAGATCGACATCCTGGTCTGCAACGCCGCCACCAATCCCTATGCCGGTCCGATGGCGGGGATCAATGACGAGCAGTTCGGCAAGATCCTGCAGAACAATGTCGTGTCCAACCACTGGCTGATGCAGATGGTCGCGCCGCAGATGCTGGGCCGGAAAGACGGGTCGGTGATCATCGTCTCGTCGATCGGCGGCCTGCGCGGCAACGCCCTGATCGGCGCCTACAACATCTCCAAGGCAGCGGATATGCAGCTGGCGCGCAATCTGGCGGTCGAATGGGGGCCGTCCAATGTGCGGGTCAACTGTATCGCGCCGGGCCTCGTGCAGACCGACTTCGCCAAATACCTGTGGGAGAACCCCGAGCTGCTGAAACAGGTGACGGACCCGGCCCCGCTGAAGCGGATCGGCCAGCCGGACGAGATCGCCGGGGCGGCCGTCTATCTGGCGGCACCGGCCTCGGCCTATATGACCGGCCAGACCCTGGTGGTGGACGGCGGCATCACCATTGCGTGGTAAGGCCGTCAGCTTTCGACAGGACCTGATCTGGCGGCTGGAGGGCGTGGCCTTCGCCGGCTTTATCGGCTTCATGCGGCTGCTCGGGGTTGAGCGGGCCTCGGCGCTGGGCGGCTGGCTGCTGCGGACCCTGGGGCCGAAGACGGGGACCCAGCGGACCGTGATGCGGAACCTGCGCATCGCCTTCCCCGACATGACCGCAGCCGAGCGCGGGCAACTGGCGCTGGACCAGTGGGAACAGACCGGCCGGGCCTTTGCCGAGACGGCGGTGATGGACCTTCTGGTCAAACAGGACCGGATCGAGGTGGTCGGGCTGGAGCGGCTGCATGCCATTCGCGACAGCGGCAGGCCGGTGGTGTTCGTCAGCGGGCATTTTGCCAATGTCGAGACCATGGCGGCGACCATCTGCGGCTCGGGCCTGCCGTGCCAGATCACCTATCGCGCGGCCAACAATCCCTATGTCGATGCCGAGATCAAGGCGGCCCGGGCCCGCTACGGGGTGAAATTGTTCGCGCCCAAGGGCGGGGACGGTGCGCGGGAGTTGCTGGCCGGGATGGCGCGCGGTGAGTCCGTGGCCCTGATGAACGACCAGAAATTCTCGGAAGGCCCCGAGGTGACCTTCTTTGGCCAGCCGGTGAATGCCGCGCCGGGACCGAGCCGGCTGGCGCTGCGGTTCGATACGGTGCTGCAGCCGATGTCGGTGGTGCGGCTGCCCGGCGTGCGGTTCCGGCTGACCTTCCATGCGCCGATCACCCTGGAACAGACGGAAGACCGGCAGGCCGATATCGCGCGCGGGGTACAGGCGATCACCCGCTTCATCGAGGATCGGGTCCGGGAGAGTCCGGCTGACTGGTTCTGGGTCCACAAGCGGTGGCCCGACCGGGTCTATGCCGCGTCCGAATCGTCCGGCGTGGCTTCGTCGGCGGCTTCGTCGGTCTGATCTTCGGGCTGAACGTCGTCCGACCGGCGCATCGGCCCCGTGTAGTTGACGGTATTGGTGCGGCGGCGGTCCGGCCCGAAATAGCTGTCGTTCTTCACGAACGCACGGGGACGCATGATCACGGCCTGGATCCGGTCAAGGATGGCCTTGGCGGTGATCGGCTTGACCACGAACTCCGTCACCCCGGCATCGCGCGCCTCATAGACGCGGCTTTTCTCGGAATGGCCGGTCATCATGATGATCGGCAGGTAAGGGTTGGCGGTGTCGGGGCTTGTGCGGACCAGGCGGGTGAACTCGACCCCGTCCAGCGGGAACATGTTGAAGTCGACGATGGCGAGATCGATACTTTGGTCGCGCAGGATCTCGAGAGCCGCTGCGCCGTCGCTCGCCTCAAACACCGTGCGCACCCCGGCCGACTGAAGCACCGCAGTCGTGATCGACCGCATATGCTGGTTGTCATCGATCAGCAGGACCTGGACGGCCTTTAGGGAGGACATGGATCGGGGCCGGACAGCAAGCGACGAAACAAACGTTCAAGTTAGGAGGTGAATCAGGAGCCGTCCATGACTGATCTGTTTTCGTCCAGAACGTTAACGGGCCGACTGCGCTCAGACTGCCACCATCAGCGAAGGATCGAGATTGCGGTCGCGCCATTTCATCCGCCAGCACAGGTGCGGGCCGGTGGCCCGCCCGGTCATGCCGACCCGGCCGATCGGGTCGCCGCGCCGCAGTTCGTCGCCCGGCGCAACGTCTACCCGGGACTGGTGAAGACAGGCGCTGATCAAGCCCTGGCCGTGGTCGATCAGGACGAGGCCGCCCTCGAAATGCAGATCCGGCCGGGCGAGGGTGACGCGACCGGCGGCCGGCGCGCGGATGACGGTCCCCTGCGGTGCCCCCAGATCGATCCCGTAGTGGGGTCGGGCGGGCGTCCCGTTGAGCACCCTCTGACTGCCCCACGGGCTGGTGACGCGGACGTTTTCCAGCGGCCAGTCGAAGCCGCCGAGGAAATGGTCGGCGTCGATGCGGCTGGCGAACCCCTCGGCCTTGAGCACGGTCTCGCG
>JBEIJS010000022.1:0-22985 GCA_040380105.1 Caulobacteraceae bacterium | reverse complement strand
GCCGGCCTGACCACCACCCGCCACCCGATCGCCGCCGCCCGCGCGGTGATGGAGCGGTCGCCGCATGTGATGCTGATCGGCGAGGGCGCGGATACCTTCGCCGCCTCGGTCGGGCTGGAGCAGGTCGATCCGGCCTTCTTCTTCACCGAGCGGCGCTGGCGCGGGCTGGAGTCGGCCTTGCGGGCGCAGAACCTGCCGATCCCGGAACGGCCCGTCGGGGCACCGGGGCCAATGGCCGAGAACACCCTGCCCGCCCCGCCGCTGAACGAGCGCAAATTCGGTACCGTCGGCGCCGTGGCGCTGGACAGCCAGGGACGGTTGGCGGCCGGCACCTCCACGGGCGGCATGACCGCCAAACGCTGGGGCCGGGTCGGCGATGTGCCGGTGATCGGGGCCGGAACCTATGCGTCGAACCGCGAGGGCTGCGCGGTGTCGGCGACGGGCGACGGGGAGTTCTACATCCGGGCCAGCGTGGCCCGCGACATCTGCGGACGGATCGCAGGTGGATCAGCCACCCAGGCCGCCGCGCAGGCTGAGGTCGATGACGCCCTGGCGCTGGGCGGTTCGGGCGGTGTCATCGTGATGGACCTGCAGGGGCAGCCCAGTTTCGCCATGACCAGTTCCGGCATGTATCGCGGAGCCGCCTCCAATATGGCACCGGCCGCCGTGGCCATCTATGGCGATGAGGCCTTGCGCCCGTGAACCCGCGCGGCGCCGTCTCCGACTTCACCGCCCCGCTGGGACAGACGATCTGATGAGCAAGCCCGACACCCCCGGCGTCATCGCCCCGCCACCGCTGATCTATCTCGGCTTCCTGCTGCTCGGCTGGGGTCTGGCGGAGCTGGGTGCCCGGCCCGAGGCTGTCGAGGCCGGCTACGCCTGGCTGGCGGCCGGTTTCGGGCTGGAGATGGAGGTTCGCCGCGGCCTCGCCCTGAGCCTGATCATCGGCGGCCTGTTGCTGGACGGTATGGCGGCGGGCCTGTTCCGGCGTCGGGGCACGGCGGTTGAGCCGTGGAAGCCGTCGACGGTCCTGATCAATGAGGGCCCGTATCGCTTCAGCCGCAACCCGATCTATGTCGGCTTTGCCATCACCTATGCCGGCCTGGCCATCGCCATGGACAGCGCGCTCGCCCTGTTCCTGCTGCTGCCCTGTCTGGCGGTGGTCGACCAGTTCGTGATCCAGCGCGAGGAGCGCTACCTCGCCGCCAAATTCGGGGCCGATTATGAGGCCTATCGCCAGAAGGTGCGCCGTTGGCTGTGAGTGACGATGAGCTTTCGGCCATGGCCATCGAGGAACTGGACCAGGCCTGCAGCCTGATCTGGCCGGAGCTGGTCAAGATCACGCCCTGGGGCGACACCTTTACCGGCATTGCGCCGTCCGGCCGCGAGGTCGAGGTCGAGCGCCGCTATCTCTGGGCCCATGAGCCGGCCGGTGCCGTGGCGGTCGAGATCGAGGTCCGCGACCTCGGGGCCCGGACCGGGGCCGAGGCGCGGGCCCTGATCACCCCGCCCCGATGAGCGGCTCAAAAATCCCCCCTGACGGGAATCGGTTGCGCCGTTAACCTTTGTCATTGCCAAGCGGTGCGGCGGGGGCAAGATGCCCCCGAACACGGACTTCGATCCAGGGAAGCAGCATGTCCTACGGCGCAGACTTTGCCACCGCCGACCCCGGCAACGCTCCGCTGGATCCCGTCATCATGATCGGGGCCGCACCCTCATTTTGGGGGGCGATCCTTCTCATCGTCCTGGCCGTCGGCCTGATTGGCTGGATCATGGGCCAATACTTCGCCCGATCGAAGGTCGACGCGGCCGAAGCAATCTGGAACGCGGTCAATGACGCCGTAAAGGACGCGATGAAGGCGAGCACGGAAGCCTTGCCGGATCGTGCGGGCAATCTGAATCGCGTTCTGCAGGACCGTCTCGGCAAGACCCTGAAATTTGGCGGCGATCTGGGAAAAAATATCAAGGACCTGGAGACGGCGATCAAGGGCGAGATCGAGGACAAGGCCCCGGCGGCACCCCCGGCGGCCAAGGCCGTGGACTGCTCCAAGGAAGCCGGAACGGGATCGGCCGCTACAGCCGCAGCGGCAGCCGCCAACAATGTGACCATCGTCTCCCTGTGCCCCCAGCCCACTCCGGCCCCTGCAGCGGCACCCGTCCCGCCCGCCAAGCCCGAAAAGCGGCAGATGACGACCAAGGAGCAGAATGACGCTCTTCGCCTCGCGGTCGCGAAATTCGACGATTACTGGCGCCACAAGCAGTTGCGCGAGGCCGGTATTCGCGAGGTGGTGGCCGAACTGACCAATCCCGGGCCGAAGCCGGCCAAGGCCGCTCATGGGCATGGCCACAGCGGCACGGCCGCAGGCCATTGAACCGGGCCAGGCTGTTTCCCCTTCCGAAAAAACCGCCTAAGCCTTGAGCCATGAAACTCGCCTCTCTCAAGCACGGCCGTGACGGTCGGCTCGTCATCGTCTCACGCGACCTCGCCTGGTTCACCGACGCCTTTCTGATTGCCCCGACCCTGCAGGCGGCGCTGGACGACTGGGACCGGCTCGAGCCTGACCTGCGGGCTTTGGCCGAAAGCCTCGAACACGGCGGCGTGCCGCGCGGCCGGTTCCACGAGCGCGAGGCCGCGGCGCCCCTGCCCCGCGCCTATCAGTGGGCCGACGGCTCGGCCTATGTGAACCACGTCGCCCTTGTGCGCCAGGCGCGCGGCGCTGAAATGCCCGACAGCTTCTGGACCGACCCCCTGATGTACCAGGGCGGCTCCGACAATTTCCTCGCCCCGCGCGACCCGATCCCCCTGGCCGACGAAAGCTGGGGCTGCGACCTCGAGGCCGAGGTGGTGGTGGTCACCGGCGACGTGCCCCAGGGCGTGACACGTGAAGAGGCGCTGGAGCACATCCGCCTGGTCGGCCTCGTGAACGATGTCTCCCTGCGCAACCTGATCCCGGCCGAGCTGGCCAAGGGGTTCGGCTTCGTCCAGTCCAAGCCCGCCTCGGCCCTGTCGCCGGTCTTCGTCACCCCAAGCGCGCTCGGCGACCGCTGGGTCGACGGCAAGCTCAAGGGGGCCCTGAACGTCCAGCTGAACGGTGCCGATTTCGGCAAGGCCGACGCGGGTGTCGACATGACCTTCGACTTCGGCACCCTGATCGCCCATCTGGCCAGGACCCGCTCGCTGGAGGCCGGCAGCATCATCGGCTCGGGCACGGTCTCGAACCGCGACGCCGACGGCGGCCCCGGCAGGCCGGTCAGCGCGGGCGGGCTCGGCTATTCCTGCATTGCGGAGGTCCGTACGGTCGAGACCATTCTGCGCGGCAAGCCCGAGACGCCCTTCCTCAAGGCCGGCGATACGGTCCGGATCGAAATGCTGGACGACCAGCATCACTCGATCTTCGGGGCCATCGAGCAGACGGTCGCGGGGGTCTGAAGCCCTTTGGATACGAAGGCCGTTCCTGGTCTCGCAGCCGACTGACGGCCTTTTGCCCGATTGACCTGATCGGACCGCGCGAGCTACCAAGCGCGCCTGCCGAAGCGAGCAACCGGCCTGTGCGGGCGTGGTGGAACTGGTAGACGCGCCGGACTCAAAATCCGGTTCCGAAAGGAGTGCCGGTTCGACCCCGGCCGCCCGCACCAACCTCTTTTTTGGCCTACCGCGCGGTCGCGCTACTTGAGGCGGGTCTGGCCTGTCGCGCCCTCACCCTGCCTGAGGCTGGTTCAGACCACCTGCCCGTCTTCCTTGACGAAGCGGTCCGGCGCTTGCTCCAGCAGGTCGAACACCTTTTCCGACGGGCGGCACAGAGCGGCCCCCTTGGGCGTGCGCACGATCGGGCGGTTCACCAGCACCGGATGGGCCACCATGGCGGCGAGGATGGCGGTGTCCGGGGTGCCGGGGTCCAGAAGGCCGAGTTCGGTCGCCGGAGAGCCCTTCTCGCGCATGGCCTCGCGCGGCGTCATGCCGGCCTCGGCGAACAGGGCCACCAACTGGTCCGAGGTCCAGCTGGCTTTCAGATATTCGACCACCTCGGGCCGGTAGCCGGCGGCCTCGACCATGGACACGACATTGCGCGAGGTGCCGCAGGCGGGGTTGTGGAAGATGGTGACGGGGAAGTCGGTCATGGGGCGCTCCGGGAGGGGGACCTAACATCCGGCCCGGGAGAAATCACCCTGTGCCGCCGTTTCGAGGCTTGCGCCCGCAAACCACAGCCCGCATCTGCCCCCGATGACCGCGCCCGCTTCCGGACCCGCCACCCCCGCCTTCAAGGGCCCGGGCTTTCCCGAGTTCGTGACCCTCATCGCCATGATGATGGCGCTGAACGCCCTGGCCATCGACGCCATGCTGCCCGCCCTGCCGGCCATCGGCGACGCCCTGGGCGTGGCATCGGAGAACAGCCGGCAGTGGGTCATCACCGCCTATCTGCTGGGCTTCGGCGGGGCCCAGCTGATCTATGGCCCGCTGGCCGACCGGTTTGGTCGCAAACCGGTCCTGATGGTCGGTCTGGCCCTCTATGTGTTGTTCAGCGTGCTGGCGGCGTTTTCACCGACGTTCGAACTGCTGATCGCCGCCCGGGTCGGCACGGGCATCGGGGCGGCGGCCCTGCGGGTGCTGGCCGTTTCGATCGTGCGCGACCGCTATTCGGGGCGGACCATGGCGCGGGTGATGTCGCTGAGTTTTCTGGTCTTCCTCGGCGTGCCCATCCTGGCCCCGGCGCTGGGCCAGTTGGTCCTGACCGTGGCACCCTGGCCTTGGGTGTTCGGCGTTCTCGCCGTCGGCGGGGCCGCCTTTGCGATCTGGGCCGCGATCCGGCTGCCCGAGACCCTGCATCCGGAGGACCGGATGCCGATCCAAGCCCGGCGTATCGCCTCGGCCTTCCGCCAGGCCCTGACCAACCGGCGGTCCATCGGCTATACCCTCGCCATCACCGCCATCTCGGGGGCCCTGTTCGGCTTCATCAATTCCAGCCAGCAGATCTTCTTCGACGTTTTTCATGAGCCGGGCTTGTTCACCGTCCTGTTCGGCGCGGTTGCGGGCGGCATAGCGGTCGCGTCGCTGCTGAATGCGCGACTGGTCGAGCGGCTGGGGTCGCGGCTGATCTCGCACACGGCCCTGCTCGGCTTCATCGCCATGTCGGCGATCCATGCCGCAGTCGCGGTGACCGGCCATGAGACGATCTGGACCTTCGCGGTCCTGCAGGCCCTGACCATGTTCTGTTTCGGCTTCATCGCCGGCAATTTCGGCTCCATGGCCATGGAGCCGATGGGCCATATCGCGGGCACGGCCTCCTCGGCCCAGGGCTTCATCTCGACCACCGGCGGGGCGACACTGGGCTTTGTGATCGGCCAGCAGTTCAACGGTTCGACGGTGCCGATGACGACCGGCTTCGTCCTGATGGGTCTGGCGGCGCTGGTCTTTGTCCTGGTCGCCGAGCGCGGACATCTGTTCAGGGCGCGGAACCTGCCGCCGGTTCCGGCCGCCTCTTGATCTTTTCGGCCCGCCGGGGCGTTGTCCCGGCAGGAAACACACCCGCCGTCCGGACCGAGCCGGGGCAGCGGGAATTTGGTCAGGGACTTTCAATGATCCGCACGCCTGGACTGGTCTTCGCCACGGTGCTCGCCACGGCCCTGGGCGGTTGCGCCATGATCCCCGGCTTCGGCCCGGGACCCGGACCGACGGCAGCCCCGGCCGTCGTGGCCGCACCGGTCGAATATGTGCGGGACGTCCACTCCCATGCCCGGCCGGAGATCGCCCGGGTCAAACACGTCTCCCTCGACCTGACCACCGACTTCACGACCGGGACACTCGCGGGCACGGCCGCCCTGGACATCACCGCCGAGCCGGGAGCGGAGGAGATCATTCTCGATGTCCGCAATCTGGACATCCAGTCGGTTCGCGACGCGTCGGGCGCCGCCCTGACGTTCCGGACCGGCGACAATGACCCCATCATGGGTCAGCCGCTGACCGTCCGATTCTCCGCCTTCGCCGCCGGCGAGCAGCGCCGCATCGTCATCCGCTATGCCACCCGACCCGACGCCGCGGCCCTGCAATGGCTCACCCCGGCCCAGACCGCGGGCGGCCGCCAGCCCTATATGTTCAGCCAGGGGCAGGCGATCCTGACCCGGACCTGGATCCCGACGCAGGACAGCCCCGGCATCCGTCAGACCTGGGACGCAAGGATCACGACACCGCCCGGAATGAACGCCGTGATGAGCGCCGAGATGCTGAGGGACGAGGTCGAGACGACGGCGGACGGCGGCTTCCGCTGGCGCTTCCGCATGACCAATCCGGTGCCGCCCTATCTGATCGCGATTGCTGTCGGCGATGTCGCCTTCGCGCCGATCGACGAGCGCACCGGCGTCTGGACCGAGCCTTCGATGCTGCACGCAGCCGAGGCTGAACTGGCGCCCACGGCCGAGATGGTCGATGCGGCCGAGGCGCTCTACGGGCCCTATCGCTGGGGCCGCTATGACCTGCTGGTCCTGCCGCCCAGCTTCCCTTTCGGCGGGATGGAGAATCCGCGCCTGACCTTTGCCACCCCGACCATCATCGCCGGCGACCAGTCGCTGGTCAGTCTGGTGGCGCATGAGCTGGCGCACAGCTGGTCGGGCAATCTGGTGACCAATGCCACCTGGGACGACTTCTGGCTCAATGAGGGGTTCACCGTCTATTTCGAGAACCGGATCATGGAGGCGGTCTATGGCCGCGACCGCGCCCTGATGCTGCAGTCGCTGGGCTGGGGCGACCTGCAGTCGGCCCTCGCCGGCCGGCCCCCTGAGGACACCCGGCTGAAGCTCAACCTGGCCGGACGCGATCCCGACGACGGCATGAACGATGTGGCCTATGAGAAGGGCGCGGCCCTGCTCTTCACCATCGAGCGGATTGTCGGACGCGACCGGTTCGACACCTGGCTGAAGGGCTATTTCGAGCGCAACGCCTTCCGGCCCATGACCACGGAGATGTTCCTCGCGGACATCCGCACCCATCTGGTCACGACCCGCGCGCTGGAAGACCAGCTGATGATGGACGCCTGGATCTATCAGCCGGGCATGCCGTCGAACTGGGTTGCGCCGGTGTCGGGGGCCTTTGCGCCGGTGGATGCGGCGGCCCGGTCCTTCCATGCCGGTGGCCCGGCCACTGCGGTGCCCTGGACCGGCTGGTCGACGCAGGAGCGCCAGCGCTTCCTTGCCTGGCGTCCCGAGGGCCGCGTCGCGGGCGCCGACTGGCTGACCCCGGCCCAGCTGGCCGATCTGGAAGCGACGCTGAAGCTGCGCGAGGAAGGCAATGTCGAACTGGTCTTCGCCTGGCTGCAGATTGCGGTCCAGCATCGCTACCAGCCCGCCGTGCCGACGCTGGAGCGGTTCCTGACCACCATGGGGCGGCGCAAATTCGTCCTGCCGCTTTTCACCAGCCTGTGGGCCGAGGGCGACTGGGGCCGGGGCATCGCCACGCTGCTGTATGCCCGGGCTCGCCCCGGCTATCACCCGGTGACGACCAATTCGGTCGATGCCGTGGTGGGTCGTCCCTGAACCATGCGGCCGGATCGCCGCAGCCTGATCGGCGCCGCTGCGGTCCTGCCGTGGATCGGCGGTGCTGCGCGCGCGGGCACGGAGACCGGGACGCTGGCCGCCCTGGCCGATCCGGCCCGGCCGGACACGGTCATGGGCGTCGGCGTGATCGCACGGGACGGAGCCGGTCGGGTGGTGCTGGAAGAGGCGCACGGGTCAGGGCGGCTGACGGTCGGCGGCAGCCTGCGGACCCGCCCCTTCACCCTCGAAACGCCGATGCGGATCGCCTCGATCACCAAACTGGTGGCGATGACCGGGCTGATGACCCTGGTCGAGGCGGGCCGCCTCTCGCTCGACGACGACGCGGGTGATCTGGCGGGTTTTCGGCTGCGCCATCCCGACCATCCGGACATCCGCATCACCCCCGCCATGCTGGCCAGCCACACCTCGGGCCTGCGCAACGGCCCCAGCTATCCGGTCCCGCTCGGGCATCAGCTGGCCGAGGCCTTCACAGCCGGCGGGCGGCATTTCGACGACGCCGGCTGGTTCGCCCCGGCCTCGGAGCCGCCGGGCTTCTTCGCCTATGCCGACGTCAATTTCGCCGTCCTCGCCCAGATCGCGGAGCGGGTGTCGGGCGAGCGGTTCGACCGTTTCCTGAAACGGGTGACGCTGGACCCGCTCGGGCTGGACAGCGGGCTGAACTGGAGCGGGGTGCCCGACAGCGTCCGCGCTCGCGCCTCCGCCGCCTGCCGGCCGGTCGACGGGGTCTGGGAGCCGCAGGTCGATGGCGAGGTCGCCCCTGCCCCCGCCATCCGCGTCACCACCCCGGCCGGGGCGCCGGGTCTGACCGCTGACGACTATCGGCCCGGCGAGAACGGCTTTGTCTTCTCGCCACAGGGCGGATTGCGCGCCTCGGTCCGCGATCTCGACCGTCTGGCCCGGTCGTATGCCGGTCATGACGGCGTGCCGGGGATGGTCGCGCGCGCGACCGTCGACCGCATGGGGATGCCGCTCTGGACCTGGGATCCCGCAGCCCCGAACGGCGATCCGGACCGGGGCCTGCTCCAGAGCTATGGCCTGTCGGTGCACCTCCTGACCGGGCGGGAGGGCGACGCCTTCCTCGGTCCCGACTCGCGGGACTGGCGCGGTCATTTCGGCATCGCCTATGGCCTGCAGTCCGGCCTGTTCTGGAACCGGCGGGACGGCCGCACCCTGAGCTATATGATCTCCGGCACGCCCCGGGACGGTGAGGGTCTGTCGGGTGCGCGATCGGCCGCCGCCCCTTGGGAAGAGGTGATTTTCGACGCGGCCCTGGCTGCCTTTGCCGGGCGCGGGTGACGCTCCCGGTCCTGTGACCACGCCCCACCTTCCCTTTGGGCACCTCCGCCTCTAGTTTCCGCCCCACAATCGGCGGCCAACGCCGACCCGCGCTTTCAGGAGCCCCCCATGCACGACGCCCCCCAAATCGACGCGACTGCCCGCCTCGACATGGAAAATCCGCTGGGCGTCGACGGTTTCGAATTCGTCGAATTCACCGGCCCCGATCCGGCGGCCATGGTGGCGCGGCTGGAGCTGATGGGCTTCACCGCCACCCATGTGAACCCGGCCAATGATGTGGTCCGCCTGAAACAGGGCGATATCACCATGCTGGTCCACCGCACGCCCAAGGGGCAGGCGGCCGCGTTCGCCGGCGACCACGGCCCCTCGGCCAATGGCATGGCCTTCCGGGTGCGTGATGCCAGGGCGGCCTTTGAGGGGGCGGTGTCGCGCGGTGCCAAGCCGGCCGAAGGTCACGAGGGCGGGGCCCTGGCCGGCGGCTATCCCTATGTGCTGCAGGGCATCGGCGGCTCGCTGCTCTATGTCGTCGACGCCTATGGCGAGGCCGGCTCCCTCTATGACGGCTGGGACGAGATCGAGGGCTGGGAGGAGGCCGAGCGCAGGAATTCGGTGAACCTGTTCAGCCTCGACCACCTGACCCACAACGTCCGGCGCGGCCAGATGCGCACCTGGTCCGGCTTCTATGGCGATGTCTTCGCCTTCGAGGAGCAGAAATATTTCAACATCAAGGGCAAGGCGACCGGCCTGCTGTCCCAGGCGATGATCGCCCCCGACCGCGCCATCCGCATCCCCCTGAACGAGAGCCAGGACGAGAACAGCCAGATCGAGGAATTCCTGCGCCGCTACAATGGCGAGGGCATCCAGCACATCGCCCTGGCCACCGACAACATCTTCGAGACGGTGGAAGAGCTGAAGCGTCGCGGCATCCCCTTCCAGGACACGATCGAGACCTATTTCGACCTGATCGACAAACGCCTGCCCAACCACGGCGAGGACGTGGCCCGGATGCGGCTGAACCGCATTCTGATCGACGGCTCCGACGAGGACGGCCTGCTGCTGCAGATCTTCACCCAGGACACCTTCGGGCCGATCTTCTTCGAGATCATCCAGCGCAAGGGCAACCAGGCGTTCGGCGAGGGCAATTTCCAGGCCCTGTTCGACTCCATCGAGCTGGACCAGATCCGGCGCGGCGTCATCAAGGTGGATGCGTAAGCCGCCGTCATGGCTGCCCTGGCTCGGCCCGCTGCTCGCGGCCGGGGTCGGGGCCGCGGTCGGCGAATACGGCCTCGGCGGCGGCTTCTGGACGGTGCTGATCGCGGCGCTGGTTTGCGGGTTTGCGCCGATCGTGGGGTATCGCGTGTGGGTGTGGCGAGTTCGGCGGCGGGGGTAGGCTCAAGGTCAGGGCGCACGGCTCGGCGTCAGCGGTCCCCAGCATCGCAGGAGCGCCGATACGGCGTCATGCCCCCATCGACTGTAGTCGTTGCCCCCGGCCACTTCGACCGAGGCATAGGAACCGTCAGCGGTCTCGGACGCGAACGCCAGTCGGGTCGAGAAGCCGTCCTTCCTTGAAGGTGGCATCGGCAGGGCCGCGCCGGGTTCGCCCCCGTGAGCGACGGATGGCATCGGCCGGACCTGTATTGGCGGCAGGGTTGCGAAAGACAGGGCGATTGTGCGCAACGCGGGGCAGGCGCCGGAGTGGATGGTTTCGGCACCTCTTTCGGAGGTGCGCGTCGCCGTCCATGAGCGACCTTCCAGCTCCGCACCGGTTCGCGCGTAAACGGGCTGACCCGCCTCGATGACGATCGAATGAGCGATTGTGTAAGGTCGGTCTTCGGCGACCGTGATGGTCACCAACCGGTCAAAGAATATCTGACGATCCTGTGCGCCGGCGATGGCGGGTGTGCTTACAAGGGCGGCAATGAGCCCAAGTCGGGCAAAGTTGCGACAGTCCATGATCGGCTCCTCGATATCTCAGGGACGATGTCATCATCGGAGCAAGCTCGCCAGTTCTCGTGGAAGGCGATGGAGCCCTTGTCATCCCGGACGCCGCGAAAGCGGCGATCCGGGACGCCCGGACCCACCATTACTTCACCCTCCCGGACGCTGCGGCAGCAGCGAGCCGGGAGACGGGTCAGGCCCGGCGCGGTGCCCACCCTGCTCCCGGCTCAGCCCTGCGGGCTGTCCGGGAGGGACAGATGGAAAAGCTCGTCCCGTCCCGGCTCTCCCCCCGGCCTTCGCCGGGTTTCGGCCGGGATGACAAGTCTCGCAACGGCCGGGATGACAAGGACCGGCTCCCCCTCAATGAAAATCCCGCGACCCCGGCAGCACCTGCACATCCCGCGGATGCCGCCCCCGCGCCGGGGCGTGGGCGGAGCCCGGGGCGGTGTCCGGTGTCAGGTCGCCCAGCATCGGGGTCCAGTCCTGCAGATGGTCGACGACCAGATGGGTCACGCCCTCGGCGGTCTGGACCTTGCCCCGCGCCAGCACCATGCGGGCCCCCATCGCCACAGGCCGGAACCGTTCGAACACATCGGGCCAGAGGACGAGATTGGCCACGCCGGTCTCGTCCTCCAGGGTCATGAAACAGACGCCCTTGGCCGTGCCGGGGCGCTGGCGCACCAGCACCACGCCGCCGACAGCGACCCTCCGGCCGTTCGGGCGCGTCGGATAGTCCTTCGCCGTCAGAGCGCCGGCCTGCGTCAGCCGCTCACGCAGGAAGCTGACCGGATGGCCCTTCAGTGACAGGCGCAGGGTCTGGTAGTCGCCGACCACCTCCTCCGACGGGGCCAGCAACGGCAGGGCCTCGGGCGGGCGGCCGTCGGCCTCGTTCAGCCCCATGGCCTCGAACAGGGGGGCCGAGGACGCCGGGGCCGCGCCCTTGGCCGCCCACACCCCCTGCCGCCGGGTCAGCTCCAGCGAACCGTAAGCATCGGCCTCGGCCAGCCGGTCCAGCGCCGGGGGCGTCAGGGCGGCGCGGCGGCGCAGGTCGTCCAGATCGGCGAACGGACCGTCGGCGCGGGCTTCCATGATCGCCTCGGCCCAGTCCCGGCGGAAACCGTCGATGGAGCGCATCCCCAGCCGCAGGGCGTGGCGGCGGCGGCGAGGGCGGGGCTCCAGGGAGGCGTCCCAGTCGCTGGCGTTCACATCGGGGTGCCGCACCTCGACCCCGTGCTCGCGCGCATCGCGGACGATCTGGGCCGGGGCATAGAAGCCCATCGGCTGGCTGTTCAGCAGACAGGCGGCGAAGACGTCCGGGTACAGCCATTTCACCCAGGCCGAGACATAGACCAGATGGGCGAAGGAGCAGGCGTGGCTCTCCGGGAAGCCGTATTCGCCGAAGCCCTTGATCTGGTTGAAACAGTTCTGCGCGAATTCGGCGTCATAGCCGCGCGCGATCATCCGCCCGACCATCTTCTCCTCGAAATTGCCGATGGTGCCGTTGTGCCGGAAGGTGGCCATGGCGCGGCGCAGGCCATTGGCCTCCTCGCCGGTGAACTCGGCCGCGACCATGGCGATCTTCATCGCCTGTTCCTGGAACAGGGGCACGCCCAGGGTCTTGCGCAGGACAGCGGCCAGTTCGTCCGGATCGGCGGCCGAGCCCGGCATGGAGAAGCGGTAGCTGCCCGGCCCGTGCCGCGCCTCATGGGCCCGCCGCTCCAGCCGCCGCTGCAGATAGGGATGCACCATATTGCCCTGGATCGGACCGGGCCGGACGATGGCGACCTGGACCACCAGATCATAGAATTCGACCGGCCGCAGGCGCGGCAGCATCGACATCTGGGCCCGGCTCTCGACCTGGAAGACGCCGACCGAATCCGCCTTGCAAAGCATGCGATAGACCCCGCGCCGCTCGACCGGCACGGCGGCGGTGTCGGGCAGGGGCCGGCCATAGGTGGTTTCGATCATGCGGAAGGCCCGCTTCATCGCCGTCAGCATGCCCAGGGCCAGCACATCGACCTTCATCAGCTTGAGGAAGTCGATGTCGTCCTTGTCCCATTCGATAAAGGTCCGGTCGGCCATGGCCGCATTGCCGATCGGCACGATCTCGATCAGCGGGGTCTGGCTGAGCACAAAGCCGCCGACGTGCTGGCTGAGATGGCGGGGGAACCGGATCAGTTCGGCGGTCAGTTCGAGGGCCAGTTTCATGCGGACGTCGTCGCGGCTCAGACCGGCGCGGTCGACATGTTCGTCCTTCACCCCGGCTCCCCCCGAGCCCCAGACGGTGTCGGCCATGCGGGCGGTGACGTCCTCGGTCAGGCCCAGGACCTTGCCCACATCGAGGATCGCCGAGCGCGGGCGGTAGTGGATGATGGTCGCCACAATCCCCGCCCGGTCGCGGCCGTAGCGCTGATAGACATACTGCATCACCTGTTCGCGCCGCTCGTGCTCGAAATCGACGTCGATGTCGGGCGGCTCGGAGCGGTTGGCGGAGATGAACCGCTCGATCAGCACCTCCTGCCGGGTGGGGTCGACATTGGTGATGCCCAGACAGAAGCAGATCACCGAATTGGCCGCCGACCCCCGGCCCTGGCACAGGATCGGATCGGGCCGGGACCGGGCCCAGGCGACGATGTCGTGAACCGTCAGGAAATAGGGAGCATATTTCAGCTCCCGGACCAGCCTGAGCTCCTTCAGGATGATCGCCCGGATCGCCTTCGGGACGCCGCCGGGCCAGCGCGACCGGGCCCCCTTCAGCGTCAGCCGGGCCAGCCAGCCCTGGGCGGAATAGCCCGCCGGGACCGGTTCGTCCGGATACTGATAGCTGAGCTCCCTGAGCGAGAAGGTGCAGGCCCGCGCCACCGCCATGGTCCGCGCCAGCGCCGCCTCATGCCCCCGGAACAGCCGCGCCATCCGGGCCGGCGGCTTCAGGTGGCGCTCGGCATTGGCCTGTAGCCGTCGTCCGGCCCGGTCGATGGTCGTGCCCTCGCGGATGCAGGTCAGCACGTCCTGAAGCGTCCGCCGCCCGGGGTGGTGATACAGCACGGCATTGGTGGCGATCATCGGGGCCCCGGTACGCTGCGCCATGGCCGCCAGCCGGTTAATCCGTGCACGGTCATCGCCGCGCCACAGGGGGGCCGCTGCCAGATACAGGTCGTCGGGCCAGCGCCTGCTCCAGGCCGCCAGCCGCGCCTCGAAGGCGGCATCGGGGCGCTCCGGCGCGGGGGCCAGGGCGATCATCCCTTGGCCCAGACCCACGGCCTGTTCGAAGGTGAGCCGCGTCTCGGCTTTTTCGATACGTGTCTCCTCCCCATCCGCAGGATGGGGAGGTGGCGCGGCGCGAATACGCGCCGTGACGGAGGGGAGCCGCGCCTCGACCCCTCCACCATCCTTCGCCTGCGGCTCCGGATGGTCCCCCTCCCCCAAGGGGGAGGAGAAGGCCTCACTCTTGCCCAGGGACAGCAGGCGGCACAGGCGACCGTAAGCGGCACGGTCGCGCGGGAAGACGATCAGTTCAGTCCCGTCGGTGAAGCCCAGCCGGGACCCCACGACCAACGGGAGGTCGGCGGCCTCCGCCCCCATCAGCGCCCGCACCATCCCCGCCAGGGTATTGCGGTCGGCCACTCCGACGGCGGCCAGGCCGAGGGATTTCGCCTGATGCATCAGCTCGGCGGGATGCGAGGCCCCCTCCAGAAAGCTGAAATTGGTCATGGCCCCGAGCTCGGCGTAGTCGCCGTCCCAGCCAGAACCCGGGCCGGTCATGGCAGGACCCCGTGCATCCACCACGACGGGGCCCGCTCCTCCGGGTCGCCGGAATATTCGCGACCATACAGCCCCTCGCGGAACAGCCAGTAGCGGCCGCCGGCGTCATCCTCGACGCGGTAATAGTCGCGGGTGCGGACCTGCCGGTCGTCGGGGCGCGGCCGCCACCATTCCGGCGACAGACGTTCGGGGCCGTCGGCACGGGTCACCCGCCGCGACAGCCGGCGCCAGGTGAAACGGGCCGGGGCGCCGTCGGGCAGTTCGGCGATGGCCTCCACCGGCTCGGGCGGATCGAGCAGCAGGAGGGGCCGGCGGCCCATGTCGTCGTTCGCCGCCGTCGGCGACCGCCCCAGCGCCGGCCGCCAGCGCTCGGCCCGTTCGGGAATCCAGCTGTCGGTCGGCTCGGGTGTCAGCACCCGGTCCTCGCCCAGCCGCGCGGTCAGCCGGTCGATCAGGGCGGCCAGGCTTTCGGCCTGTTTCGCCTCGGCCTCGCTTTCCAGCGCCCCCTGCCGCGCCGTCATGGGCTCGACCCCATCGGCGGTCAGCATCAGGGCGTCGAGGCCGAAGCCGAGCTCCAGCCGCCCCAGCCCCGCCTCGCGGAACAGCCGCAGCCAGATGCCGGCGTCCCGGCCGGGCCGACCCATCCGCACCGACAACTGCGTCGTACCCCCGTCAGAGCGGAAGCCGGTCAGGGTCAGGGCCTTAGCCCCCTGCCCGTCGCGCACCAGAGGCGCGGACAGGTCGGCGGCCAGCTCCGCCAGCCGCGCCGCCACGCCCTCGATATCCTCAACCGGCTCCATCCAGGTCCGCCAGGCCCGGTATTTCGGCGGCAGCCGCACCGGGGTCAGGGCCTCGCCCGCAAAGCCCAGCGCCTGATCCAGCCGCTGCACCAGCCCCACGCCCGCCCCGTCCCGGAAGCGCCGCGCCAGTCCTGCGCGCGGCATGGGATAGAGGTCGCCGATCCGCTTCAGCCCGAACCGCCGCGCCTGGGCCAGGGTCCGTTGATCGATGCGCAGGGCCTCGACCGGCAGGGGAGCCAGACGGTCGCGCACCGTCTCCTCGTCCGCGATCGCCCCCTCGCCCCCTGCCTCACCCCAGCGGGCCAGAGCCCAGGCCGCGCCGGGGGTGGGGGCCAGGGCGACGCGCGCCCGCGCCCCGGCCTCGGCCAGCCGGTCCCGGATCTGGGCCAGCAGCGCCGCCTCGCCGCCGAACAGATGGGTCGCGCCGGTGACATCGAGGAACAGGCCCTCCAGCCCATCGCTGGCTGGATCGAGGCTGACCGAGGGCGACCAGCGCTCGGTCCAGACCGCCAGCGCGGTCAGGGCCCGGGCATCAGCCTCAGGGTCGGCCGGCTTGCAGATCAGCTGCGGGATCATGGCCCGGGCGTCGGCCTGGGTCTGGCCCCGGCGCAGACCGGCCCGGCGCGCGGCGGGATTGAGGGCGTGCAGGATCGCTGCGCCCCGACTGTTTTTCAGGACCAGGGCGAACGGGGTCTGCGGATCAAGGGCGAGGTCAGGCGGCGAGGCCGGACGGCGCGCCCGCGTGGCCGATCGCCGCCAGACCGTTACCGGCCAGTCGATCAGCCAGACGGAGACGATGCGTCTCATCATCCTGCTCCAGCATCCAGGCCCCGGGCCGCTCGCCCCGGCCGCGCACCAGTTCGGCGACCAGCCGCGCCGGACCGGGGGCCCGGGGGTCGTCGAGGTCTGTCGCGCTTGCGACGATCGAGATTCGCCAGCGCCGCCGCGCCGCGCTCAGCCCGTCCAGCCGCCGGGGCAGGACCAGACCCGCCGCCTCGCCCTGTCTGGCCGCGAAATCCAGCCGCCGCGTCTGGGCCAGGCTGGCCCCGTCCACCGCCCCCAGGGCCAGGGCCACCGCCCCGGAGCGCAGGGCCTGCTCCAGGGTCCACAGTGCCTCGGCCGTCGTCGTCGTCGGGGCCAGGATGAGTGGAACGCCTGCTGCGCCGGGCCCGTAAGGCCGTCCATGCTCCCTGAACCAGACCCGGGGCGCGGTCATCAGCACGGGCCGCCGGTCCCCTGCGATCCGCCGTGACAGGGCGAACAGCAACAGGGCCGCCATGTCGCGGGGCTCTGATGCGCACGCCTCCTCCAGCGGCGCCGGCTGCTCCGGATAGAGGTCTGACGAGAGAGGGGAAGCAGGAGTCATGGGCGTCCGGAAAACAATATGTTCACTCTTTGTTCCATATCCGCCCGGAGTCAAATCCTGAATCGCGACCGACCCTCAGCCCTGCGCGAAGGACGGCCTGGCCGGAGCCGACCCACGCCCTGAAGCTGAGCTGGATCATCAATCCGGCGCCGCTGGCGATCAGCCGGCTCTATCGCGCGGCCTACCGGCTGGCGCCCGATGTCGTGACCCGGTGGGGCGAACGGCTGATGAATGGCCTGATCGCAGTCGCCCGGCAGATGGGCACCGCCAAATTGCGCCTCCAGGCGATCAGTCCGCGCCTGCGCGAACGTCTGGGCGATCTCGCCGGAAGCGCGCGGCGCGAGGGCGGCTGGGGGCATTGCCACGCGTGGTTCTCGCCCGACGGCCCCGGGCCGGCGCTCTGGTCGTCGACGCCCATGACGGCGACTACGCCATCTGCCTGAGGCCCCTGCCGGTCCGGAAGACCCCGAAGGCGCGGCGATAGACGCCGGACCGCCCGCTGCACCGCCGTGTCAGACGCGCGGCCGCGCCTTCAGTTCATCGCGGATCTCGGCCAGCAGGGCCTCGGTCGCGGTCGGGGCGGGTGGCACCTCCGGCTCGGCCGCCTTCTCGCGGCGCAGCTTGTTGATCGCCTTGACCATCAGGAAGATCACAAAGGCGACGATCGCGAACTGGATCAGGGTGTTGATGAAGGCGCCATACTGGATGGCCACTTCCTCGACCGCCGTGGTGGCCGGATCCTCGGGTGACAACACCCATTTCAGGTTCGAGAAATCGACCTTGCCCAGCAGCAGGCCGATCGGCGGCATGACCACCTGTTCCACCAGGCTGGTGACGATCTTCCCGAAGGCGGCACCGATGATCACGCCAACCGCCAGGTCGATGACGTTACCGCGCGAGATGAAGTCCTTGAACTCGGAGATCATTCCCATGGCGGTGTCAGGCGTCCCCGGCGTTCAGCCGCTCACGCAGCTCCTTGCCGCTCTTGAAGAAGGGCACCGCCTTGGCGGGCACATCGACGGTCTCGCCGGTCCGCGGATTGCGCCCGGCCCGGGCCGGGCGGGCCCGCACCGAAAAGGCACCGAAGCCACGCAGTTCAACGCGACCGCCGTCACCCAGCGAATCCACCATCCGACCCAGGACGATGTTGACCACCCGCTCGACCTCGGTGTGGGTCAGGTGCGTATTCTCGGCAGCGAGTTTTTCGATCAGCTCTGACTTGATCATCCGAAAGGCCCCCGCCCAGTTGGCCGCATTCGGGTGCATCCGAACGCGGGTTGCTGAAACACCCTAGCCCTCCCCTGTCGGGGGAAAAAGGCCCGAGATGCGGATTAACGGCCGAAATGTCCGTTAAAACTCGTAAATTTCCCCATTCCGCGCATGGAAAAGGCGGCGGGATTGCTCCCGCCGCCTGGTCCGTTTCATCGGGTGAAGGAGACTATTCCTTCGACGCCGCCTTCTCACGCATGGCAGCGCCCAGGATGTCGCCCAGCGAGGCACCCGAATCCGAGGAGCCGAACTGTTCGATGGCCGAGGCCTCGTCCTTCATTTCCAGCGCCTTGACCGACACCGAGACGCGGCGCGAGGCCTTGTCGATGGCCGTAATCATGGCGTCGACACGATCGCCGACCGAATAGCGCTCGGGGTTCTGCTCATTGCGGTCGCGCGACAGGTCGGACTTGCGGATGAAGGCCGAAACCGGCGCGTCATCCTCGCCGAACTTGACCTCGATGCCGCCGGACTCGATCGAGGTGACCGTGACCGTGACCTGCTGGCCCTTCTTGTAGGTGTCGCCTTCGGCGATCGGATCGCCGCCCAGCTGCTTGATGCCCAGCGAGACGCGTTCCTTCTCGACGTCGACATCGAGAACCTTGGCCTTGACCATCTCGCCCTTGCGATAGCGCTGGATGGCTTCCTCGCCGGAGACGTTCCAGTCCAGGTCGGACAGGTGCACCATGCCGTCGATGTCGTTGTCCAGGCCGATGAACAGGCCGAATTCGGTGGCGTTCTTGACCTCGCCCTCGACGGTCGAACCGATCGGGTTGGCGGCCACGAAGGCATCCCACGGATTGTCCTGGGCCTGTTTGAGGCCCAGCGAGATGCGGCGCTTGGAGGCGTCGACATCCAGCACGACCACATCGACTTCCTGCGAGGTCGAGACGATCTTGCCCGGGTGGACGTTCTTCTTGGTCCAGGACATTTCCGAGACGTGGACCAGGCCTTCGACGCCGGCTTCCAGCTCAACAAAGGCACCGTAGTCGGTGATGTTGGTGATGCGGCCGGTCATCTTGGCACCGACCGGGTATTTGGCTTCGACGCCGTCCCACGGATCGGTCTGAAGCTGCTTCATGCCGAGGCTGATACGCTGGGTGTCCGGGTTGATCTTGACGATCTGGACCTTGACGGTGTCGCCGACGGCGAGGACCTGCGAGGGGTGCGAGACACGCTTCCACGACATGTCGGTGACGTGCAGCAGGCCGTCGATGCCGCCCAGGTCCACGAACGCGCCGTAGTCGGTGATGTTCTTGACCACGCCTTCGCGGACTTCGCCTTCCAGCAGCTGGCCGACCAGTTCGGTGCGCTGTTCGGCGCGGGCTTCCTCGAGGATGGCGCGACGCGAGACGACGATGTTGCCGCGCGGACGGTCCATTTTCAGGATGGCGAAGGGCTGTTCCTTGCCCATCAGCGGACCGACGTCGCGCACCGGGCGGATATCGACCTGGGAGCCCGGCAGGAAGGCCGAGGCACCGCCGAGGTCGACGGTGAAGCCGCCCTTGACGCGACCGACGATGGCACCGTTGACCGGCACGCCCTCGGCGAACACGACTTCCAGACGGGTCCAGGCTTCTTCGCGGCGCGCCTTGTCGCGGCTGATGACGGCTTCACCCAGGGCGTTCTCGACGCGCTCGAGATAGACTTCGACATTGTCGCCGACCTTCGGGATGACGGCGCCTTCGCCGATGCCGAACTCGCGGGCCGGGATCCGGCCTTCGGTCTTCAGACCGACGTCGATGATCAGGATGTCCTTTTCGATGCCGACGACGCGGCCGTGGACGACCTGACCTTCGCCGAGGTCACGGCCCTGAAGGGTTTCGTCGAGCAGCGCGGCGAAATCATCGCGCGAGGGGGAGAAGCTGGTGTCAGTCATACGGTGGTTGGGTTTCTAACGGTTATGGCGCGCGACCGAAGGGCCCCGCGCGAGGTGGTTGAAAAGCAGGATCAGGTCGTCGGGATGCGAGGCCGGTAAAGGTCAGGACGCCCGCGGAAGCCGAGGATGACGCGCTGGATTTGCCTTCGGGTCCCTAAAGACCGTGCCGGACACGCGCCGCCTCGACGATACGGCGGGCCGCATCGAAGGCGGCCTCTATATCCATATCGGTCGTATCCAGCAAGACGGCGTCTTTGGCCTGGACCATCGGGGCGGCACCGCGGCCGGCGTCGCGTTCGTCCCGGCGCATGATGTCGGCCAACATGTCCTCATAGGCGATGACGTCGCCGCGGCCGGTCAGCTGCTTCCAGCGACGCATGGCGCGGACCTCGGGCGTGGCCGTGATGAACAGTTTGGCCATGGCGTCCGGGGCGATGACGGTGCCGATGTCGCGCCCGTCCAGCACCGCCCCGCCCGGCCGGGCGGCAAAGGCGCGCTGGAACTCCAGCAAGGCGGCGCGGACGCCGGGATAGCCAGCGACCCGGCTGGCGGCCTCGCCGGCGTCGCCGCTGGTGAGGCGGTCGGTGTCGTGCAGGCTCTCGGCCTTCAGCGCCCGCGCCACGGCCTCGGCGGCGTCCGCGTCATCCAGCGAACCGCCCGCATCGAGCACGCCGACCCCGACGGCGCGGTACAGAAGACCGGTATCGAGATGCGGCAGCCCCCAGGCCCGCGCCAGCCGCGCGGCGATGGTGCCCTTGCCCGAGGCGGCGGGTCCGTCGACGGCGATGATGAGGGGGCGGATCATTCAGACGCCGCGATATCCGCCCCGAGCCCGCGCATCAACTCCACAAACCCCGGGAAGCTCGTCGCGATCATCCCCGGCTGGTCCACCGTAACCGCCACATCCGCCGCCAGGCCCAGCACCAGATGGCTCATGGCGATGCGGTGGTCGCCGTGGGTGGTCACGGTCGCACCGCCTCGCACCGGGCCGCCGAAGACGGTGAAACCCTCCGGCTCCTCCTCGACCCGGACGCCGCAGGCGGCCAGCCCCGCCGCCATCAGGGCGATGCGGTCGCTTTCCTTGACCCGCATCTCGCCGATGCCGCGCATCACCGTCGCCCCCTCGGCGAAGGCGGCCGTGGCGGCCAAGATCGGATATTCGTCGATCATCGAGGCCGCCCGCTCCGGCGGCACGACCACGCCCTTCAGCACCGAATGCCGGGCGGTGACGTCGCCAACCTCCTCGCCCCCGGCCATGCGGCCGTTGGCGACGGTGAGGTTCGCGCCCATCTCGCGCCAGGTCTCGAACAGGCCGGTGCGCAGCGGGTTGAGCATGACGCCCTCGACCGTGACCTCGGAGCCGGGGACGATCAGCCCCGCGGCCAGCGGGAAGGCGGCCGACGACGGGTCGCCGGGGACGTTGACAGCGGTTCCGGCAAGCGACTGGCCGCCCTCAAGACTGACCCGCCAGCCCTGGCCGACCGGCCGGACCCCGACCTCGACCCCGAAAGCCTTGAGCATCCGCTCGGTATGGTCCCGGCTCGGCTCCGCCTCCGTCACCGTGGTGACGCCGGCGGCGTTGAGCCCGGCCAGCAGGATGGCCGACTTGATCTGGGCCGAGGCGACGGTCTGGACATGGTCGATGGCCGACAGACTCCCGCCGCTGACCGCGACCGGCAGGCGGTCCCCGGCGTCCTGCCAGCTGAACCGCGCGCCCATGTCGGCCAAGGGCCCGGTCACCCGTCTCATCGGGCGTTTTCGCAGGCTGGCGTCGCCGTCGAAGGTCGTGGTGATCGGATAGCCTGCGGCCGCCCCTATCAGCAGGCGAACCCCCGTCCCGGCGTTGCCGCAGTCGATGACGCCGGCCGGTTGCCTGAACCCGCCCTGCCCCGTCACCCGCCAGCGGCCCTGGCCCAGACGTTCGACGGTCGCGCCGAAGGCCTCGACCGCCCGCGCCGTGGCCAGGATGTCGTCGCCTTCGAGCAGGCCTTCGATCCCGGTCACGCCCGTCGCCATGGCCCCGAGGATCAGGGCGCGGTGGGAGATGGACTTGTCACCCGGCGCCCACACCCGGCCGGACAGCGCGGGGCTGCGGCGGGCGGTCAGATGGGCGGGAATCGACACCCGGCGGTCTCCGAACAGGTCAATCGGGCGCGGGGGCGCAGAGATGGCTTTTGACAGCGGCGTCAGGGGGTGGCAAGGGAGCCGCCCGTTTTCCCCACTCCCGCCAAAGGTCTTCAACCGTGGCCAAACCCGAACTGGGCCAGAAGCAGGTCTGCCCGAACTGCCAGGCCAAATTCTACGACCTGGGCCGTCGCCCCGCCCACTGCCCCAAATGCGGCACCGACTTCGATCCGGAGGAGGCGCTGAAGCTGCGCAACCGTCGCGGCCGCCCGGCCGGCTATGCCGCCGACGACTCTGATGAAGATCAGGTCAAGGACAAGAAGGTCGACGGCGACGAGGACGAGGAAGAAGAAGCGGTCGCAACGCCGGAGATCGATGAGGAAGGCCACGAGCCGATCCTGACGCCGGACGACGATGACGACGCCGTCGTCGACCCGACCGAAGAGCCCGGCATGGGTGAGGCGACCGAGGATGACGACGTCCTGGCCGACGATGACGATGACGACTCCGTCCCCTTCATCGAGGACGAGGACGACGACAATTTCGAAGATGAGATCAAGGCGCCGAAGGACGACGAATAGGACTTTTCCGGGCCCCTGCCGCGTTTCGCCCTCCTTGCAGCGCGGCAGGATCCGGCCTCCTGACGGCAGCGGGTCGGGAGGTCCCGAGGGGTCGACAATCGCGGTTCAAAATAAATGGCTGAACCGGGCTTGATCGTGATCAGGCCCTGACATAGGTTCCGCCGCCTCGCCGCAGGGCCTCCCGGCCCCCACGCGACCCGACCGGCAGGCTCCGCGCCTGACGATTGGGGCTTTAGCTCAGCTGGTAGAGCGCTTGCATGGCATGCAAGAGGTCAGCGGTTCGACTCCGCTAAGCTCCACCATCGAAGGCCCTGCGGGAGACCGCGGGGCCTTCGTCCATTTCGGGACCCGTTGATCTCTGCGCCATCCCGCCCCATCTGGTGTCTGGCCGACGCCTTGCCGATGACGGGGGGCGCAGACGGCTG
>JBEIJS010000021.1:0-23105 GCA_040380105.1 Caulobacteraceae bacterium | reverse complement strand
TGAAGCCTAACCGACCACCGGGCCGCTTTCGCCGGTGGAAATGATGGCGGCGGTCGAGGCCGCGCAGCCGGTCAGGGCCCGATCGCCGACCGTGACCATGGCCGTCAGCGGATAGGTGCGGTCGCTCATCCCGTCCGAGCATTCGGTAGCGATCAGGGCGACCTTGAGCCGGGTCCCGTCCGCGGTCTCCGCCTCCCAGGTCGCGGTCGTGCCCTGGACCACCGGCTCCGGCCGGGGCGCGCGCTGCTCCGGTGCTTCGGGGGTCGTATAGACCATCTCCGTTCCGGTCAGATCCACGCTCCAGAACGGCTCGGTCCCGAGGGCACGCACCGAACCGGCCAGTTCCACGCCGCCCAGAACGGCTGAGGGCGCGGGCGGCTCGGGCGACGACGCGGGCTCCTCAGCCGCCGAACAGCCGGCGAGGACAAGGACGGACAGGGCGGCAAACAGACGGCGCATGGCGGGACTCCGGGTTCACCGACAGCAAGCGCGGACGAAAGTCCCGGGTCAAGCCCGGACCCGGATATCAGAGGTCAGGGCTGGCCGTCAGCCGTCGGAACCGCGGCCATGAGCACGCCGTCGGTCGGCTGGGCCGGGGCTTTGTGGATGAACCCATAGGTCGGATAGACCGAGGTGCCGAGGTCATTGATCGGGTTGTACCAGACCTTGACCGCCGTCCAGTCGCCGTCCTGCGAGACATCCACGACGGTGACGTTTTCCTCGACCCGTCCGCGGCTGCCGCCCCAGTTGGCGTGGGTGACGCGGATCACCCGATCAGTGAGGATTTCCGAAACCACGGCCACATGACCGCGGGTCATCCGGCCGCTGGGCTGGAAGGCCAGGACCGATCCGGTTTCCGGGCGGTCGCCTGTGCGGAACTTGCCCTGGGCCTGACGCCACCAGGTCAGGGCGTCGCCGAAGATGTTGATGCCCGAATACATGCGGGCGAAGGTCACACACTGCCAGAACGGCTCATCGGCCTTCGCGGCGGGGGCAGAGCCCAACGCAGAGAAGCCGAGCGTCGCTGCAACCACAGCGGCTGTGAGCCGTTTCATCATGCTGGTGTCGGTCCCGACCTGTTTCCGTCCACTAGCCCTAGACGATAGTTTCCGGGGGTTGAAGTCCCCTGTCGGGCGAGTCCGTGCGCGCTATCGTCGCGGCGGATCGTGCCGCGCGTCGGTCGGCGAGACCTCTCAAAGCCTTGCGGGCCGGGCGTTCTACGAGGTGGTAGGTGACCATGGCCGCGACCGGAATCGCCGCGACCAGCCCCAGCCACACAAGCAGGTGAAACTGTTTGTCATCGGCCCCGGTCAGCCGCGCCGCGGCATTGGTGGTCAGCAGCAGCACCGGCGCGCAGACCATATAGATCGAATAGCTGATCTCCCCGAGATAGACCCCGGGCTTCGAGCCCAGAACGCCGGCGCGGCTGTTTTCCAGCGAGCCCAGCCCCAGGATCAGACCCCCGGCCGCCAGGACGGTGATCGCGTCCCACAGGCCCAGCGAGGCACTGACCAGCACGGCCACCCCGCTGATGAGGGCCACCGGCCCGGCGAAGGGCACGCCGCCGCGGCGATGGATCAGATAGAGGGCACAGCCGAGGGCGAAACACGGCACGATCCGCAGTGCTCCCCAGCGGAAGGTGGCCTCGGTCAGGGCATAGCCCGCCAGGAACTCGAAGGCGGCATAGAGGGCGAGCGCAAGGCCCGCAGCCAGCCCTGTCGCCAGCACGGGCCGCTCCCTCAGCCGCCAGGCCACAAAGGCGAAGGCGGGGAAGCCGAGATAGGCCGCCCATTCCGCAGAGATCGACCAGGATGGATGGTTGAAGGCCGAACTGGTGGCCAGGCCCCAGGCGTGGGTCAGGGTCAGATGGGCCGGAAGATCCCGCCAGTTGGTCAGGCTGCCGTCGATACTCATCCCGGCGGCGGTCGCGACCACACCGAGCCCGATCATGCCGAACAGGGTGACCAGATGCAGCGGATAGACCCGCGCCAGCCGCGCCCACAGGAAGCCGCCGTAGCGGAACCGCTTCTCGCCCGCCGCCTCGAGGTAGACGTGGCTGAGGATGAAGCCGGAGAGAATGAAGAAGGTCTCGACGCCCAGATAGCCCTTGGTCACGGCGACCGGGACGAAGCCGACATCCAGGTGCGGCCAGGCCGTATAGAGCACCACCCACAGGGCCGCGAGAAACCGCAGGGTGGTCAGGGCGCGCAGGTCGGGGGGCGTCGGAACGGGCGTCATGTCCCGCAGATTAGCCGTTTGCGGTACAGGAACGGTTAAGCCGCGCCGGAACCGGGCTTCATGCCTCGCACTGCGGGGGCCTGGCATCTCCCGGCGTGTACATCTCGCAGGACCGGTCGATCTCGTCCTGGATCAGTTCGCAGGCATTGGCGACATTGCAGGGCGGACGGGTGGCAGGGCTGACGGCGATGCAGCGGTCGACCAGACGCAGCGCCGCCTCCTCCCCGATGTCGTTCAGACAGGAGACGGGGGCACCGGCAGGCGTGATGACGGCCGCGGGATCGACCTCCTCTTGCGGCGGCGCGTCGGCCGGCATTTCAGGGGCCGGCGCGACCGGGGCGGCCGCCGGCTCACCGCCGGGCGTCTCTGCGGGCGGGCTGCAGGCCCCGGCGAGCGCGCCGACGGCCAGCAGGGCGAGGACGGTCCGGCGCATCAGGGCTCTCCGATCAGGGTTCAGGCGACAGGATAGGCACGCTTTTGCCCCGCTTGAAAGCCGGTCAGGGGGCCGTTCAGCGCCCCAGGGCGGCCCGCTGCAGGGCGAACAGTTCGGCGCAACCGCCCTCGGCCAGCTGGAACAGCCGGTCGAACTCGGTCCGGGAGAAGCCGCGTTTCTCGCCCGTGGCCTGGATCTCTACGATCGTGCCCGCCCCGGTCAGGACGAAGTTGGAATCGGCCTCGGCATTGGAATCTTCCTCATAGTCGAGGTCCAGCACCGGCTGGTCGTTGCAGACGCCGCAGGAGACGGCCGCGACCTGATCGAGGATCGGGTCGGTCTTCAGCACGCCCTCGGCGCGCAGATAGTCAAACGCGCTGGCCATGGCGACCCAGGCGCCGGTGATGGCCGCCGTGCGGGTGCCGCCGTCGGCCTGGATGACGTCGCAGTCCAGCGTCACCTGACGCTCGCCCAGGGCCTTGAGATCGACCACCGCGCGCAGCGAACGGCCGATCAGGCGCTGGATTTCCTGCGTCCGGCCGCTCTGCTTGCCGGCGGCGGCCTCGCGGCGGCCGCGCGTATGGGTGGCGCGGGGCAGCATGCCGTATTCGGCCGTGACCCAGCCCTGACCGGTGTTGCGCATCCAGCCGGGCACCTTTTCCTCGACCGAGGCCGTCACCAGCACCCTGGTATGGCCGAAGGTCACCAGGCAGGAGCCCTCCGCATAGCGGTTGACGCCGGTCTCCAGCGTCACGAGGCGGAGCTGGTCGGGGGTGCGGTCAGACGGGCGGGCGGTGGTCATGCGGGATTTCCTTGGACGGGGCGGCGGCGCTGCTTATCCTGAAACCGTGAGCCTGTATGCCCCCAACCCTTCGCCGTTCAGCGGCAGCCCGGCCGGTCTGGCCGCAATGGACGAGCGCGCCCGCGATATCTTCCGGCGCATTGTTGAAACCTATCTGGAAACCGGAGACCCGGTCGGCTCGCGGACCCTGTCCCAGACGGGCATCGCCCTGTCCCCCGCCTCGATCCGCAACACCATGCAGGATCTGACCCTGGCGGGGCTGCTGGGCGCGCCGCACACCTCGGCGGGGCGGATCCCCACCCACGCCGGCCTGCGACTGTTCGTCGACGGCCTGCTGGAGATCGGCGACCTCGGGACCGAGGAACGGCGCGAGATCGATGCGAGGCTGGCCGGACGGGGCCGCAGTTTCGACGAGGCCCTGAACGAGGCGTCCAGCCTGCTGTCGGGTCTGGCCGGCGGGGCCAGTATCGTGGCCAGTCCGGTGCGCGAGGCCGGGGTCAAACATGTCGAGTTCGTCGCCCTGGGCCACGATCAGGCCCTGGCGGTGCTGGTCGGGGACGACGGCTCGGTCGAGAACCGGCTGATGCCGCTGAAAGCGGGCGTCACCCCCTCCACCCTGACCGAGGCCTCCAACTTCCTCAACGCCCGGCTCAAGGGCCGGCCCCTGCACGAGGCGCGCACCGAGATGCGCACCGAACTGGATGCCGCCCGCCGCGAGCTGGACGCCGCCGCCGCCCGTCTGGTCGAGGACGGCATGGCCGCCTGGTCAGGCGGGGCCGAGCGCGAACGATCGCTGATCGTGCGTGGCCGGGCCAATCTGCTGCACGACCGCGAAACCGCCGAGGATCTGGAGAAGGTCCGCATCCTGTTCGACGACCTGGAGCAGAAGGAACAGCTGATCGGCCTGCTGGACGGGGTGTCGACGGCCCAGGGTGTGCGCATCTTCATCGGGGCGGAAACAAGACTCTTTTCGCTTTCGGGTTCCGCCGTGATCGCGGCACCCTATATGACGGGCCGCCAGCGGGTTCTGGGCGCCATCGGCGTGATCGGACCCGCGCGACTGAACTATGCCCGCATCATACCGTTGGTGGACTATACCGCCCGGGTGCTGGGGCGAATGCTGGACGGACAAGAGACTTGAGCGACACACACGACGACCTCCCCCACTCCGAAGAGCTGGCCGCCGACATCGCGGAGGCTGAAGCCGAGGCTGGTCTGGATGACGGCCTCGGGCCCATCGACGCCCTGATCGCCGAGCGCGACCAGTGGAAGGACCGCGCCCTGCGTGCCGTCGCCGAGGCCGAGAACACGAAGAAGCGGGCCGAGACCCAGTCCAACGACGCCCGCGCCTATGCCATCCAGCGTTTCGCCCGCGACCTGCTGGGCGTGGCCGACAATCTGGAGCGGGCGCTGCAGGCGGCCCCCAAGGACGCCGATGCCGGCGAGGCCGGTCTGGTCACCGGGCTGGAGCTGACCCAGAAGTCGCTGCTGCAGGCCTTCGAGAGCAACAATCTCAAGCGCGTCGCCCCCGAGCCGGGCGAAGCCTTCGACCCCCATCTGCATCAGGCCATGATGGAACAGCCGTCCGATACGGTTCAGGGCGGCCAGGTGATCCAGACGCTGCAGGCCGGCTACGCCCTGTTCGGCCGCACCGTCCGCCCGGCCATGGTCGTGGTCGCAGCCAAGGGTTCCGGCGCAGCGGCGGGCAATGCGGCCTATGCCGCGGCGGCGGCCACCGGCGGGAATTTCGACCAGAAGGCCTGAGCTCTTCCCGTTGGCGATGGCTGGTTCATCACGAAGGGCACGAAGAATTCACAAAGGACACAACGGGTCCTGAGCGGATGACGAGAGCCCGGGCGCTCGATTCAGCGGGAAGAGCCGGGATCAAGGCCACGGCCTCGATCAAAAGGCGGCGAAAGCCGCAATTTCCCGACCAGATGTCGGGATCCCTGGACCCGGCCCCATCCCCGGTCCCGTCGTGTCCTTTGTGAATTCTTCGTGCCCTTTGTGATGAACCTGTCGGCCACCGCAGGCCGCCAGGACAACGGGCCTAGTTTTTCAGCCGCTCATTGAAGATGGCCAGCATCCGGCTCCACCCGTCCGCCGCATCCGCCGCCCGATAGCTGTCGCGATAGTCAGCATGGAAGGCATGCGGGGCGTCCGGATAGACGTGGATGCCGCCGGCGGTATGGCCGGCGCGCTGCAGGGCGGCGCGCATCGCCTCGACGCTGGTCAGGGGGATGCCGCGGTCCTGTCCGCCGTAGAGGCCCAGCACCGGACATTTCAGATCGTCGGCCAGATCGACAGGCCAGGGCCGGCCGGCGGCCGCCTGTTCCGGTGTGGCCGTGGCCGCAGGCGCGAGGCGTCCGTACCAGGCCACGCCGCATCGAGCACGGCGAAGCGGGCGCAGGCCTGCCACACCACCTTGCCGCCCCAGCAGAAGCCGGTGATCCCGACCTTGTCGCCATTGGCCCAGAGCTGCTGGCTGGTCCAGTCGAGCGTCGCCGAGACGTCGCCCATGACCTGCTCATAGCCGGCCGCGCCGACGATCTGCTGGATCCGCGACATGTCCGTCAGGCCGGCCGGGTCCTCGACCCGGCTGAAGAAGGCCGGGGCGACCGCCGCAAAACCGGCCTGGGCCAGCCGGCGGCAGAGGTCACGGATGTATTCGTGGACGCCGAAAATCTCGGATGCGACCACCACCACCGGCCAGGGGCCGTCACCAGCCGGGCGCGCCACGAAAATCGGCAGGGCGAAACCGTCCGGTGCCTCAACGGTCACCTGTTCCTGGGTCAGGCCCTCACCGTCCGTGGTGATCGGGGCTGCCTGCCGGGCCAGGGCCGCCGGGGCATAGCCGGCGAAGACCAGGCCGCCGACCATACCGGTCGCCAGGGCGCGGCGGCTGAAGCGGAAATCCTCGGGCTCGGGCCCCTCGGGGCGGATCAGGTTCGGCATCGAGCGGCTCCGGTCTTGCGAAGGCGCGAGACTGACCGCGCGACCGGCCGCCGTCGAGTCACGATTGTCGTGACGCTGGAGCCATCGGCGCTTCGGTTGACGCATGGGCATCCAGCGAGAGCGGTTCATCACAAAGGACACAACGGGCCACAGCGGACACGACGGGATCGAGACGGTGGCACCACCGCCGATCGCTTCCTTCAGGCTCGACTTCTCGTCGAAGGGAGGATCGGCGGCAAAGCCGCCGTTGTTTCGTCTCGATGCCAGGAAGGATCGACACACGCGACCACCGCACAGGTCCCGTTGTGTCCGCTGTGGCCCGTCGTGTTCGCCGTGATGAACCTTTCGACCCGCGCCAACCAGGCCGACGAACGGCCTAACGCGCCCGGCGGAGGGTCAGATTGATCCGGCCGCCCCCCGGAACCAGGGTCGAGGAGCCGGCGATGACCCGGTCGATCCCGTGCCGCGCCAGCCGCGCCGGACCGGTCAGGGCGCAGACATCGCCCGAGGCCAGCCGCACCGTCCGCGTTGGCCCGCCCTCCGCCGCGCCGATCCGGAACACCGCGGCATCACCCAGCGAGATCGACAGCACGGGCGCGCGGAGGTCCTGTTCGTCGCGGTCCTGATGCAGCCCCATCCTCGCCTCGCCCCGGTAGAGGTTGACCAGACAGGCGTCCGGCGGATCGGGCCAGCCGGTCAGGTCGCTCCAGAGTGTCAGCAGGGTCTCCGGCATGGACGGCCAGGGCGCACCGGTCACCGGATGCGTCGGCTGGTATCGGTACCCCGCCCGGTCCGAGACCCACCCCAAGGGGCCGAGATTGGTCATCTCGACCGAAAATGGCCGCCCGCCCGGCGTTACGGGCCGGAAAAAGGGTGACTGTTCAACGGCCGCCAGCACCCCTGCCAGCAACCCCGACTGTGCCGTCGCGCAAAGGGCTCCCGGCCAGAGCCGGAAACCCTCCATACCCGTATCGATCGCGCGCGCCGAACCCATGCGCCAAGGTAGGAGCAGCCCCTCCGGCGCTCAAGCCGCGCATTGGCGCGCCTGAAATCAGCACGTGTCGTGGAAACAGGCCCTGGCGTTGAAGCGCGTCAGCACCCGGCCGTCAGTGAACCCGGATGGCAAGGCCAGCCCTTGCCCTGGCCGGTCGGCATCTGACGGGCCATGACGGCTGAATTGTGCGTCAGGGCTCTTTGGGACTTGCGGCGGGTGGGGTGTTTCCCATATCGGCCTCAACCGCCCTGAAACCCCGCCGCTTGTGGGGCTTTGTGGCCGGAATCGTACCAACCGACCAAAGACCCTGACACCGGGGGCGGTCACGCGCGGCGCTTCGCTCTAAAAGGCCGCCGCATCGCCCGCTGAAATGGAGTGAAAGACCACCAATGGCCAAGATCATCGGCATCGACCTGGGCACCACCAACTCGTGCGTGGCCGTCATGGACGGCAAGAACCCCAAGGTCATCGAGAACGCCGAGGGCAACCGCACCACGCCCTCCGTCATCGCCATCCAGGACGGCGGCGAGACCCTGGTGGGTCAGCCGGCCCGCCGCCAGGCCGTGACCAACCCGACCAACACCTTCTTCGCCATCAAGCGCCTGATCGGCCGCTCGTTCGATGATCCGGTGGTGGCCAAGGACAAGAACATGGTCCCCTATGAGATCGTCAAGGGACCGACCGGCGACGCCTGGGTGCGCGCCAACGGCAAGGATTATTCGCCCCAGCAGATCTCTGCCTTCACCCTCGGCAAGATGAAGGAGGCCGCTGAGACCTATCTCGGCGAGACCGTGACCCAGGCCGTCATCACCGTTCCGGCCTATTTCAACGACGCCCAGCGTCAGGCGACCAAGGACGCGGGCAAGATCGCCGGTCTCGAAGTCCTGCGCATCATCAACGAGCCGACGGCAGCCGCCCTCGCCTATGGACTGGACAAGAACGACGGTCAGAAGATCGCCGTCTACGACCTCGGCGGCGGCACCTTTGACGTCTCGATCCTCGAGATCGGCGACGGCGTGTTCGAGGTGAAGTCGACCAATGGCGACACCTTCCTCGGCGGCGAGGACTTCGACCTGCGTCTGGTCGACTATCTGGCCGACGAGTTCAAGAAGGAACAGGGCGTCGACCTGCGGTCCGACAAACTGGCCCTGCAGCGCCTCAAGGAAGAGGCCGAAAAGGCCAAGAAGGAGCTCAGCTCCACCAGCCAGTATGAGGTCAATCTGCCGTTCATCACCATGAACGCCTCAGGCCCGCTGCACCTGAACATCAAGCTCTCGCGCGCCAAGCTGGAGGCCCTCGTCGAGGACCTCGTCCAGCGCACCATCGAACCCTGCGCCAAGGCCCTGAAGGACGCGGGCCTCAAGGCCTCGGACATCGATGAAGTGGTCCTGGTCGGCGGCATGACCCGCATGCCGATGGTCCAGGAAGCGGTGAAGAAATTCTTCGGCAAGGAGCCGCACAAGGGCGTCAACCCCGATGAGGTGGTGGCCCTGGGTGCCGCTGTTCAGGCCGGCGTCCTTCAGGGCGACGTCAAGGACGTGCTGCTGCTGGACGTGACCCCGCTGACCCTGGGCATCGAGACCCTGGGCGGCGTCTTCACCCCGCTGATCGAGCGCAACACCACCATCCCGACCAAGAAGAGCCAGACCTTCTCGACCGCTGACGACAACCAGTCGGCCGTGACCATCCGGGTCTTCCAGGGCGAGCGCCCCATGGCGGCCGACAACAAGGTCCTGGGCCAGTTCGACCTGATGGGCATTCCGCCGGCACCGCGCGGCATGCCGCAGATCGAGGTCGCCTTCGACATCGACGCCAACGGCATCGTCCATGTCACAGCCAAGGACAAGGCGACCAACAAGGAACAGTCGATCCGCATCCAGGCCAACGGCGGCCTCTCGGACGCCGACATCGAAAAAATGGTCAAGGAAGCCGAGGCCAACGCCGCCTCCGACAAGGCCCGCAAGGAGATGGTCGAGGCGGTCAATGCCGCCGACAGCCTGATCCACTCGACCGAAAAGGCCATGGCCGAGCACGGCGACAAGGTCGGGGCCGACGAGAAGGCCGCCATCGAGACCGCCCTGGCCGACCTGAAGACGGCGAAGGACGGTACGGATCCGGAAGACATCCGGGCGAAGACCAATACCCTGGTCCAGGCCTCGATGAAGCTGGGCGAGGCCATGTACGCCTCCCAGCCGGGCACCGGCGACAGCGATGACGCCACGGCCACCGCCGACGACGGCGTGGTCGACGCCGAATTCGAGGAAGTCCCGGGCGACGACGACGGAAAGAAGAGCGCGTAAGCTGAAGCATTCCTCCCCTTCAGGGGAGGGGCACCATCCGAAGGAGGGTGGAGGGGCGGCTCCGTCGCACGGTCCCTTTCAGGGTCGCGCCCGGAGCAGCCGCCCGTCCACCGCTTCGCGGTCCCCCTCCCAGGCGCTTCGCTCCGGGGAAGAATGCAAACTTGCATCATCGGACCGGGCACCCATGTCAGCCCGGATCAGCCGATCCGGCCCGTCGCCCGAAAAGAGGCGTCGACCGGCGGCAGGGTAAGGGGACGAACGCCACATGGCGACGCGTGACTATTACGAGGTTCTGGGGGTCGAGCGGACCATCGACGCCGCCGGGCTGAAGTCGGCCTATCACAAGCTGGCGATGCTGCACCATCCTGACCGTAACGGCGGGTCCGAGGACTCCATGGCCCGGTTCAAGGAGATTTCTGCAGCCTATTCGGTGCTCTCCGACGAGCAGAAGCGCGCCGCCTATGACCGGTTCGGCCATGACGGGGTCAATGGCGGAGGCGGCGGGTTCGGGGGTCAGGGCCAGGGCTTCACCGACGTCAACGACATCTTCTCCCAGGTCTTCGGCGACGCCTTCGGCGATGTGTTCGGCGGCCGCGGTGGCGGGGCGCGCCAGCATGGTCCGCGCCGCGGCTCGGACCTGCGCTACGACCTCGAGATCACCCTGGAGCAGGCCTACAAGGGCTCCGACGTCGAGATCGCGGTCCCGACCACCGCCGCCTGCGAAACCTGCGAGGGCTCCGGAGCCCGCAAGGGTGCCAGGGCGACGACCTGCTCCACCTGCCAGGGTGCCGGCCGTGTGCGCTCGGCCAACGGCTTCTTCCAGGTCGAGCGGACATGCCCCCATTGCGGCGGGCAGGGTTCGCGCCTCTCGGCGGCGGACACCTGCACCGGCTGCGCGGGCCACGGCCAGGTGCGCAAGAACCGCAAGCTGCAGCTCAAGATCCCGGCCGGGGTCGACGACGGCTCGCGCATCCGCCTGTCGGGCGAGGGCGACGCGGGCACGCGCGGCGGCCCGCGCGGCGATCTTTATGTCTTCATCTCGGTGACGCCCCACGAACTGTTCGAGCGGGACAATCTCGACCTGCTGGTCACCGTGCCCGTACCCATGACGACAGCGGCGCTGGGCGGCGAGATCGAGGCACCCTGCCTGACCTCCGAGGCCTGCGACGGCCGCTGCCGTGCACCGGTCAACGTCCCTGCCGGGTCCCAGACCGGCAAGACGGTCCGGATCAAGGGCAAGGGCATGCCGCACCTCAACGGCAAGAACCGCGGCGACCTGGTGGTCGAGCTGTTCGTCGAGACCCCGACCGATCTGACGGCGCAGCAGAAGGCCCTGCTTCAGGAGCTGGCGGCCTCGCTGGGCGAGAGCCAGACGCCGCGAAACTCATCCTTCACCGGCAAGGCCAAACGCTTCTGGGCTGACATTCTGGGCTCGGACACACCGCAGTAACCGCCGTCACCCTCGGGCTTGACCCGAGGGCCAGACCGTCACGTCCTCGGTCGATAGTCAGGCTGACAGCAGCGGGAGGGCCGTGCCCGGCGCACAGCGCGCCGCCGCATCTGATCCCCGGGTCAAGCCCGAGGATGACGGTCGGGGAGAAACGCTTCACAATACGAGAGAACTGACAGGGGTCCGAGTTGAGCGCCATCTTTCACGCCGGCATCTCCGGAGCCCGCGGCCGTATGGGCCGGGCGGTTTCGACCGTTCTGGACGCGCGCGAGGACGTGGTCGTCGCGGCCCGTTTCGACCGGGGCGAGATCCCCGACCTGTCGCTGTGCGACGTGATCATCGACTTCTCGACCCCGGACGCCTCGGTCGAGCTGGCCCGGACCTGCGCCGAACGTGGCGGTCCGGCCCTGGTCATCGGCTCGACCGGACTCACGGCCGAACAGGAGGCCGAAATCCACGAGGCGGCCGAGAAGATCGCCATCGTCCGCAGCGGAAATTTCTCGCTGGGAGTCAACATATTGATCGGGCTGGTGGAACACGCCGCCCAGCGGCTCGATGCTGCCGACTGGGATATCGAGGTTCTGGAGACCCATCACCGCCGCAAGTCCGACGCACCGTCCGGCACCGCCCTGATGCTGGGCGAGGCCGCCGCCAGCGGCCGCGACGTCGACCTGGCCGACGTCCGCTCCGCGCCTTATGACGGCATCACCGGGGTGCGGGAAACCGGCAGGATCGGCTTTGCCTCCCTGCGCGCCGGCGGCGTCATCGGCGAGCATACGGTGCTGTTCGCGTCGGAAGACGAAACCCTGACACTCAGCCATTCAGCCATCGACCGGTCCCTGTTCGCCAGGGGTGCCGTCGCCGCCGCCGCCTGGGTCCGCAGCCGCAAGCCGGGCCTTTACGACATGCAGGATGTGCTGGGGTTCCGGCAGGCCTGACGGAAGACCCGGCGGCCCTAGCGCCCCGTCGAACCGAAGCCGCCCGCGCCGCGCGCGGTTTCATCGAGCGCTTCGACCTCGACCAGGGCCGCCTGCTCATGGCGGGCAATGACCATCTGGGCGATGCGTTCGCCGCGGCGGATCACGAACGGGTCCTGTCCATGGTTGATCAGGATGACCCCGACCTCGCCGCGATAGTCGCTGTCGATGGTGCCGGGCGAGTTCAGACAGGTCAGGCCGTGCTTCAGGGCCAGGCCCGAGCGGGGCCGCACCTGGGCTTCATATCCGGCCTCCAGGGCGATCTTCAGCCCTGTCGGGACCAGGGCGCGCGCGCCCGGCTCCAGCGTCATCGGCGCGTTTTCCGGCACCGCCGCGCGCAGGTCCATCCCGGCCGAGCCGCCGGTCTCATAGGCCGGCAGGGGCAGACCTTCGGCATGGGGCAGGCGTTCGACGCGGACGGTGGTCATGCGGGCGCGGCTTTCAGGACTTGAAGTGATCGGCGATGCGGGCGGCGAGCTTTCTCGCCACCTCGGCCTTGGACTGGCGCGGCCAGGTCTCGGCCGTGCCGGTGCGGGTGAACAGGGTGACCGTATTGCCGTCCGCCCCGAAGACATCGTCGGAGACGTCATTGCCGACGATCCAGTCGCAGCCCTTGCGCGACAGCTTGGAGCGGGCGTTGGCCTCGAGGTCGGTCGTTTCGGCGGCAAAGCCCACCACCAGTTTCGGCCGCTTCTTCCCGGGCGCGGAAATGCCCGCGAGGATGTCGGGGTTTTCGATCAGGGACAGGGACGGCGGACCGCCGGGGGCCTTCTTGATCTTGCCCGAGGCGACGCCGTCGACGCGCCAGTCGGCGACCGCCGCGCTCATCACGGCAATATCCGCCGGCAGGGCCGAGGCCACGGCCGCCTGCATCTCGCGCGCGGTCTCGACCCACACGCGCTCGACGCCGACCGGCGCGGCCAGGGCGACCGGTCCGGACACCAGCGTCACCTGCGCCCCCAGACGGGCCAGGGCTTCGGCGATGGCATAGCCCTGTTTGCCGCTGGAGCGATTGGTCAGGCCCCGCACAGGGTCGATCGGCTCGAAAGTCGGACCGGCGGTCACCACGGCCCGGCGCCCGGCCAGGGGACGCCCGCCCGGACCGGCCAGCAAGGCCTCGATCGCGCCCAGGATCGCCGCCGGCTCGGCCATCCGGCCGGGACCGAACTCACCACAGGCCATTTCACCCTCGTCGGGTCCGACCACGGCCACGCCGTGGAAGCCGTCGAAGGCCTTCAGCCGCGCCATGTTCGCCTGCACCGCCGGATGCTGCCACATCCGCACATTCATGGCCGGGGCCAGCAGCACCCGCTTGTCAGTGGCCAGCAGGGTGGTCGAGGCCAGGTCGTCGGCCATTCCATTGGCCGCCCTGGCGATCAACCCCGCGGTCGCCGGCGCCACGACCACCAGATCGGCCCAGCGCGACAGCTCGATATGGCCCATGGCCGTCTCGTCGTCCGGCATGAACAGTTCGCTGCGCACAGGATGGCCCGTCAGGGCGGCCAGGGACATCGGAGTCACAAACGCAGCACCGGCTGCGGTCAGTACGCTCATGACCTCCGCCCCGCCCCTTTTCAGCAGGCGCACCAGCTCCAGCGCCTTGTAGGCGGCGATGCCGCCGCCGACGATCAGCAGGATCTTGCGTCCGGACAGCGAGGCTGGGGTCATGTCGACGGTCTAGCGACGGGACCGGGCGGCGTCGAGAGGGGTCCGGGCAATCAGGAACATTGCACGAACAGATGACCTGTGGTTATCTTCCTGTCCGTTCAGCACAACCAAAGGAGGCCGTGATGGCGAACTGGCAGGGCAGGATATGGATTGCGGCGGCGCTTCTGGGCCTGACCGCATGCGGCAATGGCGGCTCGGCTGTAGAGACCCGGGATCGGTCGGGCGACGGGTCGGAGGCGGCGCTCACTGCGGCCGGGGCCGGATCCGGGGCCGAAGCCGGAACCGGGGCGGGGGGCACAAGGGTCGTAAAGGAAGGGCCGCAGCCCGGCCTGACCGCCAACCGGCGCGAAACGGTCGACGCCAAGACCGCGCGGCTGTTCGAGCGAAACGGTGCCGATTTCGGCGCAGCGACGGCCGAGGACTATCTGGCCAAGGTCCGGGCCTTCACGACCCGTCCACCGGCCGGAACAGACCGGGTGGAGCGTCCCAACGGCGACGTGCTGCTGTATCAGGCCTCGACCAACACCTTTGCCGTCGTATCACGCGACGGCATCGCCAAGACCATGTTCAAGCCGCGCGACGGCGCCGCCTACTGGGACGAGCAGAAGGCTGCCGCTCCGGATTTCGGGCGACGACGGGCGCAGCCTTCGGGGGGATAATGGCCGGATCCGGCAAGAGTCAGGCCTCGTCCGTCTCGCTGCGCTCAGCCAATTCACGGATCAGCTCCAGGGCCAGCTTCTGCTGTCGGGTCGACAGCTGGGGAGCCAGACGGCTGATCTCGATGGTGTAGCGGGTGGCCGGAAAATCGTGCTCGAAATCACTGCCGCCCTCGGCCATGCCCGCGATCTGGGCACCGGTGAGGCCTTCGAAGAAATAGCCGATATCGACCTTGAAGAACCTTGCGATGTCCCAGAGCTTGGATGCCGAAATCCGGTTGGCACCTTTTTCGTATTTCTGGATCTGCTGAAACGTCAGGCCGAGCGCCCGGCCCAGATCGCTTTGATTGTATCCGAGCGCGAGACGCTTCTCGCACACACGCCGGCCTACATGCCGGTCTACGGGATGAGGACCATCCTCGCCCTTACCTCTCGCCATCGTCCGCTTACCCTTCGGTTTCATCGAGCCGAGCCTGAATGCGCTTGCGATTCGTCCCTGTCATCAAAAATTACGAAAACGGCCCCGCCACGCTCAGCAACGGTTGCGCAATCGGCTCCGAAACACTCGTCAGGCGGGAAATTGGGTCGGCATGGAACGAATCAACCGGTCGCTTCGGCCCGCTGGAGACCACGCAACCGGGCCCACGGCACGGCGGTCGCCAGTCCGGCCAGCACAGCCAGCCAGAACAGCAGGTCACCGAAGCGCCCGTAGAGCGTCTTCGTCGTCGGCCTGGGCAGCCGGGCGTCGATGACGCCGCTCTCGCCGGGCTCCAGCCGCTGATCGTCGATCACCCGCCCCCAGGGATCGATCATGGCGGAGACGCCTGTGGGCGTGGACCGCACCACCGGCAAACCCGTCTCGATGGCCCGATAGCTGGCCAGGTTCAGGTGCTGGATCGGCCCGGAGCTGCGCCCGAACCAGGCATCGTTGGAGATGTTGACGATCCACTCCGGTCGCCCGGCAGCGGCAGGCGTGAAGCCCGGATAGAGGCTCTCGTAGCAGATCAGCGGTTGCGCCCGCGGCACACCCGGAATGTCGATGGGCGCCGGTCGGGGGCCCGGGCTGAAGTCGGTCGGCATATGGGTCAGGCTGCGCGCGCCAAGGGCCCCCAGCAGGCCGCCCGCCGGCAGAAATTCACCGAACGGGACCAGCCGGTATTTGTCATAGACGGCGCTGATCCGGAGCCCGTCGCCGCCCTCGTCCGTCAGCACGAACAGGCTGTTGAAATAGCGCTCGCCCCCGGGGGCCGAGGGATCGGCAAGACCCCGGCCCAGCCCCATGATCAGGCTCTGGCCGGGCTGAACCGCGCGGGCGATGGCCGCTGCCTCGGGCGAGCCGGGCGCGAACACCCGGTTGGCCGAAGCCGGCAAGGCACCCTCGGGCCAGATGATCAGATCGGGCAGGGCCGCACCCGGTCGGGCGGTCAGATTGACATAGCGGTCGACGATGCCGCGATAGGCCTCAGGCGTCCATTTCGACTCCTGGTCAACATCGGCCTGAACAATGCGGACCACGGTCGCGGTTAACTCCAGCCTGGCCTGCGACAATCGCAATGCCCCGCCGGTGACCAGACCCGCGATGGCCAGGACACCCAGCACCGCCGCCGCGATACGCTCCTCGCGGGGGCCCGCCCCCAGCAGGGGGCCGAAGGCGGCGGCCGCCGCTACGGTGATGAAGCTGAGACCGTAGACGCCGGCGACGGCCGCGAACTGCGATACTCCAAACCCGGCCTTCCAGCTGGCTCCCGCCGGGTTCCAGGGGAAGCCGGTCAGGACGTGACCGCGCAGCCACTCCAGCAGGCAGAACAGGGCGGCGAAGAACAGGGGCCGCCCGACCCCGCCCGGCAGGAACCGACGGTAGAGGGCCGTTGCCGTGCCCCAGAACAGGCCGAGGCCGATCGGCAGAAGACTGGCCGCAAAGGGCGCCATCCAGGCCTGGGCCGGATTGATGAGGAAGGCCTCAGCCCCCCACCAGCAGCTGATGAAGAAATAGGCGAAGCCGGCGAGCCAGCCCATCCAGAAGCCGCCGCGCACCGAGGTCGCGCGCTCGGCGAGGAACATCAACAGGGCATAGCCGAGCAGGCCCGGCAGGAAGCCGAACGGCGGATGGGCCAGGGCCGTCGCCGCACCCGCAGCCAGCGCCAGGCCGATCCGGCCGAAGCGCAGGATCAGCCGCGCGCGCGGGCCGTCATCGTCAAGCGTCGCCGTGAGCAGGGTCATGGGGCCTGTATGGGTCCGCGACGCCAAGGCTGGCAAGAAGGGTTCGCTCCTCGGCTTCCATCGCCTCGGCCTCGACCGCGTCGACATGATCCCGGCCCAGCAGGTGAAGCACGCCGTGGACCGTCAGATGCGTCACATGATCCGCCAGACTCTTGCCCTGGGCCGCAGCCTCGGCGGCACAGACACCATGGGCCAGCACCAGATCACCCAGATGCGGCGCAGCGCTCTCCGCCGCCGGAAAGGACAGGACATTGGTCGGCCGGTCCCGGTCACGGAAACGGAGGTTGAGATCGTGCACGGCCGCATCGTCCGTCAGAAGCACGACGACGTCGCCAGTGACCGCCCCCAGGGCCACCGTGGCCGCCCGCTCGACCACCGCGACCGCATCCGGCAAGGCGGCGGTCCAGGCCTCGTCCTCGATCTCGACCTCGATCACAGGTCGGGGTCCTCGAGATCGGCGGCGGGGCGCCGGCTGGCGGCATCGGCGTCATAGGCCCGCACGATCCGCTCGACCATGGCATGGCGGACCACGTCCTGGGCCTCGAACCGCTGGACCCCGACACCCTTGACGTCCTGAAGGATGCGCAGGGCGTGCTTCAGGCCGGAATCCCGCGGATTCAGCAGATCGACCTGGGACGGGTCGCCGGTCACCACCATGCGCGCGCCCTCACCCAGCCGGGTCAGGACCATCTTCATCTGCAGGCGCGACGTATTCTGGGCCTCGTCGACGATGACATAGGCGTGGGCCAGGGTGCGGCCCCGCATGAAGGCGATCGGCGCCGCCTCGATCTCGCCCTTGTCGCGCCGCCGGCGCACGTCATCGGGGCCGAGGATGTCGTTCAGCGCCTCCCAGATCGGGGCCAGATAGGGATCGACCTTTTCATTCAGATCGCCCGGCAGGAAGCCCAGCTTCTCGCCCGCCTCGACCGCCGGCCGGGTGATGACCAGCCGGTCCACCTGCCCCCGTCGCAGCAGGGAGGCGCCATAGGCGGCCGCGAGAAAGGTCTTGCCCGTCCCGGCCGGACCGACGCCGAAGGTCAGTTCCCGACTGGCGAGCAGGGCCAGATAGTTGGCCTGGGCCGCCGTCTTGGGCGCAATGGCCCCGCGTCGGCCGACCGGCAGGGCAATGGCATCGGGCGCCACACTCCCCTGCCCTGCCCGGGGCTGGGCCATGGCCGCGCCGAGGGCCGTGCGGACATCGGCCTCGGTGATCTCGGCACCGGCATCGGCACGGTCGGCCAGGGTTTCGATGACCCGTTTGGCCTGGGCCCGGTCGCGGGCCGAGCCATTGATCGAAACGCCGCTGCCGGGGGTCTCGACCAGCACCTTGAACCGGTCCTCGATCAGGGCCAGGTGCCGGCTGCCGGGGCCGATGACGGCCCGCAGGGCCAGGTCGCCGAGGGCCAGGAACTCACTCTCACGCGCCATGGATACGCTCTTGCGGCACCGCGCCCGCCGAATGAGGAGTCGCCGCTGAAGGCTGACCGGGTTCGGCCAGACGGCCCTTCAGCGAATTCTGCTGGCCGTGTTCGATCTCCACCCGAACGATCCGGCCGATCAGATGATCGGCGTCATCGACATGCACGGACTGCAGCCAGGGCGAGCGGCCGATGGCCTGACCGGGCTGACGGCCCTTCTTCTCGAACAGGACATCCATGGTCCGTCCGGCCATGGCGACGTTGAAAGCGGTCTGCTGCTCCCACAACAGGGCCTGCAGCGCATGCAGGCGTTCGCGCGCAACTTCGGCCGGCACCTGTCCGGCCATGCCGGCGGCGGGTGTGCCGGGGCGTGGCGAATACATGAAGGAGAAGGCCGAGGCGTAACGGACGCGCCGGACCAGATCCATCGTCTGTTCGAAATCGGCGTCGGTCTCGCCGGGGAAGCCGACAATGAAATCCCCCGACAGGGCGATGTCTGGCCGCGCCGACCGGACGCGGTCGATCAGGTCGAAATATTTCGCCCGTCCGTGCTTGCGGTTCATCGCCCGCAGGATGCGATCGGAGCCGGACTGCACCGGCAGGTGCAGCCACGGCATCAGGGCCTCCAGCTCACCATGGGCCGCGATCAGGTCGTCGCTCATGTCATTGGGATGGCTGGTGGTATAGCGGATCCGGTCTATGCCGGGGATGTCGGCCAGGGCATGGGCCAGCCGCGCCAGGGTCGAGGGCGCACCGTCCGGCCCCTCCCCGTCATAGGCGTTGACGTTCTGGCCCAGCAGGGTGACCTCGCGCACCCCCTTCCCGGCCAGCTCCCGCGCCTCGGCCAGCACCGCCGCGACCGGCCGCGACCATTCGGCCCCGCGCGTATAGGGCACGACGCAGAAGGTGCAGAATTTGTCGCAACCCTCCTGCACGGTCAGGAACGCAGTCGGACCGTCGACACCACGGGCCTGTGGCAGGGCGTCGAATTTGTCGACCGGGGCGAAATCGGCACCGATCCGCTCGCCCCGCGCCCGCGCGGTTCGGGTCAGAAGTTCCGGCAGCTGATGATAGGCTTGGGGCCCGACCACCAGATCGACAGCCGGCTGCCGGCGCATGATCTCCTCGCCCTCGGCCTGGGCGACGCAGCCGGCCACGGCAATGGTCATGGCCCCCTGCCCTGCCGCAGACCGCTCTTCCTTCATGGCCCGCAACTTGCCGAGTTCGGAATAGACCTTTTCGGCCGCCTTCTCGCGGATGTGGCAGGTGTTGAGGATGACGAAATCGGCACCCTCGGCCGTATCCGTCGTCGCATAGCCCAGCGGGCGCAGCACATCGGCCATGCGCTCGCTGTCATAGACATTCATCTGGCAGCCGTAGGTCTTGATGAACAGGCGTTTGGGCGCGACCTGCGGGTCCTGCGGCGAGGTGAGGGTTTCGGTCATGGGGCTGGGTAAATAGCGCGACGACGCGCGGCAAGCTACCGGAACGAAGCGCCGGGCCACATCCGGTCAGGAAGGCGGAGCCTTCTGACCGCGACCAGACTCAGACGTCCAGCTTGTCCGGATCAACCCGGCGTGCGGTGCGGCTGAAGATCAGGCCCTCGCGCTTGGACGGTTCGGCCCCGGCGATGGCCTTGCCGTAGAGCTCCAGCTTGTGGCCGACCAGTTCAAACCCCAGTCGCTCGGCGATCTCGGATTTCAGCCGTTCGATCTCGGCGTCGAAGAATTCGATGACCTCGCCCGTCCGGGTGTCGATCAGATGATCGTGGTGGTCGTCACCGGCTTCCTCATAGCGGCTGCGACCATCGCCGAAATCGTGTTTCTCGACCACGCCGGCCTCTTCGAACAGGCGGACGGTGCGATAGACGGTGGCAATCGAGATGTGCGGGTCGATGGCGGACGCGCGGCGGTACAGTTCCTCGACATCCGGATGGTCGTCGGCATGGGACAGGACGCGCGCAATAACCCGCCGCTGCTCGGTCATGCGCATGCCGCGGTCGGCGCAGAGTTTCTCGATCCGGTCCATGGCGGCAAGAATAGGCGGGCGGGCCGCGCTAGGGAAGCTTCACCGGCAAGTTTAGGGCCAGGATCAACCCATCCTGCCGACCCCCGTCAGGACGGGCATAGTATCCCGGCCGGCGACCCGCCTCGGAGAAGCCTGCCCGGGCATAGAGCGCAAGGGCCGCGGCGTTGTCGTCAGCGACCTCAAGGAACAGCCGCGTCGCGCCGCGCGCCGCCGCTTCGGTCGCGCCCTCACCGACCAGCCGGGCCCCGAGACCGCGCCGACGGGCCTGTGGATGGACGGCCAGGGTCAGGATCTCCGCCTCATCGGCGACCGTGCGCAACAGGATGAAGCCGTCCGGCTGCTCGATCGCGAACACCCCGGCCCGGGTCAGCAGATCGGCCAGGGCCGCAGCGTCCCACGGCGCCGGAAAGGCCGCCGCATGGATCCCTGCCAGACGGGCGGGCGTGTCGCCGGTCACCGGGCCGGTCACCGGGCCGGTCCGCGGGCCTGCCCGGGCAGGCGGGTGGGCGGGGTGGCGTCGGGCGCGCGCAGATAAAGCGGTCGGGCCGGGGCCAGGGCCGGATCCGCGGCCGCCGTCAGCCGGGCCAGGGCCTCGGGCGCCGGGCCCTCCGGGGCCACGACCGTCCGGCCCCCAGCGACCTCCGCAAACAGGGGGGCGCCGGAGCCGATCAGGACCGCACCGTCGGCCAGGGTCGCAATCCGGCCCGCCGCCGCCTCGAGCGTCAAGGCCTCGGCCGGGCCGTCCGCTGCGCCGTCGCGCCAGAAGCGCGCATAGACCTGTCCGCGCCGCGCATCGATCAGGGCCGCAACCTCCGCAGCCTCACCGGCTGATGCCTCGAGCGCATCCAGCCCTGAAATGCCGACCAGGGGCCGGTCCAGCGCCGCGGCCAGTCCCTGGGCAAAGGCCAGGCCGACCCGCAGGCCAGTGAAGGAGCCGGGACCGACCGTCACCCCGATCCGGTCGAGTTGGGCGAACGACACCCCCGCCGCGGCGGCGGCGTCGCGGGCGAAGCCGGCGATCCGCTCGGAGTGACCCTTGGTCATCGGCTCCGACCGCAGGCCCAGACAAGGCGCGCCCGCGCTGTCGACCTCGAACACTCCGACCGTGCACAGGCCGAGCGATGTGTCGACGACCATAAGTTTCATGACGCCCCCCCGGAGCCACAGGCTCTCAGGCCTCGCGGGCCAGGCCATGAACGATCCGGGCCACCGCCCGGCGAAGGTCGCGGTTCCCGATCAGGGGAAACTCTGCGGCCACGGTGCGGCCTTCGGCCGTCGCCGTGATGAAGCGCATCTGCCGCCAGCTTTCGTCGGCCGCGCCGCGCGCCGTCTCGACCGGAGGGAAGAAGGTCTCCACCGAGGTTCCGAGAACCGTCGCCGCCCGGTGCAGCCGCGAGGCGGAGATGCGATTCTGGCCGGTTTCGTATTTCTGGACCTGCTGGAAGCTGATGCCGAGCTGCTGGGCCAGTGCGCTCTGGGACAGGCCGAGCGCCGAACGCCGCAGCCCGATGCGCGCGCCGACATAGACGTCCACCTCGTCCCGTCCGCCGATCCTGGCCATGGCTGTCTCTCCGCTCCCTTTCGAGCGCAGATCGTTTCATGGAAACGAAAACGTTGCAACCTTTTCGTTTCATCACGGCTCCAGCCGGGCCGTGACAGCAGAAACGGTTCGGGTGTCGGAGCGGGCGATCCGTTCCAGGGTCCCGAGACCGCCCGGACCGCCGCGCACGGTCAGGGTCTCGGCATCGGCCTGTTCATAGACCCGCACCCGAAGCGCCCCGTCCGCCATTTCGATCACACAGCCCTGGTCGCGGCGAGGCCAGCGACCGGGCTCATATTCCACGACCACGCCCGAAACCCCCCAGGGGGCGAGGTCGTCATTCGACAACGGCAGGCGCCGGACCGGACCGGCCGCATGGACAAAGGGTCGGCCCTCACTGGCCATGCCGGGAAGGGCGGGGGGCCCGGGCGGGTGCAGATCCGCCGGTGACGCGTCGAGCGCCGCCGTCAGCCGGCGCTGGACGTCGGGACGAAACAGGCCGGATCGTTTGCCTGTCTCGTACAGGCCCCAGCCCTGGCTCGTCATGCCGGCCCTCCGGCCCGCCTCGGCCTGCGAGAGCGCGCGGTCACGTCGCAGGGCCGCCAGGGCTTCGCCAAGACGCCGGACGTCGCTGTCACTCTGGAACCGGGGCATGGGCCGATGATGGCGCCGACCGGCCCCGGAAGCGAGGACAGATTCGTTTCAGGCGCGATCGCGCTCAGGCAGTGAGCCGCCGCGCGGCGAACGATAGCGCACCAAAAAGTCAGATCACCTGTTCGACCGAGGTCACTTCCGGGATGTAGTGTTTCATCATCTGCTCGACCCCGGATTTGAGGGTCGCGGTGGAGGAGGGGCAGCCGGCGCAGGCCCCGCGCATGCGCAGGGTCAGCACCCCTGTCGCCTCGTCAAAGGTGTCGAACAGGATATCGCCGCCGTCCTGGGCCACGGCCGGGCGGACGCGGCTGTCGAGCAGTTGCTTGATCTCCAGCACAATCGCGGTGTCCTCGCCGGCTGTGGAGGCGGCAGCCGTCGATCCGTCGCGCAGAAGGGGTGCCCCGGAGACGAAATGATCCATGATCGCCGCCAGCACAGGCGCCTTGATCCCGGCCCAGTCGGGCCCTGAGGGACTCCGGGTGACCGAGATATAGTCATAGCCGAAAAAGACACCCGCCACGCCGTCCAGCCCGAACAGGGCCTCGGCCAGGGGCGAGGCCTCGGCCTCCTCACGGTTCACAAAGTCGCGCGGATCGGACGCGACATCGCGCCCGGGCAGGAATTTCAGCGCATTGGGGTTCGGGGTCGGTTCGGTCTGGATGAACATGGCGCTCAAGTGCACTCACGAGGCGGCGGGTTCAAGGCCTGAGGTGTGGCTGGTGGCTAGTGGCGAGTGGTTAGCCGACGGTAGCTTATGGCTTCGAAAACAAGT